>CAXUMK010000524.1:0-2009 GCA_964251885.1 uncultured Segetibacter sp. | reverse complement strand
GGGTAGCAATGATAACTACAGTAACAGTAATCGCAACACTAATACTAATACCAACACTTATAGTTCACCTTCAAGAAGTTATACGCCTTCATCTTCCGGAAGTTCATCTGGCAGCCGTGCAGGTGGCGGAGTTTCCCGTCCTCCACGTTAATGGTCAATATTACAATTCAGAAATATCATTATATACAAAGCCGTATTCATCGAATACGGCTTTTATCAACTCTTAATTTATGAAGAAGTTTTTACTTTCATCAGGTGCTTTCCTATGCTTTTTAGTGGCGATGTCACAAAGCCCCGAAGATGTTTTAAGATACAGTTATTTTCCTCAGCATGGCTCAGCACGCAATATGGCAATAGGCGGAGCAATGGGATCATTAGGCGGAGATATCAATGCTTTATTTGTTAACCCGGCGGGTTTGGGATTATACAAAACAAGAGAGTTTGTATTTACTCCTGGCTTCAATTTCAATAGTAACAAGGCAGATTACCGCGGCTCTAATACATCTGCCAGTAAATCTGCATTTGATATAGGTACGAGCGGGCTTGTTATTGGCTTCAACAGTCCGCATAGTAAGTGGACAAGCCAGGCTTTTAGCATTGGCATCAATCAAACAGCTAATTTCAATAACGTTGTTTCTTACAAAGGAACCAATAACCAAAGCAGTTTTAGCGAACAGTATGCAGAGCAGTTTAGAAACAGCAATTCAACGATAGACCAGGCATTGAATAATCCATCCTTTGCCTTTGGCACAGCTCCGGCTTTGTATACTTATCTTGTAGATATTTTTAAAGATCCTAACAGTAATGACAGTGTTGTAAAAGCATTACCCGAATTTTTGCTCGAAAAAGGCATTGCTCTCAACCAGCAAAAGACAATCGCCACCAAAGGCGGTATCTACGAAATTGCATTAGGCTATGCAGCCAATATGGATGACAAATTCTATATAGGAGGCAGTCTTGGCATTCCTATCGTCAATTACCAGCGCCTGACTTCTTATACCGAATCTGACCCTTCGGGCAATACCAATAACAACTTTGATAATTTCAAATACAACGATACTCTTTCTACCAAAGGGTTTGGTATAAATGCCCGCCTCGGTGTCATTTTTAAGCCCCAGGATTATCTTCGTTTTGGCTTGTCGGTACAAACGCCTACTTATTATACTCTAACCGACAGAGAACGTTCGGGACTGACTGCAAATACTGAAAATTATACTCCTTACAAAGTCATCAACGCATATTCAGAATTATTTACAGGTGGCGAGGAAGGCAAGACTCAATACACCTCTTTAACTCCCTGGAAATTCATTGCAAGTGGCTCGTATGTATTTCGCGAAGTAAATGATACCCGCCGGCAGCGTGCATTTATAACCGCAGACATTGAATATGTCGGTTACAGCGGTTCTAACTTTAAAGCCGATGGGCAAACTGTAACGGCCGAAGACCAGCAATATTACAGCGACTTAAAGGCCGTTATAAAAAACCAGTACAAAGGCGCTTTTAATTACAGGCTCGGCGGAGAGCTAAAATTCAACACTTTTATGTTCAGGCTGGGCGGCGCATACTATTCAAATCCTTATAAAGATTTAGAATTGAAATCAAATATTGTACAAGGCAGCGGCGGTGTAGGTTACCGTAATCACGGTGTATTTATTGACCTGACCTATGTTCATAATCTTACTAAAGATGTAAACTTTCCTTACCGCTTAAGCGATAAAGCCAACACCTATGCCGTGCAGCAAAATACCCGTGGAAATCTTATTCTGACTGTAGGTTTTAAATTGTAGCTCAATAATCAATATAATCATGCTGCAGATATTTCCTTTGATAAACATTGAGAATTGAACATTGAGCATTTCTCTCACAATAAAATAATGCTTTTTTCTTTTGCGTCAAAGCACTCTTCAAAGTGCTTTTTTTATGGCACAAACATTTGAACTTTTTTCAGCAACGACAGACTGTGCGAAAACTTCACGAATTGTTTCGTAAATGTTTTTTTCATCTGCATG
>CAXUMK010000523.1:1814-2026 GCA_964251885.1 uncultured Segetibacter sp. | reverse complement strand
GGGGGCGAAGGGTCATTAGTGATTAGTCATTAGTCATCAGGACAAAAGACAAATGACATAGACACCCAAAAAGCGGCTTCCCGTAGGGTAGGACAAAGGACAAAAAACAAATGACTACTCTCTATGATTCCAGGGTATCGCGCTGGCGGATCAAATCGATACCGCGAGATGTGCCTAATCTAGTTGCACCCGCTACGATTAAGTCTAGAGCT
>CAXUMK010000523.1:0-1804 GCA_964251885.1 uncultured Segetibacter sp. | reverse complement strand
CCGTGCAACTTCTTTCAAAAGTCGTACATCCGCTACTGTGACACCACCGTTCCAACCTGTACAGGTTTTGAGAAATAACGCCCCTGCATCCATAGCGATTTCTGCTGCCACACTTTTCTCCGTATCCGTCAGCAGGTTAGTTTCCAATATCACCTTTACTTGTTGCCCAGCGGCTTCGCAAATTTCGGCAATTTCCCGGTGCATTTCCTCAGTTTTGCCAGCTTTCAACCAGCCCAAATTAATCACCACATCCAACTCAACAGCACCATTTTCCAGCGCTTCTTGAGCTTCAAACAGTTTTGTGGCTGAAGTTGTTGCCCCTGCGGGAAAGCCAATCACCGTACAGACTTTAGGACTTTTGCCGTGGAGGAGTTCCGCCGCTTGCTTGACATGCACGGGGTAGACGCAAACCGCCGCAAAGCCAAATCTGTCTGCTTCTTCACACCATTGCTTAACGTGCTCTGAGGTAGCCGTGGGCATCAGCAGGGCATGATCGATATATGGCGCAATATCAATGTCTGGATAATCTGCTGCCATTGCTTTTTCTGCCAGTAATTGATTATTAAACTTTATTGAGAATAATAAAGAGGTTTTGAATAAATTAAACCATAATTCTTGGCATTTTTCCCTAGACTGTGACACCTTGCTGAGTGTGAGTGCTAGTTTCTGTAGCGATCGCTTAATTTCCTATCAGTATTTAACTTGACATTGGGCACTCGTCAGGCTGTCTGGATAAAAAGCGTTGCGATCGCTAATTGCTAAAAAGTCAAGAATAGTTTGAGCTAACGCCTTTGATGCAAGATAGGGTACACCATTCCCAATAGTTTTAAACATATTCGTTAATGTCATACTCTCTGGAAGCACAAAATTTGCAGGTAAAGATTGTATTGCTAAAGCTTCCGCTACAGAAATTCTTCTAACTTTGTAAGGATGCAAATGTACTTCATTATTGCCATAGCAAGCTGTGGGAGAATAACGCCATCTGTGAAGACGTTTGTAAGACTTTTTTGAATCATCTCCTTCATCAACAGCAGCAAATTTTTTTATACCAGCCCTTGGTTGAAAATAGTGATTTGAATTCGGATGATTTAGCACATCATTTTTTCTAAACCAGTATTCAACAGTTAGTTTTTCAGGAATCCCATCAGGACATGACAGTATAGAATCTTCTTGAAATAATTCACGCATCCCCCAAGGGTAAGAAAAGACTTTATCTTGAGGATATAAAATGTGCTTTTGCCAAAGAAAAGTACCTTCAGGAAGAATATTTTCACTGTGAAGTATTATTCCCATATCTTGAATAAGTTTTTTTTGAAAGCCAATAAGAATAATTCTTTCTCTATCTTGAGGTACACCATATTCAATCGCATTAATTAACCGCTCTGTTAATACATAACCTGCTTGCTGTAATTGTCGTTTCAGCGCTTCAAAAAACAAACGGTGTTTTGTCGTCTTCCACAATCCTTTGACGTTTTCAAATAAAAAGAAATCAGGTTGCTGTTGGCAAATTAATTCAACATAGGAAGCCGAAAGTTTACCATTATCTCCTAAACGTCCTTTGTTCTTACCACCAACAGAAAAATCAGGACAGGGAGGACCACCAATAAAACCAATAATATTATTAGATTGGCGGCAGTCTTTTACTAACTCTCGCAGACGTTGTGCTGGTAATCCTTCAATAAGTTTGGTTACATCTGCTTCTTCCCCATAATGATATCCGTATTTTGGTAATGACAGATTGAGAGCCTGCCGTGAATAGCGGTATGCTGACATGAAAGGCGAAAAAATTTCATTCACATAAACA
>CAXUMK010000522.1:0-2028 GCA_964251885.1 uncultured Segetibacter sp. | reverse complement strand
CTGAGATCAGTAAATCCTTCAGCCGCTAAAACGGCTTCATCGATAAATGTATGGCCGGTACATTCTCCGGCAGGTTTGCTAAGAATGCAATAAGCAGCGTCAGCCATAATTTCGGGGTTGCGGCTCATTTTTATTAATGCATCTCCTCCTAATAGGTTTTGAACGGCAGCCGTTGCAATGGTAGTTCGTGGCCAGAGTGTATTAGCTGCAATATGGTACTTTCTCAATTCTTCTGCAAGACCTAATGCAATCATTGTCATGTTGTACTTGCTGATAGTATAGGCAACATGGTTTTTAAACCATTTTACGTCTAAGTTTACAGGCGGCGATAAATTTAGGATATGCGCATTTGTTCCTTTTTTTAAATGCGGAATGCAGGCTTTACTCACCAGGAAAGTTCCTCTAACGTTAATGTCATGCATCAGATCAAACCGCTTTGCTTCTGTTTGCTCTGTAGTCGTTAGGGATATTGCCGATGCATTATTGATGAGTATATCGATTCCGCCAAATTTTTCAACAGCTTTATCCACTGCATTTTGAATTTGCACTGCATCCCTTATATCGCATTGCAGTGCCAGCGCTTTGCCTCCTGCCTGTTCTATTTCTGCTGCTGCACTGTAAATGGTTCCGCCCAGCTTCGGGTTTTCTTCTACGCTTTTGGCAGCAACTACAATGTTGGCTCCTTCTGCAGCAAGCCTAAGCGCTATGGCTTTACCAATTCCACGGCTGGCGCCGGTAATAAAAACAGTTTTATTTTTAAATGACATGGCAGGTAATTGAACTGTAATTTAACGGTAAGAAGTGAATTGAGTAAAAAGTTTTAATTAAATTACAGTCATGGAGACATATATAAAACCACCACGGACAGGAATGGAAGCATTTGAACTAATGCCCGAAGGAACATTTTGTCAATTAATAAATGATGTAATAGTTATGTCACCTGCCCCTACAACACCTCATTTTCTTACACACAGTAAAATTTTTTCAGCCCTAAATAATTTTGTGGCAGTAAAGCAACTTGGAACAGTTTTTTTCGCACCGATTGATGTTTATTTAAACAGGAAGAATGCCTTTCAACCAGACATCTTTTTTATCTCAAAAGAAAATAGTGATGTAATAAAAGTTAGGGGAATTGAAGGAACTCCGGACTTGGTAATCGAAATTTTATCAAAGGGAAATGAAAAGTATGATCTGATCGAAAAGAAAATGGTTTATGAAAAGGCCGGCGTTAAAGAATACTGGGTAGTTGACCCAAAAACAAAATGGTGCGAAGGATTTATTTTAGAAAACGGTGCATACAAATCTGTAGGCGAAGGAAAGGGTCAATTAACAATTAGGATGTTTGACCTTGCTATTTCTTTTTAAGATATCGTCTGTAGTCTTCCTCATAAAATCCACTACGATTTTCCATCTATGTTTGCTCCTTCTGTAGCAAGCCGGAGCCTATAGCTTTCCCAATTCCACGGCTGGTGCGGTAAAAGCTGTTTTGTTTTGAAATGACATGACAAATAATTAAACCTGTAATTTAACGGTAAGATGTGAACTGAGTAAAAATTTTAATTAAAATACAGTCAATGGAGACATATATAAAACCACCTCGAACAGGAATGGAGGCGTTTGAACTAATGCCCGAGGGAACTTCTTGTCAATTAATAAATGATGAAATAGTTATGTCACCTGCCCCTACAACACCTCATGCCCGCGTACAGCGAAAAATTTTTTCTTCTCTAAATAATCATGTAGAAGAAAAGCGCTTGGGAGAAGTTTTCTTTGCCCCTGTAGATGTTTATTTAAACAGTAAAAATGCTTTTCAGCCTGACATAATTTTTATATCAAATAATAAAAAAGATATAATAGAAAGGAAGGGAATTGTAGGTTCTCCTGATCTTGTAATCGAAATTTTATCTGAAGACAGACTTTATGATCTAAAAAAGAAGAAAGCTGTTTATGAACAAACAGGTGTTACGGAATATTGGGTGATAGATCCGGAAACAAAATGGTGCGAAGGATTTATTTTAGAAAACGGTG
>CAXUMK010000521.1:303-2034 GCA_964251885.1 uncultured Segetibacter sp. | reverse complement strand
GTATTAACTTCAATTCCTATATTGGTGAAGTACATAACGCTCGTTGCTAAAAGTACCATTATTATAACGCCTGCTACAACTCCTACAAGGAATTTTCCCATGGTCTTTCTCTCAAACGTTAATCCAATGTCGGAAAACTTTTTTTTGTCGAATTTCAAAAATCAATACTCCGGTAAGTTTTAAGCTCTTATCCTGCCGAAGTCCAGGCATTGGTTATAAATTCGTTTTATTTTTCTGCAACTCAGGTCTAAAGCTAACTTTGAAAAAATTCTTTTTGTGATTAACTGGTTCATGTGTAGCATTTTGATATCTGCCATTGAGAAGCTTCCTCGTTGCTCCTTTGGTACTGAGAGGTAGTAAGTAACTTTGGCAACTGACACTACCGTCATAGCAATATTAAAATGGGTGTGCAGCTTTTGCTCATCTCTTGCCATGCAATCTTCCAGTCCGGTAAACTGCTTGGCATCGCGTATGAGAAACTCTACCTGGAAACGAAGTCCATAATACTTGCACATTTTTGTTACTTCCATAGCGGTATCGGTGCCAATAATAATTTCGGGCTTCTCTTTGTCGCCATAATAAATAAATGCTGCAAGCACTATCTGTTTCAACAATACACAATAGACTTTGCCTGCATACACTTTCATATCTTCATCTGCATAGCAACAGGGTAAGCGCCGCTTGTCTATTTGTGCGGTATTAATTTTTCCATCATACACTTTCTTTCTGCCTCTTCCTTTCCTTTGTTTACCCTTAAACAAATACATCAGGTTAGCATCGCTTCGGGTTTTGGTAATAATGTGCAATCCTTCTTTGTGTAAAGGAGCAATAAATTCTTTTTTCATAAAATATCCATCTACAGCCAGATAATTGGTAATAGACTTTATATCGGTAAGGTGCTTTTTAATAAGGCTTACATAATGAGTGACCAGCGTATTTCCCTCTGCCTTTAATGTTTTGGGTGGGGGAGTTTGCTCTGCCACTGCGTGCATAGCTGTTCCCGCTGTCACATCTACAAAGGCAAGGCAACCTATCTCAAGACCTTTTAATGCCTTTTGGCGCACACCACTCCAGAACATGCCCATGCCATAAGTTTGTTTACCGCTCTTTTTAATATACGATGGGTCGAACACGGCTATGATTTCTTTGCCGCAGTGCTGCTTAACCATATTGTAATTAAAACCGAACCAGTCAAAAAACTTTTTGAAACAATTGCGATAACTTTTCTCATTCATCGTGCCCCATCGTCCCATATTGCTGAACACATAGCGACAGTTCATCCCCAACCATAATTCCAAAATGTGGATAATAAATTTTGAAACAGGTTTCTTTACTTCTGTAATTTTACTCAGAGTTGCTTCTACAACTCTTAAGGCATTAGAACTTGGTTTAAGCATACAAAGGTCTAATGCCTTTGTTGTTTCTGCCCTAACCCTTTTTATCCACCTATGTGAATTGCTGAAAAATTACCGGAGTATTGTTTTATATACTTTACTTTATTACATGTACTGTTGGTTCAGACTGAGAAATGGAAACGCGATGTACTAAGGCTTACTATATTTATTATAGAATTCTACAAACTGCCTAACTGTTTTCTCTCCGTTATATTCACTCTTAATCCTCGTTCTCGCTTTCAAAGCACATTCATATCGTTGCTGAGGATCGTTTATAAGGGTTGCGATTTTTTTATAAATATCGGCACGATTATCAGGGTCGGTAAGCAGACCGCAT
>CAXUMK010000521.1:0-293 GCA_964251885.1 uncultured Segetibacter sp. | reverse complement strand
CTGCCATTCCTCCCACCTTGCTTCCTACAACTGCTTTGCCGGCAGCCATTGCCTCTGCGCATGTATAAGAAAAACTTTCAAACAAACTTGGCAGCAGTACAATTTCGCTTTCAGCTATTAGTGCAGGCAGTTCATCATAAGAAACCCCATCAAAAAATTCTATCTGTCCAGTGACTTTTGAAAATTGCTCCTGCATCCACTTTCGCATCATACTGCCTGGCTTTGAACCAGCTCCATCATCACCAATTATCCTGAACTGCCAGTCAGGATTTTCGTGCAGAATTTTTTTCATT
>CAXUMK010000520.1:0-2065 GCA_964251885.1 uncultured Segetibacter sp. | reverse complement strand
TCCGAAAATTTCTTTTTTGTCCGCCAAACATTTACCTTTTCCACATTCAGGAATTCCTCTATGTCAACACTCTTCTTATCCCTGTGAAGTAGTATAATTATTTTTACCCGGTTGTACTGTCACAAACTTCATTGACAACTGCTTTTATATGAACAAGATATGTCTTATCCTAGTTTGTTAATTTGATAGCTCGCTGCACCTGTATTACACTAAGAAATACAAGATACATCATTGCTGCATAATTATTTTGTCGCTACAATAGTGACTCTAATGCTTTTGCATGATAAGAAACACATGATAGGATGAGCTACTGGGCTTATCCTATACTTCACAAGGGGTAAATTAGTGAATTTTGGTTATTGAAGAACTGGAATTTCAGGGTAAGTAAAGAGGTGAGTTGCTCTTTACAATTCCTGTTGATGTTTGCAAAGGAAGTTCCTATGGCCTGATGAAATGCTTCGGGCTTATCATAGTATTTTGCATACAGAATTTGCTTTTTGGTAAACTTCCACATTCGTTCTATTATATTCAGGTTGGGAGAGTAAGGAGGAAGGAATAGCAACGTGATTCCTAACGATTCAGCTATTGATATTACGGCTTGACAGTGCTGATAGCAGGCATTGTCCAGTACAATAAAAATGGGTTTGTCACAGAACTTCTTTTTGAGCAGCCGCAGGAACTCAATCAATGTGTCGGCTGTGATGTAAGTGTTGTTGGTCAGGGTAACAACCTTCTTACTAATGGCATGAACGGCCCCCAGCACATTAATGCGGTTTCTTCCACTGGAAGCTTTGATGAAAAGCCTGCAGCTACACCATAAAGAGCAGATAAAAGGTGCAAGCATGAAATGAGCTGCATCCAAAAACAGCAGGTGCACCTTTGCTTTGTGGGCTGCTTTTATCACAGGTTTGAGCTTAGTATCTACCCATTGGTGTTGCTGCTCATCATCTGCTTTAGCCGGTATATGACCGCATTTGAGAAACTTCAAACCATGACCTTTCATGAAATTGCTCACATGTTGAGTACTTCACTCAACACCGCTCATTTCCCGGATGTGTTCTGCTGCTTCTGCTGCTGAACGGGGTGGCTGCTGGCTGAAACAATCAAGAATGCTGCGGGCGTGTTCCTGGAGTTCACTTTGGTTGGTTCCATAATGATTGCTAAGTAATCCCTCGTATCCCTGGAGTTGGTATACAGCAATCCAGCGGGAAACAGTATTGGCATGCAGACCTGTGATGAAACCAATTTGGTGGTCACTGTAATCTGAAATAACCTTCAGGTAAACGGCAAAGATGCGTTTTTGAATCGTTGGATACGGGTAAGCATATCGTTCGTATCTTAGTTTTTCAATGTCAGCCTCGCTGACATTGAACAGAAGAGTGGGCATGTTTTGATGTTTAAGCACTACAAAATTGCCCCTCTTTTTCTTTATCACCTAACTCACAATTTTATCCGTTACGAAATATAACTATGTGCAATAAATTATATTTGTTGTATGAAATACTAAATTAATATTTTGTAAAATGTCTCTTGAATTTTTTTATTATTCTTTCAAGGCCAAATTCAAATTTATTCAGCATATTAGAGACATTGCTGAGCCTGACTATCTCATATCCTTTCTGGTTGTTATTATCTATTAAGGATATCGATTTAAGCGTTTTAAAATGATAACGGAATGTTGATACCAGATGGACTGCGATAGTATACTCTGTGATTTCCAATTTTTTACGAGCCATTACTATTTGTGACGAATTAAAATAGTTTACATTATTGGACCTTGCAGCCAGAAATGCCCAAATTGTTTGCTCAGCCCAGACATGTAGAACATTTTTTTTTAACACTTTTAAGCTTAATAGTTTTTCTATTTCATCTAAATTATACAATCTATTTGGAAAGTAAATAAATCCAGCATTGACGCGTTTAAATATTGGAGCTTTTATATTTAAGAAATCAATTGGATTAAATGTATAAGAATTTTCTGTATCTAGCATAAATATTGGATCTAAGGTAAAAGATGGTAGCAGAAATTTCTGCAAAAAGAAAATATCACTATCAATATACCAAA
>CAXUMK010000519.1:1235-2073 GCA_964251885.1 uncultured Segetibacter sp. | reverse complement strand
GGTCTTGCAGATGGAATTTTCTTGTTAAGACTGGGGATGATTGGGAAGTTTTATGAAATAGGCGATCGCCTATTTTTTGCCAGAATCCATCCGCAACAATCAATGAGTATGTTTTTCCCAGATTATTTGTCGTTTACTAACAACAATACACAATACTCATCGAGTATGATACCTGATTTTTACAGTTGGGCAGTATGGTTAGATTCGGCGAATGAAGGGCAAATTATATTTCCACATTGGCGAATATTATGGGAGTATACTCTTTCCGTATGGCTTTTTCCAATGAATTTGTATCAACGAATATGTTGTCATATTAGTTTGTACAAAAACTTGAGAGGCAACGAATCTTTTTTAATCAAAGATTTGCTAAAAGCTGCTCAAATGTTTTGGATTCGTTGGAAAAACTATTCAATCCCGAAACAGCAAATAAAAACTGTGAATTAATAACGGTTTTTGTTTGCGTGCAATAAACGCAATGAGGCACAGCACATTGTGCCTCTACGAATCAATCGCAAAAAATACCTATTGAGGAGCGATAACTGATGTTGAAGTTATCTAAAATTAGTTTCTTGTTAATCGCTATTTTAGTGAGCGCTAACTTTGCTAAAACAGCAAATGCCCAACAGACTACAACACTTACTGTAGTCGTCAATGGCATCAAACACCAAAAAGGTCAGATTTGCTTGGGAATTTACCCTAATGAAAAAGGATTTCCTTTAAGTACAAAGAATGTTGTCAAAAGTGCTTGTAAGCAAATTACTGGAAGTTCTCTAAAAGAGCAATTTACTGGCTTAAAGCCGGGAAACTATGCTGTCGCTGTAGTTGACGATCAAAATGG
>CAXUMK010000519.1:0-1225 GCA_964251885.1 uncultured Segetibacter sp. | reverse complement strand
AAAGACTTTTTCGGCATTCCTAAAGAAGGTTTTGGTATTTCCAATAATCCGACTGTATCAATAACAACGGGTACGCCAAAGTTTAGCAAAGCCAGTTTTTCGCTTTTGAAAAATACCACAGTCAACATAGACATGAAATATGGATTAGATCCATAAAACAAGTCAGGAGTTAGGAGTCAGAATTTAGAAGTCAGGATAACTTTATTCTTTTATGAGTGAAGTTGAAAACAAAAACTTTAACTTTTAAATTTGTTTCGCTGACATTCTTGAGGTTAACGCATTACGCAGTCCGACTTCAAAGCAATAGTCATTCCTCCAAACTCCTGACTTCTGACTCCTTGTTCATAAACCAGCCGAGGGCAATAAATTTAATGATAGAACTGGCAATATTCCTGTCTAAATCTTTGCTGGGTTGGCTAGCTATACAGATGTTTTTAGGGGTTGTGTTTTTGTTTTACTTGCACTCACCCCGAAAAAAGATTTTACCAGATGACCAATTGCCGAAAACAGCGGTAATTCTTTGCTTACGTGGAGTTGATCCGTTTTTGTCGAATTGTTTGCGATCGCTCTTAAACCAGAACTATCCACACTATGATTTAAAGTTGGTCGTCGATAGTTACGATGATCCAGCTTGGAAAATCGCCACTGATATCAGCCAACAAGTAGCAACCAACATCCAAATCAGCCCTTTAAAAATGCTGCGTCACAATTGCAGTCTCAAATGCAGTTCCCTAGTGCAAGCTATCTCTGAATTGGACGACTCTTACAAAGTAGTTGCCCTTATCGATGCCGATATGGTACCCCATGCCAATTGGCTGCGTGAATTAGTCACTCCTCTAACTCATCCCAAAGTAGGTGCAACAACCGGCAACCGTTGGTATATACCCACAGGTAACTATTGGGGGACTATGGTACGCTACCAAGGCAACATATCCAACGTTGTGCAGATGTTCCTTTTCGGCATTCCTTGGGGTGGTAATTTAGCGCTAAAAACAGAAATATTCCGAGAAACAGCACTGTTAGATAAATGGGGACAAGCTTTAAACGAAGATAAGCTGCTATGCAAAGTCTTAAAAAAACAGAAAATGCAAGTTAAATTTGTTCCTTCTTTGATGCTGAATCGGGAAGAATGCGATTTACCCAGCTTACTCAGTTCTCTTGAGCGCCAACTACTTTCTTCTCGACTTTATCATCCTTTGTGGTCAGCGGTGATTGGTGATGTTGT
>CAXUMK010000518.1:1811-2077 GCA_964251885.1 uncultured Segetibacter sp. | reverse complement strand
TGAATGTGAAAGAATACAAGTAAAATTTATTAATGGAATTAATTTGTTTTATCCAAAATGGTTTTTATATCGTAAAGGCAAGACTATCTTAAATCAAATTTATCAGGACGTCTTTTCAAGCTCAGTAAATTATTCGACCTTACTTAAGGCATTAAAAAAAGTAAATTTAATTCCAATTGAGCTTATCGATAGATTTAATGAAATAAAAAATGGAAAATAAAGGGGCAAGATGTTAAGAATCTTTCGCAACTAACTCTTATATCTGA
>CAXUMK010000518.1:0-1801 GCA_964251885.1 uncultured Segetibacter sp. | reverse complement strand
CCAGATCGGCACATTAAAGCTATCAATGAAAAGTACGGGATCATTAAATAATTTTTTTCTCTTTCGAAAAGGTTGTAACATGAAATCTTTATATCAATTGCCTCCACAGATTTTTGTGAATAATAAGTTTCATCCACAGGATATTGTGGCTTTTTGTTTGGATCAATACTTACAAAGAACGATATTGTATCATTTGATATGTTCCAATAATTTGAACAGCCTCTTGACCCCCATTTTTCCTTTAGCTCAGGATAGGCTTTAAATACGTCTTTCAGAATTAAATTATGCAAATCAATTGGTATCCCGTTTGGAAGGCTTCCTTTAAATTCCTTTGTTAATCTGATTTTGCTGATATAATTTGTATTTTGGTCTTTCTGAAAAATAATACCCGGATATTTGGCAGAATAGTAACCTTTTCCATTTTCAAACCGGGCATCCTGCCCAAAACATTTTTTTGGCAAGTCCATTTCTTCGACTTCAACCTCTTTTAAATCGTCGCTTAACATTTGCAAATTCGATAATGAAGTTTGACAAAGGCAAAAACCTAAAACTGTAATTTTCTTTGCAAGAGCTGTGTCAATAAAAGGCTGTTGTGATTTGTCTTGCGCTTGTACTATTAAAGAAAAGAATAGGCTTGAATAAATCAATATAAATATGAACTTCATAGTCTTTTATTTTCGCTACCAGCTCAAATATAACCGATGGAATTCTCCTTTGCAAATCTTACACCTTCTTTTGTAGAATAACCAAATCAATTAAGGATAAAAACGTTGGATATATTTTACCTGTTTTTAAATCCTAAGATGCCCTTTCAATGTAGAGTATTAATGCAGATCTGTTTATATCATCCTATTCTAATATTTTGGAAACTGCAGAATTGTTGATTAATGCATGCCAAAGACTTATATGCAAGTTTTACTTTGTAAAAACTTTTCTCTTTAAGTCAGTTGCTTCATTTTCCATCTGATTGGCTTTTTGCAACATTTCCAGATGTTTGCGGTTTATCTCCTCTGTTTCAAGTACCATTTGCCTTAAATCCGGATTCGATTTGTACAAACTATCAGCCAGATCCAGGTTCTTTTGCAAACCCCTGCTTGCAGTATCCAGTTTTAAATACCGGTATTTGGTATCACTCGCTGTATACATGTTCAATTTATCTGTTGTCATGTACCACCCTGAGCTTGTAAGGCAAAGAATAAGAAAAAGCCCTGCAGCTATCCAGATAATTTTGGGTATATGATGATGGTGTAGCACTTTTCGTTCAGCTGGTTGTGCAAGCAAGCTGATGGCAACTTTCAGCCGGACAGACAGTTCCAGCATCTCTTTAGTTGGAAATTGAATGGTTTTAATTTCCGTTCTCAGTTCATCTATGCCCTGCTTAACCATCTGAGAATCTCCGGAATTCTTTAAAGAATTATTAAGCTGTCCTGCTAACTCATTAATTCTTTTGTCCTGCTCTTCCATCTTGTTTACGGCTATATCCATAAACGCTTCATTTGTTTGCATTGTTTCTTCACTCATAGTTCTAAATTTTTATTAAGTATTAGTGATGCAATCCCCGGCTTCGACGCTGTGACTGCTTTTTCTTTCTCCGCTCCACCTGCTTTGTTAAGTCATCAGGCATCTGATCATGGCTTTCCTCTGGTTTGGTCAAAATCTCAACGGTTTTTTCCAGGCTTCTGATCAGGTCGTTTCCATCCGATGATGTGTGAGAATGCTGAAATCCTGGGCTGACATTATTTTGCACAGAAAACCCATTCTGTAGTACCGGCTTATATTCTTGTTTTTGTTGTTCTGGCAT
>CAXUMK010000517.1:0-2097 GCA_964251885.1 uncultured Segetibacter sp. | reverse complement strand
TAGATTTTGGGTTAAAAGCTGAATAAAGGTTTGCCGTACAAGTGAGTGACACAACTATGTACCACAAAAAACCAATGTTCGTCCACACAAACTCTTAAGTTGACGCCTATGCGATTCAAAGGTATTTATCGGGAATGCTGCAAAGAGCGGCAAGTGACACTACTTGTCCCGTTCACGGGAACCGGAGATGCATAAACAACTTTAGCTGGTTACGAAAAAGATAACCTTGTAATGTCCCTTTTATTAATGCTGTTCCCTGGCTTTGCTTCAAAACATTTGCGATGAAAATAATACAATACACCACTTTATTGTTCCTCCTTTTTGTGGAGGTCTCAGCTTATTCACAAAACAAAATGGCTGTAAAAGATACTGCGGTATCGTTTAAAGTATTTGGCGTATGCGACCAATGCAAACACAGGATAGAAGGAGCGCTGAAAGTGAAAGGCATTGCATCTGCAGATTGGAATGCGGATACAAAAATGCTCTCTGTCTCTTATAACCCATCCGGAATTTCTTTGGACAAAATACATAGTAAGATAGCAGCAGCAGGTCACGATACCTACCTGAAAAAAGCGAATGATGCAGTTTATAATGCACTGCCTTCATGCTGCCATTACCGGGAAATGGAAAATATAAAACCTGCACAAGACACTGCTGCTGCAACAATTAAAACAGACAATATGCAGGCGCTCATGCAGCAGCCATCGGAAGAATATGACATAAAAGGAGTTGTTTTAGAAGAAGATAAAAAGGGAACCTTTACGCCATTGGCCGGTGCAAGTGTAGTTTGGATAGGTACAAGCCTGGGTACAACAACCGATGAAAACGGGGTGTTCAATATCAAACACAAAGGCCAAAGATTGATTGTAAGTTATACAGGTTATGGAGCAGATACGATTTTGGTAACTCCAATGAAAGAATTGAACATTATTTTAGCTACAGGTAAGCATTTAAACGAAGTGAAAGTTTCCTCTTCAGGAGCCGCTACTTATGTCAACTCTTATGACCCTTTCAGAACAACCAATATTACCCAAAAAGAATTGTTTAAAGCAGCCTGCTGTAACCTGAGTGAAAGCTTTGAAACCAATCCTTCTGTAGATGTTTCTTACAATGATGCGGTAACGGGTTCAAAACAAATTCAACTGTTAGGACTGGCAGGCATCTATACACAATTAACGGTTGAGAATCTTCCGGGGCCGAGAGGGTTGGCAACTTCATTAGGCTTGAACTCAATTCCGGGAACATGGATAGAAAGCATACAACTGAGCAAGGGAACAGGCTCTGTAGCAAATGGCTATGAAAGTATTGCCGGGCAAATAAATGTTGAATTAAAGAAACCGGCAAGCAGTGAACGTTTGTACGCAAATATGTATGTAAATGATTTTGGCAGAACCGATGTAAATGTAAACCTGGCACAAAAGCCGGGCAAGAAATGGTCAACGTCACTTTTGTTACACGATGACTATTTCAACAACAAAAAGTTAGACTTTAATAAAGATGGATTTAGAGATTTGCCAACAGGCAATTTATTCAGCGCAGTAAAAAGGTGGAGCTACGACAACAGCAAAGGATTAATATCGCAGTTTGGAATAAAGTTTTTAGATGATAAAAAAACGGGCGGCCAGGTTGATTATGACGCTTCAAAAGATAAGTCTACAACTAACCATTACGGCCTGGAAATCAATACAAGAAGAGTGGAAGGCTTTGGCAAATTGGGTTATGTATTCCCTCAAAAGAAATATCAAAGTATCGGCTTACAATTATCCGCATTTGACCACAGCCAGGACTCTTATTTCGGGATGACAAATTACAACGGGCACCAACAGAACTTGTATTCAAACCTCATTTATCAATCCATTATCAATTCGACTATTCATAAGTTCAAAACAGGATTGAGTTATGTGTATGATAAATACAATGAAGATTTTAAAGCAACCAATTATAAAAGAACAGAGGTCGTTCCCGGAGCCTTTTTTGAATATACTTACACACCTTCCGATAAGTTTGATATAGTCGCCGGCCTCCGCGAAGACCGCAACAGTTTATACGGATGGTTTACAACTCCACGGCTGAATGTACGGTTTGAGCCAGTTAAAG
>CAXUMK010000516.1:0-2098 GCA_964251885.1 uncultured Segetibacter sp. | reverse complement strand
CCTTTTAGATTATCGGTGGTAAAAACGCGAAACTTTTCACCGTCAAATCGAACAATTCCAAATTGAGTGCTCATCCACAAATACCCATATGTGTCTTGCTGGATATTTCCAATGGTGGTTTGGGGCAATACATTTTCATCATAGTGAATAAGACTGTAGGGCTGCTGCGCAACTGCGCTGAAGCCTAAGAATTGAAGCCCGATTAAAAGGAAACATTTGTAGCAGCCGGGCGTTACAACAAGCCTCCATTTATGTAGATATGAATAAATAAATCGCCCAAACGAAATATTATTAAATAGCATCGTAATGATTTTGTGCCGCAAACAATTGCTCATAGTAGAGTGGGAGCGCTAAATATACAAAGTCTTCCTTTATATTCAATTCAATTTAGCCGTTGTTTCTTGTAAAGTCTATGGTTGTAGAATTACTTCGAAGGTTGCCTTTTTCGAACGATGGCCATTTTTTCAACATTATATTAAAGACTACCTTCGACCTTCGGTTATAAGTTTTAAAACGAATCGCGTGACCTGAACAAAAAGTCACGTAATACTTTTTGCCAAAATAATAAGATGATGCGATTTATAGTTGCTGACGATCATTCAATCGTACGCATGGGTATAAAGCTCATGCTCGAAAGTGATTATCCGGAAGTAACCATCGACGAGGCAGTAAATGGCAACGACATTATAGAAAAAATAAAATTATTCTGCTATGATTTGCTTATTCTGGATTTTCAGATGCCCAATACCGATACCTTCAGTATTATCGGCAACCTGTTAGCCAGGGATGAAGACCTTAAGATATTAATCTATACCATGGCCACCGTGAAAATTTACGGGACCAAACTATTGAAGGCAGGTGTAAGAGGTTTTTTATCCAAAGAGGCGCCGAATACCGAGTTGTTAAAAGCGGTTAGAATGGTGCTGCGTGGAGAAATGTATCCGGTTGACCAGGAAAACGTTCGTGACAGGCAAAAAATAAACACCTTGAGCAATCCCTTCAGCGATCTATCCAATAAAGAACTGGATATCCTGGCATACCTGATCCAGGGAAAGACTACCAAAGAAATGAGCGTATTATTGAATCTTCAACTTTCCACGATCTCTACCCATAAGTTCCGCATCTTCAAAAAGCTCAATGTAAACAACATGGTGGAATTGATTGCACTGACCAAAGAGTATCCATTGTTTTAATGGGACGCAAAAGACACAGTCGCGAAGTGCCACAAAAAACATTAACATATAAGTCTTTTTCAGGTCTCGCGAACATTTCGCATCTTTGATCATTATTATGCCACCACTGATATAAGCCAAAAAGGTATTTATCTTACTAACACAAAGGCATTTTGACCATCACCCACCCATTTGTACTTATAAATCACAGTTTGTTGTTGTCCGTCTTTTGCCTTGCTATTATGTGATATGTAAAATAACCCATCGCCTAAAGGGCATAGGCCAGTAGCTCCCCACTTAAAAAACCAACCCCTTATACCTGATCCGGGATCTTTGGGACCGGCCTCCAGCAAAGAAAGTGTTTTAACTTTTACATCTTGGTTATCAGACCGTATGTAAGTTTTCACCGGCTTTTTTTTGCCATCAATTACAAACAGATCATAATGGGGAAATTGAGTTTTGGATCCGGAGTATACCGCAGCAAACAAGTTGCCCGTATATGGATCATAAGCCAGATTTTGAATGCCATAACTTGTATTGCCTGTTTTCACGAAATATTTATCTGATGGCTTTTTCGGCCCCGAATGATGCAGTTTATCCTGTGATAGTTTCTGCGCATACTTTCCCCAATCACTAACATCGTATTTCAAAATAGCCTGGTGATCATTATCGCTTCTTGCGGTATCTCCATAAACACCATATGCTACATAAAGAAATTTTTTAGCAGCATTTGAGCTTCCTATCGCCGGAGCAAATGCAACTCCGTCTATTCCTGAACACGCAAAACGATGCGGCTTTTCTTCATGGCCATCTTTTACATTTGCTGTATAATCATTTACGGCCTCTCTGATATAAACCGTATGCAACAAATCTTCTTTTTCTGCATTCATGTCCGGGCGTACAATACGTGATCCGTCAAAAATGGC
>CAXUMK010000515.1:0-2106 GCA_964251885.1 uncultured Segetibacter sp. | reverse complement strand
AAGCGACGATGGACATATTACCGTCACTGTTCCCGCAGGCGCAGTAGACGCAGCGACTGATTTCAGTATCCAGCCAGTTACCAATACACTTCAAACAGGCGCTCCATCGTACCGGTTAAAGCCCGAAGGCGTTGGCTTTAAAAAGGATATTACCATTAGCTATTCGTATGCAGGCTTCGATCTTGGTAACAAGGACAACAGGTATTTGTTTCTTGCTTACCAGGACAATGCAGGCTATTATCATGAGGCAAGTCTTACCAAAAACAATGCTGCAGCCAAAACCCTTACAGTAACAACGAGGCATTTTAGTGACTGGACTTTCTTCTACCGTATCGAAATGACGTGTGACCGCCCTTTACAAAGCGGCAAAGTATACCTGAAGAAAAAAGAAGTGCTTACCCTGCAACTGCATTGGTTCCGTACGGGTTGGGACAGAGATGGCCCACAAGACCCGTACAGTGATACTGCTCATGAAAAAATTCTTGACGAAAGCTGGGGTCAGGGAAACATAGATGAAGATAAGTGGACTATCTCCAAGCCGTTGGGAACCATTCAAAAAACAGACAATATTGGTCAGGCCATTTATGGCGCTCCCGAAACTGTACCGCAGCTAACAGAACTATTGGCCACAGCAACTATAACCGGTCTTATTGGATTGGATAATTCAGGACAGGAGATCCGTCAGATGATTTTATCCCAGCCGATAGTGCTCGAGCCGGATGGTGAGTTTTTTGAACTGTCGGTTGACGGGCAAAAACAACAGTTGCATACACTTACCGCCGACCCTCAACCCGGCTTAATGATGTTTGGCGGTTATACCGATGATAATGCCGCCTTCGATATTTATATTTATTCATCGGGCACGGGTTCATTTGAATGTGGCAGGCCCGGCGATCCGGGTAAAGCAGCTATGGAGTTTTTGCCTGTCGGCAGCGATGGCTATATCCAGTTCAGGCCACGTGATTGTGAGGGTTCGGGTGAAGTCGTTGTAGATGGCCATGTTAGCATTATTCATATAGCCGATGCTGTCGGCGATTTTACTGAGGGCAGCTTTACGGCCACTTTATATAAAACCCAGTGGTGTAACAGCCCCGGAATAAAAACCGTTGCAGGACACTTTATGATCAGGAAAAACCAATAAGATTTTTAATGTGGTTGCAGGTATTATCAAGGCTGGCAGGAATTAAAGATAAGGTAGTGAGATACGCTTACATGACTTAAAGTCTCCATCAACTGCCCGAATGTTTTCCTAAACCGACGCAGTTTCCGGTCAGTTTGTTATCACCTGCAACACTTATTTTAATAATAGTAAAGCTCTCTGTTGTTATACTGTATATACTAAACCGCGTGCAAAAATGTGAAATGAATTTTTATGAGCCGGGCTGTATTGCTACTATGATTCATCGTTGCGTCGCACACTTTAAGCAATTTGTCCCATATTCAGCAATGGCGCAAATTAAATGAAGTAGCAGATACTATCTAATGCTCCCTCTCCCTACACTGCCATTACAGGTGATGACACCTGCAATGGCTGAGACGGCTCAATAGCTACGGTTCGCTTTTCAGCAGCCCTCGGTGTTTTATTCACTCACTTTAGTTACCTTTCTTAAATAAAATTACTTATGCCCGAAAGCAGAAACAGACACAGGCATCATCAGCATCATCCTGTGCCTCCTCATCACGCACCGGCAAAAGCTAAACGCAGCGCTGCCTTTGTATTAACTATTATTGCGGCTGTACTTGGTTTAGCAGTTGCCTGGTTTACACAAGGCACAGATGTAATGTGGATGATTATTGGCACTACATCAGGCGCGGTGATTGGCTACCTTGTTGGCCATAGTATGGATAAGAGTATTGCGAAAAAATAGCATCAACTGTTTCAATAATAAAATAGCATTGCCGCCTGCCGGATACACAAACTACCTGTAAGGCAGTGCTTACAATTGCTTCAGGATCAGAAATTATACTTGTTACCTCAATGCCATTAACTTAAGAATATTGTACAGATAATGCACCTTGTATGAGCTGCTATGAAAAGATGCGGTACAAGGGCTACCGTGTGGACACATCTTTTCCAATCATATATCCATTATAAGTATCATAAAA
>CAXUMK010000514.1:0-2114 GCA_964251885.1 uncultured Segetibacter sp. | reverse complement strand
AAGGCAACCACTAGTAAAACAACACGGAAAAAACAACCTCAAAATACATTCCGGCTATCTGCTCATACGAGAGCTGCAGCAGAATAAAATTTACGGGGTTAACTACCAGGATGCTGTAAAAAGAAAATTTTAATTTCAATGGTTTGTGTTTCACAAACCATTTTTACTTTTAAATAAGAACCACGCAGCTAACAGCTTTGCAAATTGATAACTGTGTCAATGCACAAATAGCCAGCCTGCCGGATGGTAAAAAAAAGAAAACCAAATTACCAAAAAGATGGAGCTGGAACTCTGCATCCGCAAGCTAAGCAAAAGTGAAAGTGAGGCTGGTACCACTGCCATTCTCGAAACCGAGTGCGATGCTGACCTTCAGGAAAGGCAAATTGCAGGAATAGATGCTTTCATGCCGCCATCAATGATCGCAAGGAGCAGTTGTAATTTCTTTTTGCGGAACGGGGTTTTAATTAGGTAAATGCATTAAATGTTTTTTCTATTTCGTCAGTATCATTTTCCTGGTAATTATTTCTTTCTTACCCCACAGGGTTTCCTGCGTTCTAACTCTACGGATTCGCTGCAACTGTTGCTACATCTTACTTAACAGAACGGAGCGGTTATGCAAGGTCAAAAAACAGGAGACACTAAAGGGAAATAAAAGAAGACCTTGTAGAACAGAAAATTGGCCAATTCAATAAGTAATAATTACAAATGGCACTAACACAATTTGTGTTCTTTAGCCAACTCAATCAGCTCTACCATATTGGTTACATTCAGCTTGTGAAAAATCCTGGATTTGTGAGTGCTGATGGTGGACATTTGCAGGTGGGACAATGTGCTTATTTCTTTGGTGTTCTTTCCCTGAATTAAATAATTGACGATACCTATTTCTTTGTCGGATAAATCTGCAAACGGATTACCAGCAGCTGCGTTTTCACTTGTATCAGCCAGGCTATTAGCTCTTGCCTGTTCGCTGGTATATATGTCATCTTTTAGTACTGTCTCCACGGCTTTTAGCAATTCTGTATTGCTGGCTTCTTTGGATAAAAATCCTCTTACACCGGCTTTCAATAACTTACCCGCATATAGCTTTTCGGAAGCCATGCTGTAAATTAAAATTCTGCATTGTTCGTCCCGGGCCAACAGGTAATTAATGATATCGAACGTATCTGTGTTAGGCATTTGAAAATCTAAAATCAGCAGATCATAATAGTAAGCTTTTATCTTTTCAACAATGCTGTCTCCATTTTCTGCCTCATCTATTTGTAGCTGGGTATACTTATCCTCCAGCACCAGCTTTAAACCCATTCTTACAATGGAGTGATCATCAGCCACTAAAAATCGCATAAGTGAAAATTTAAATGCCGGCGGAAAAGCTTTTAGAAAAAATATTTATTTGTAAAAGATGCATATTACATCAACCATTTATTTAAACATGGAATACGGTTAAAAATCCTGTCCAAATGTAATTGATGCACTTACGAAAAGGAAAAACTGTAGACAAAAATGTATAGAATTCGAATTTATTCTACAATAAACCGATTACTATATTGCCTTCTTAAATGATTTATGTAAAACTTCGGTTGCCATATTTACACGAGCCAGCATACAACTTGATCTTAACAACCATATTTCGGTAATGCTATCTCAGCAGACTACAAGCTATTAACAAGAATGAGCAAAAATTTTTTAATTATTGCAAAAAAAAGTTGTGGCAAATGGCTGCTGTTCATGTTTGTACATTTTGCTTTTTTGCTGGCAAAGGCACAACAGCCGTATAGCTTGGTACACTATGATGAAAATGACCTGCCGCAAACCAGCATTGGAAATATACAGCAGGATGAAACCGGTTATTTATGGATGAGTTCTCAGTTTGGTATCGTCCGTTTTGATGGTGAAAAATTCCGGGTATTTACTACTGCCAATTTGAAAGGCCTTACCTCTAACCGGATACGCCTATGTGCTAAAAGCCCTGATAAAAAGATTCGTTTTATAGACGAAAGAGGTACAACTCTGACGGTAAAGTCTCACAACCAATTTAAAGTAATTGCAAATAAAGATGTTCGAAAACAGTTGGGTTTGCCGATGTATAGATCGGAGAGCACCAATGATATTAGCTG
>CAXUMK010000513.1:0-2132 GCA_964251885.1 uncultured Segetibacter sp. | reverse complement strand
GCCAGGGCCTTTTCTAATCAGCCTAAAATTTTATTTGCAGATGAGCCAACAGGAAACCTCGACGCCGAAACGAGTGAGAAAATAGTAAAGCTGATCTTTGACCTGAACACTGAAGCCGGAACAACCCTGGTATTGGTTACTCATGACCTTGACCTTGCCTCCAAAACCGGCCGTATTATTCGGTTAAAAGGGGGAAAGATGGTGAGCGATGATCAACTTTGATTGAAAGCTTTCTTTCCTTTATTGTCTCATACCAATTTGTATGCAAACCAAATAGTTGCTATATTGGTTGAAACATAACTTATGAGAAAATACAGTTGGTTGGTTTTAACCGCCGCATTCATTTTTGTACAGGCTTCGGCGCAGAAAAAAACTCCACATACAAAAGATAACCTCAGCGCCGATTTTGACACTTACATTCAACATGCATTGGCATTGTGGAAGACGCCCGGCATTTCTGTTGCAGTGGTAAAAGATGGTCAGGTTGTTTTTAAAAAAGGATACGGTGTAGCCGAACTTGGCAAACCTGCTCCTTTTACAACCGCTACATTATCTATTTGCGCCTCCACTACCAAAGCCATGACTGCAGTGTGCATGGGAATGCTGGTTGATGAAGGAAAAGTAAAATGGAGCGATAAGGTAAACGACATTTATCCTGAATTTAAACTGTATGATAATTATGCGAATGAAGAAGTTACGGTAAAAGATCTTTTTACGCATAATACCGGTCTTGGTAATGCCGACTGGCTTTGGGTAACAGGAACACCGGCTGATACCGTGATTAAAAAAATGCGGTTGCTTAAACCGGCTTATTCTTTACGTTCATCGTTCATTTATCAAAACCTGATGTACGTGGTGGCAGGCGAAGTGATACACAAGGTTTCGGGTAAAACCTATGATGAATTTATTAAGGAACGTTTGTTTACGCCTTTGGGCATGCAGCATACTTATCCCAATTTCACCCTTTCTAAAAATGAACCAAGCCATATAACGCCTCATTTTATTTTCGACGATTCTATTGTGAGGCCTATCACCTATATCGAAGCGCACGGCATCGATGCAGCAGGCGGCGTATGGTCATGCGCAGATGATATTAACAAATGGATGCTCTTTCTGTTAGACAGCACAAAAGTGAATGGCAAACCATTGCTAAAGCCTGCAACTTACGCCGCATTATTTACACCCACTTCTTTGTCTTCAACTCCTTTTTACCCTACCGCAAAACTCATTAAACCACATTGGCAAACGTATGGCCTGGGATGGTTCCAGGAAGATTACCGGGGCAAAATGGTTAACTTTCATACCGGCAGCCTTGATGGCGCTGTTGCCATTTGCGGATTGATCAATGATGAACATTTTGGTGTTTATATTTTTGGTAATCTCGACCACACCGAGGTAAGGCATGCACTCATGTACAAAGCAATGGACTTATGGGTGTACAGAGACAATACGAATGACTGGAGCAGAGATTTCTATGCGATGTATCATGACCTGAAACAAAACGCCAAAAAAGAAGAAACAGACTTTGAAGCAAAGCGTGTACTAAACACAAAACCGCCGCTCGAGTTAAAAGAATATACAGGTAAATACAGCAATGAAATTTTTGGTGAAGCAACTGTCGTGTATAGTAATGATTCACTTACACTACAGTTTCCAAACCATATATACCTGCACTTAAGCCACTGGCATTACAATACTTTCCTCGGGAAATATGAGTATGAATGGTATGATAAATCGTGGATCACTTTCTCATTAAACGACGAAGGCAAGATCGAGAAATTCAATTTTTCGGGCATTGACTATCTCAAAAAGGAAGAGTCGAATGAAGAATTAAAGAAAGCTGCAGGCAATTAGTCTTTATACTTAAAAGCCGTATAAAAATGTGCAATGATTTTTGTGAGCCGGGCTGTATTGCTACTATTTTTCATCGTTGCGTCGCACACTTCCTCTGAAGGTATTTGCTTCAGCAAAAGAGAGCCGTCATTGCGAGGAGGAACGACGAAGCAATCCCTTCATTTACGTTAAGCTGCTTGATGACAAGACCTCATCCTCCGCTCCTTCTCCTCGTGGAGAAGGAGCGGTACAGCATTACATAACCTAACATTTTTTCTACCACATTGTCGTTAATATTT
>CAXUMK010000512.1:0-2133 GCA_964251885.1 uncultured Segetibacter sp. | reverse complement strand
ATTTTCAATAAAAGCAAAACAGGCATTCATTACATCTGCATGGTACTCTTTAGGTATTTCAATCTTTTGTAAAATTCTTACAGAGTTTCTGATGACTGCAATATGCACATCTTTTCTCGCTAACTGGGCAACCATATCTTTAATATAGTCTTTTACAAAAGGACACTTTTTTGCTGCAGCATGACTGACCACCCACGCAGCTCTTTGTGCAACGCGATACTCATTGCTCAAAAAACATTGCATCAGCCCGTTAAAGTTGCTTTCAGAACTACTGGCGAAATGTGCAATTTTTAAGGTGTTCTCTAATGAATTTTCTTTTAATAGGTGTTCGCGAATATTCATTTTAAGCATTAAGCCATGAAAATAAAAAGAAAAAAAATTAAAGTAGTACGTCTGTCAAAAAGGCCTGAATAAAGTTTAAAAGACCAATGGCAAGCCATTTGCAATTGAAGAGGAAACAATCAAAAGAGGAGAGAGGAACTTAACTTTTAGTAACAGCGCATTTCCTCTTTTGCAATACAAAATAATATATGAAAGTAGTAATTATAGGAGCTGGCTTTGCAGGTATGAAGCTGGCAACAAGCCTCAACAATAAAGGAGGTTTTGAAGTTTTATTAGTTGATAAGTTTAATTATCACCAGTTTCAGCCATTATTTTACCAGGTAGCTACCGCGGGACTCGATGCCAGCAATATTTCTTTTCCGCTTAGAAAAGCTTTTCATAAAAGTAAAAATGTAAGAATCCGGTTAGCCAAAGTACTTGGAGTAGTGCCTGATGAAAATAAAATAACCACTGACACCGGAGATATAGAATATGACGTGCTGGTAATTGCCCTGGGCGCAGATACCAATTTTTTTGGCAACCAGAAATTGATTGACTATACATTTCCGATGAAGTCGACTATTGAGGCACTTCAGTTGCGACACAGGCTGATAGAGAACTTTGAAAATGTAGTGATATCAAAAAGCGAGGAAGAAATACAAAAATTAATGACGATTGTAATCGTTGGTGGCGGACCAACCGGCGTAGAACTTGGAGGAGCCATCGCCGAAATGAAAAAATATACATTGCCGAATGATTATCCTGAAATTGATTTTTCTAAAATGAAAATTCTTCTTGTGGAAGGTAGTGGAGCAACGCTTCAACCTATGAGTAGCAAATCGCACGAACAGTCTCAAAAATATCTTGAACGGCTTGGTGTGACAGTGATTTTAAATACGGTGCTAAAAGATTATGATGGCGAAACGGCTGTTTTAAGTGATGGTGAAACAATTGCCACCGCTACAGTAATATGGGCCGCAGGTATCAAAGGAAACGTACCCGAAGGAATTGATCCGTCGCTGGTCGTAAGAGGAAACCGCATAAAAGTGGATCGGTACAACAAAGTATCAGGACTGCAAAATGTGTATGCAGTAGGTGATGTTTGTTACATGGAAACGCCAAAATATCCAAAAGGGCATCCGCAGGTAGCGAATGTGGCGATTAACCAGGCAAAAAATCTTGCTAACAATCTGCGCTGGATGGAAATGAAAGCAAATGCAGATAAGTTAGAAGAATTTGAATATGAAGATAAAGGAAGCATGGCGACCGTAGGACGTAATCTCGCAGTAGTTGACATCCCAAAACCTAAACTTCATTTTGGCGGTTTTTTTGCGTGGCTGATTTGGATGTTTCTGCACCTTGTTTTAATTCTGGGAGTAAAAAACAAGATACAGGTTTTTATAAACTGGATTTATAACTACGTAACCTACGACCAGAGTTTGAGGCTCATCTTTAAAGTCTTTTACCGCCCAACAATTCCACAGAAAGAAGCGCAAATGGTAGAAACCCGGTAGGATCAAAATAATTTAAACAAAAAACCTATGATAAAAGATATTCTTTTGGGTATAGAAGATATTCTTTTTGGTAAAATATTGAAAGAAGCTGACAAAGGTGACTATGCTACAGCCGAAGAAATTCAAGCAGCTTTTGAGTGAAATCCAAGTAGAAAGAACTTTTCTTAAAGACCTTACAATTTTACAGAAAGACGTAAAATAATCTGTTATACTTTCCACTTCATTCATTCGCATAGCTGAATATTGGAGAAAATTGTACAAGTGTGCGACGCAACAATGATTAATAGTAGCAATTCTG
>CAXUMK010000511.1:0-2172 GCA_964251885.1 uncultured Segetibacter sp. | reverse complement strand
GCCTGTTCAAACACAAATGGGATTGCTTCGTACCTCGCAATGACGAACGACTTAATCTGCATGATGGATTGTACTTTGTTCATTATTCAGCAATGCACTACTTGTCCCGTTAGCGGTAATCTTATACGGAGAGCAGTATAACTACACGCAGGTTTCAAGCTCTAATCACTTAAAATTTTGGATACACCAAAGAAGCAAAATCCGAAATCAATAAATCAATAAATCACCAAATCACCAAATCACCAAATCAGCAATCAACGCTTCTAATTCATCACCATTTCCCTTGCATTTGCCAGGGCGGCGGCGGTAGGCTTTTCGCCGCTAAGCATTTGCGCAATCGCCGTTATTCTTTCATCACGTGATAAGAGCCTGATATTCGTTTTTATTGCGTCGCCTTTTATTTCTTTGTAAACAAAAAAATGAGCATCTGCTTTACCGGCAATCTGTGGCTGATGTGTAATGGTAATCAACTGCCGGCTGGCCGAAAGGTCTTTCATAATAAAACTCACCTGTTTTGCCGCTTCACCTGAAATGCCGGTATCTATTTCATCAAAAATAAGCGTAGGCAAATCAATGGATTGAGCGACTAAAGATTTTATGCAAAGCATCAAACGGCTCAGTTCACCACCGCTGGCTACTTTGCGAATGGGTTCGAAACGGTTGCTTTTGTTTGCATCAAACAAAAACTCAATTTCGTCGGTTCCATAAAGGTTTAAAGGTGCCGTTTCTACTTTTACTTTCAATCGTGCATTTGGCATTCCCACCTGGTGCAGTAAGACATTTACTTTTTGCTCGAGGGCTGGTATTTCTTTTTTTCGACGGGTAGAGATCGTCTTTGCGGTGTCTTCTGCTTTTTGCAATAAAGCTTTTACTTCCCGTTCTTTTAATGAAATTGTTTCATCAATATTCAACACAGCTTCCAGTTTTTGTGAGAGGTCGTTTTTAATTGTAATGAGATCGTTTGTCATTTTAACGCCATGCTTTTTCAGCATTTTGTATCCGGCAGACAATCTTTCGTTTACCGAGTCAATCCGTTGCTGGTCAAAATTTACCTGCTCGTTTATACTTTCAACTTCCTCTGCAATATCCTGCAATTCTATTTGTACACTTTGAAGTCTTTTTACCAGTTCGGGTAAATCCTTTTGATATTCGGCAAATCCCTGCAATTGGTTGGCAAGTATCTTTAGCTGCGCAACGATTGGCTGTTCGCTTTCTTTTAAGTCGAAATATACTTTTGACAAGACTGTTTTTATGCCTTCAGAATTCGTTAAAAGCTTCAATTCATTTTCAAGGTTTTCCAGTTCGTTTTCCTTCAGGCTTAACTGATCAAGTTCATTAAAAATATACTGGTGATAATCAAACTCTTTTTGAAAAGTTTCTTTTTGTTTCTGCAGTTGATCCAGCTCATTTTTTTGTTTTTGCCAGCTTCGAAAGCCTGTTTGAAACGTAGCTAACAACTCTCCGTTATTTCCCAGTCCGTCCAAAACCTGTCTTTGAAAGTCGCTGTCGCCTAACTCAAGTGTATCGAACTGCTGATGCAAATCAACAAGCGATGAAGCCAACTCTTTTAACTGCTGTACAGTTGCAGGTGTATCATTTATAAATCCCCTCGACTTTCCGCTTGCAGAAATTTCTCTTCTTATGACCAGTTCTTCTTCAAAGTCAAATTCATTGTCTGTTAAAAACTTCTCTACTGCCTTTTTATTATCAACCAAAAAGTAGCCTTCAATAAAACATTTTTTTTCCCTGTTCTGCAGAGATGACGTGTCGGCTCTTTCGCCTAATATCAGGCTTAAAGCTCCCATCAGAATACTTTTTCCCGCGCCTGTTTCGCCGGTAATTACATTAAGTGTATTGGAGAAATCAATGTCAATTTCATCGATGATGGCGTAGTTCTGTATGTGCAGCCTGCGTAACATGCGGTAAAGATAGTTGTGATGTGATTGGGAAGAACTGAAATATCAGCTCTGTGGAAAAACTAATTATAGCGCATGGGCGTATTCTAAAATCTTGCATTACTCAGTTTCGCCATTGGTTAGACTTGCGAAGCTTGACAAACAATGATGTGTATTCCCCTTATAGCTTCAGTTGTTCGGATTATCTATTTTTCAGCTACGGTAAGTGCTTGAGCATTTGTTACTTTCTTTGTCTTGAAACAAAGAAAGTAACCAA
>CAXUMK010000510.1:0-2187 GCA_964251885.1 uncultured Segetibacter sp. | reverse complement strand
GAACTTGTTTTCGGGAAACGACGAAGCAATCCCCGCTAATAGTAGGCCTGTTCAAATACAAATGTGATTGCTTCGTACCTGCCAATGACGAACAACTTCCTTTTTTTCTCGTATACCATAGTCGCAAAGGAAAAAACTCCATAAAAAGATATTGTACAAGTGAGTGACACAACAGAAGTTGCACAAAGAATTTCTGTTGACTTCCAAAAAAAACGACAATTCGATATACACCTGATGCAATCTCTATTTCACTTTTTTCATAAAGGCAAGCACTTTTTCCGTTTCTTCAGGATAGATCTTAATAAAGTGTGTTCGCATTATAGCAGACGTTGGCGTTTTAGATCCCTGCAGCAAAACAGCAATTGATTTGGAAGGTTTTTCGGGCATGTGACAATCAATACAATTTTTAGTAATGGCAGAACCAATTGCAGAACTCATTTTACAGGCATTTCCATGCTCACTGTTATGACAACTCATACATCTTTTTGAAAATAAAGCGACTTTACCACTTTCGTTTTCGTGGGTATTATGGCAGGTAGTGCAGGTCATCTCACTCCTTTTGAAACAAGTACTTGCAGCCAGTAACCCAAACTGATTACCGTGAACATCAATATTATTAGCATCTTTTGAGGCTGTGTCGAGCGAGAAATAATCAGCCAGCGCATCACCTGCCTTAAATTCAAATGAGGGCTTTGTCTTATTAAGCCTGCCTCCATGACACAGGGCACATAAATCGAGACTTTGTTTCCGTGTAAACCGGGCAGGATCGGTTATAAACTTTGCAATTGTCACTGTCGGGTTTTGCATTTGAAAGCTTGCATGTTTTGCACCAGGACCATGACACTTTTCACAATCCACCCCATATACGATCTGGTTTTGAGCAAATTCTTCCGGTTCGGTATCGCTGTCAGAAGTCTTTAAAGAGTATGTAGTATGACATTCAAGACACCTTGAAGTAATAGGCCTGTTAAAAACTGCTTTATCAGGGTATCCGGGACTATTGCTCCATTGATTAGCTGAAGTAAAATAAGTAATTGGTAATTGAAAAAGGTGGTGACGATACCAATAAAGAAAGCTTTGTCCCTTTTTGCCAGACCCGGTAACAATATCTAAACGACGATACATTTTTCTGATACCGTTAATATATTCAACCTGGTAAAAACTACTATCTTTTTTCTCCATAGATACATTTACAGAACCATTGAAGATGAATGTATTCTTCCCCATCTCAAAACTTCCCTTTATATATTTTTCATTTGCAGGCTGTGAAGTGAGGTAATGTGCTGTAAGAATGTGCGTATCATAAATACTTTTATGGCATTTGGCGCAGGTGAGTGCCCCCGCGTACTGCTTACCCTCTTTGTTTTTAATAACTGTTTCACGCTTTTGTTTATTTATAAAAATGGTAAGAAGAAATATGATTACAACAAGGCAAAAAATTACAATTGCAGAACGTTTATATGGTGCAATCTTGGTCATTAGGAGCAGTTGGATTACTATACTAAATTCAATTTTATCATCTTATAGTAACTCTAAATAATTCAGGATGTGTATAGAAACGCTTATTTGGTTAGGCTATTTCTACATCTAAAAAAGGGTTGCAAGTAGTATGCAACCCTTTTTTAAATCTATTTGAAAATTAAGAATCTATTTTTTACCAGTATACAAACCCATCACATCAGTAGCTGATAAAGCTGTTCCATAGAGGCGTACCTGATCAATTTGACCGGGAAAACCTGCCATCCATGTATTATTTGAGTAGCTGTCGACAACACCATCTGCTTCCTGAAAACCACCGATTATTAATTTTGAAGTATTTTCAAATGTAATGCTCTGCCCGGTTTTCTGATCGAATTGCGCACCATCCCTGTATACAGTGCCTGTAGATGCCTTAGCGTCATAAGTGAATGCTACCTGGTGCCATTGTCCATCATACATGTGCGGCCATGCTTTAGCAAAGTTGTAACCGGCAAAATTCCAGTTATCACTATTACCTGCATCATTAAAATGTATTTTCAAATCCATAGAGTCAGTAGGACTTTTGGCGTTATTATCTGCATAGAAAGTAATGTTACCCCAAAAGTTTTTTGAGTTTGCATACGACAAGACTCCAACAGCGTGACTATTGTCTTTTTGTGCAAGAGTAATTTTCATCCAAAATGAAATTGTAAAGCTTGTTGATGCCCC
>CAXUMK010000509.1:1238-2188 GCA_964251885.1 uncultured Segetibacter sp. | reverse complement strand
AGTGGACGACAATGCGCGGGCCTATACGTACCGAACGACTCCTTATTTTCGGACCGACTTCAGACTGACATTTCGGCGCAACACCGCTCGTGTCATGCAGGAGTGGTTCATAGATTGCCAAAATCTGTTCAATACCAGAAACCTGTATGGTTTGCAATACGATGCCCGAAGAAATCGACTGGTCAGTGTCTTTCAATTGGGCTTTTATCCGACCTTTAACTGGCGCATTCAGTTTTAAACTCATCCTTTAATCCTCAACCTATGCGTATGTCAGCCTCATTACAAGCAGAAATAGACGCAATCAACAGGCAGATTGATGCCCTGGAGGACTTCATCAAAACGGCTGGAAGTACCCGTGATGGGTTGATTGTGTGTAATGATCCAGGTGAGATGGTCCTGCCAATTTAATCAGGGTAGGTACTTAACTTTACACGGCTATGAATGCCAAAAAACAACCCGTGCCCTGGAGCAATCGGGACGCCGGAGTGTTTCGATGCCAACTGGCGGGTGGCCCCGTTCAAAGCCACCACTCCACGATGAATGATTTTCCCCGAAAAAAGAAAGGAGTTAGTTCAACAAAAAATTTAATTAATAGACACGTTATGATTTCGCAAAAAGAAATTTCCGGAAAAGCTTATGGACGAAAAAACGTTGTAGCCATCTCAGTTTTCTACGCGATTGCCATTCTGCTGAGGTATTTGACGAATAAAACTCAAATCTTGTCAGGACTTGACAACATCTTCCTGAAAGTAATTTTACAAGGCATTGGCCCAACCATTGGTGCATTGGTGGCATTCAGGCTATTCCAGATTAGAAGCGTAATGACTCTTAAGGGAAATTTTAGAAATTTCTTTGTGCCGTTATCAATTTATTGGTTGTTGCCTATTATTCTGATCGAGACAATTGCCTATTTTTCAAAGGAAACATCGCCAAAAATTGCCATTATCACC
>CAXUMK010000509.1:0-1228 GCA_964251885.1 uncultured Segetibacter sp. | reverse complement strand
GTTATTTGAAGAAATAGGCTGGCGTGGATTTTTGCAACAGGCCCTGGCTCCTCTGCCAAAACTTATTAGAATATCAGTAATAACTATTTTATGGTTTCTCTGGCATTTGAATTTTGATGTGAGTGTTTCCAATATAAACTTTTTTTTGATATTGTTATTGGGGAGTTGGATTTTGGGCTTTATAGCCGAAAAAACAAATTCTTTATTATGCGTTTCTGCCATCCACTCGCTTAATAATTTTTTCTCAGATTTAAATTTGTATAAAACTATTATACTATCCTTTCTTTTAGCTATTTGGATTTTAAGTATAGTGTACAGGCACAGATTAGGAGGGAGCGAGATGAAGAAAAAACTGTCTACAACATTGGTTTAATAGCAGTGATTCAGACAGTTGTAAACTCAGCATGTTGGGCAGTTTTGCAGGATTACACGTATTTCTTCCTGACCAAAATCGAACACGGTAATAAGTTTAGTAAAAATAAAGCGGCTCAGTTGGATACTTTTGCTGACAAATTCCTAATCTTGATCCCGTTCTTTACTCAGCAAATAGTTTTATAAGAAAGCCCTGCCCAACTATTGGTCTGCTCTTATGCAAAGGCAAAAATGAAGCGTTGGCGGAATATGCACTGGTAGGCATTATCAACCCTTTAAGTGTAGTGGATTATGAGTTGACCAAAGCCGTTCCTAAAGAGCTAAAATCACAACTTCCATCGATTGAAGAACTTGAGCAGGAGTTGCGAGAAGAGGGGAAGGTTTGTTAAGTGACTAACCAAACCATCCCAAAATAATCCTCAGTTGGGGAAATGAATTCATGAACTATGCCTCACAGGATTGCTTAGGAGACAACATGCCAAAAATTTCACATATCTCTAATCATCCTGGTTTAACCACTTGATTTCTCTATAAGGTATACTTAGTGGCCCTTTCTGAAAAACGTGGACCGATTGTTTATAAGCGGTTGTATGTGATGGACACAAGTTGGCTATGGCCATGAATAAAATGCTTATTTTCTTATGTCCGTGTATTCTGCATCGGTTACCGGCTGCATCCATCTCATTCGTCCAGTGGCGGTGTTAGGTGTGATCGCGACCTGCATAAAGCCGACTGTTGGGGAAGCGCCGTGCCAATGAGGTATGTTTGGGGGCATTTTACCGCGTCGCCTTTCTTCAAGATTTGGATGGCCTTCCCCTGTTCTTGATAATAATCGATGCCGCCCATCGCCAGCAGC
>CAXUMK010000508.1:0-2206 GCA_964251885.1 uncultured Segetibacter sp. | reverse complement strand
GACACAACCGGAGGAGAAGAAAGAACAAATGTTTGTCCCCCAAAAAACCTTAATTTAATAATATTGGAGAAAGCATTCAAAAGCAACATTCCCATACGTTGCTGAAAAGTCTTTTAATTTTCATATCACCTTTTATACATTCAAGGCTTATGTGGATGAAAACCTAATTCTTCAGGACATATATATTTATCCGACAAAATCTTTTTATCAAGCTATTTCGGTTTTCTTTTGATTGCGCCGCTTTAGAAAGAAGAATAGAATCATTTTATCCATCAAGAGTTTTGCTTTAAAGAAAAGTGTTACAGGAGAAACGTTTTTTAAACTCTTCAACACTCATCCCTTCTGTTGGATTTTCATTATGCAGCTTTAATCTTTCTTCTGCAAACATAATCTCTTCATCCGTTACATAATCAGTTAAATCCTTTCTACAACCCTCCCGTCCTCCCTCCATCCACCGGTAGATTAATCCCGTTAATATAAGCTGCTGCAGGAGAACAAAGAAAGGCAACAGCAGCGCCAAACTCAGATGGTTCACCAATTCTTTGAACGGGTATTTGAGATATACTGGCTTTTAGAATGTCTTCACTCGTTGTTCCCTTTTCTGCTGCCTGTTTTGAGAACAAATAGTTAAGCCTGTCGGTATTGGTAAAACCTGGTAAGACATTGTTTACAGTAATTCCGAAAGAAGCAATTTCATTGGCCAAAGTCTTTCCCCAGTTGGCAACTGCCGCCCTTACCAGGTTCGATATTCCCAGGCCATTAATCGGCTGCTTTACCGAGGTGGAAACAATATTGATAATGCGGCCAAAGCCTGCTTCCTTCATTCCCGGAACAACCAGTTGTGCAAGCAAATGACTGCTTATGACGTGTGTGCGAAAAGCCTTTTCTATTTCGGCTGCATCAGTATCGATCATTGGCCCGGCAGGAGGGCCGCCTGCATTGTTTATAAGTATATGAATTGAATCTCCTTTTGCAAGAAACGATTGAACGGTTTGTTTTACTGTTTCGGGCTGCGACAAATCCAATACAAGAAATTGATGCTTTTGCCCTTTTGCTGTATCTAATTGTTTAATTACAAATCTAAGCTTGTCGTCGCTGCGGCTGGCTGCAATCACATTTGCTCCAAGTAAAGCGAGTTCCGTTGCGCAGGCTAATCCCAGCCCTTGTGAAGCGCCGCAAACAAGGGCTGTTTTATTGGTCAAATCCAGGTTCATGATCAGAATTTATAATCTTCTCTTTCGGGTAAAAAAACATCTAATAACTCGCACGGCGTTATGGCTCTGCCGCCATGTTTTATATGCGGAGGAATTACAGCAACTATTCCTGGTTCAAGCAGTTCTGTTTTTCCATCAACGGTCAGTTCAAACTTTCCTTTAAGCACATGTGATACCTGTTCATGCAAATGAGAATGCTCTGGCATTACTGCACCTTCCTCAACAGTAAAGTACATAAACGTCATGGTTCCTGTATGAACAGATTTTCCGGTATAGCCTGGTACTACCTCTTTGCTATGTAAGTTTTTTATCTCGATGAAAGCCATAAGTCATCGGTTCTTTTAAGCCCCTTCAGGGGTTGGGGTTCAGCTTTGGAACAAAACAATTAACTGTGCTATCTTTTGCTTTAGTTCTTTCCGGTCAATAATGAAATCAAGAAAGCCGTGCTCAAGTAAAAATTCGCTTCGCTGAAAACCGGGAGGAAGTTCTTTTTTAATGGTTTCTTTTATAACACGGGGACCGGCAAAGCCGATTAAGGCGCCGGGTTCTGCTATGTTCAAATCTCCCAGCATACCAAAACTGGCCGATATGCCACCAAAAGTAGGATCGGTCAACATGCTTATGTATGGAATTTTTGCATCAGTAAGCTGCGAGAGTTTTCCGCTGGTTTTAGCCAGTTGCATCAGGCTGAATGCGCTCTCCATCATACGGGCGCCACCGCTTTTGCTAATGACCATAAAAGGCAATTTGTTCGCAATGCAATAGTCAACAGCGCGGCTGAATTTTTCGCCCATCACACTTCCAAGACTGCCTCCTATAAATTCAAAATCCATACACGCTATTACAATCGGGTGTCCGCTCACATTGCCTGCAGCTACCCGCAAGCTGTCGGTAAGGTCTGTCTTTTCCCAAATGTCTTCAAGCCTTTTACTGTAAGGTTTCAGGTCGGTAAAGCCTAAAAAGTCTTTGCTGCGGATTTTGTCAAACAACTC
>CAXUMK010000507.1:0-2225 GCA_964251885.1 uncultured Segetibacter sp. | reverse complement strand
AAACACACAACCAATTGTGAAGATGAAAATCTTTAACAATTGGGATATTATCGCTAAAGGCTGGTATATTGCTTGTCCAAGTCAAGAAATACCAAAATGTAAGGCAAAATCTTTAAATATTTGTGGACAACAAATCGTTATTTTTCGCGGAGAAGATGGAAATATTCGCGCATTAGATGCTTTTTGCCCACATTTAGGAACTGATTTAGGAATTGGACAAGTTGATGGTAATTTAATTCGCTGTTTTTTTCATCATTGGGCATTTGATGGTGAGGGAAATTGTCAAGATATTCCTTGTCAATCAACAATTCCCGACAAAGCGAAACTGCAATCTTACGCTACAGATGAAAAATATGATTTTATTTGGGTTTATCCAGATAAGGAAGCACCAAATAAAGTAGTTGAATTTGATGAACTTAAAGGTAAATCTCTCGTGACAATACATGACAAAGCCTTTGAGAGAAGCTGTCATCACCACATTTGCATGATGAATGGCATTGATGCTCAACATCTGCAAACCGTACATAAATTAAATATTAAAATGGATTTATCTTTACACCAAAATGAATCCGGTACAATTGTTGATTTTACATTGAATGGCGAATTTCCTCAAACGACAGCAAGAGAGCGAATAGGACGAAAAATTCTCGGCGAACATTATGAATATACTATGAGATATGCAGATGGCTGTATCGGACTTTTAACTATTATGAAAAAAGTCCATCTTGTCCCACCATTACATATGATTTACGCTTACACCCCTCTAGAAACGGGTAGAACGCGCATTCAACCTATTTATGTTACGAAAGAAAGAAAAGGTATTTTTGGTTGGGTTATTACGCGAATATTACTTTTGCTCACCAAATTAGCTTACTATTTCTTGCGTGGTGAAGATGGGATGATTTATGACAATATTCGCTACAATCCTCAGGCAATTCTTAATATAGATACACCATTAGTTAAATATATGCACTATGTAAATCAACTTGAAGCGTCTGTATGGTCGAAAGGTAGTTTTTTATTAGCTAAAGAAGATTTATTTAACGAACCGCAGAGAACGCAGAGTTCGCAGAGGAATGAGGAAGAGAGAGAATTTTTGCGTAAGTCCTAATGAATAGACATATCATCCGCTTTACCCAAAGCAATTATCAACCAATTACTTTAGAAAGACATGAAAAACTTTCCCAACATCTCACAATCCAAAATTCTCCAGTATTATTTGGCTGTCGGACGGGAATTTGTGGAACTTGTCTGGTAGTTGTAGAAGGGGATATTCCCCCTCCAAGTGAGGAAGAAAAGGAAATTTTAGATATATTTGCACCGGGAAATCAACAAGCAAGACTTGCTTGTCAGATAGAGTTAACAAACGATATAGAAATAAAAAGTTATGCGGGGGAAAAGTGAGATTTGAGGATTTTTGGTATATTGTTTGTGAAAGCAAGCAATTAAAATTGAAGACGATACTGCAACGCACAGTTTTAGATGAATGGTTGGTAGTGTTTCGTGGTGATGATGGTAAAGCGGTTGTATTGCGCGATCGCTGTATGCACAGAAACAGCCGTCTATCTCATGGTAAAATCTGTGCAGGCAAAATCCAGTGTCCTTACCACGGTTGGGTTTACGACAAAACCGGTAAGGTGGTAGCTGTACCTGCTGAAGGTGAAAATTTTCAAGTTAGCGATGCTCGTCGTGTGTTATGTTATGACACGCAAGAGCAAGATGGATATGTTTATGTGCGATTGACGCAAAATCCAAATCAAGAATTTGCGCCTTTCAAAATGCCTTGCTATAAACAACCAGGATGGGAAACAGTACGTGTCATTAACCGCTTTCGCAACAACGTCACCAACTGTGCGGAAAACTTCATCGACATTCCCCACACCGCATCGGTTCATCCGGGAGTCTTCCGCAAACCTTGCGCTTCCCAGCTAGAAATGACGGTGGAAAGACGCAACGGTTCAGTATTCACATCCTACCGTAACGAGACAACAAATCTCGGTTGGTTTACACACTTCCTCAACTCTCAAGGTTACGAAATTCGTCATATCGACAGCTTTCACATGCCGAATATCACCAGCGTTGAGTATGATATGGGAACGCACAGAAAGATTTTTATCACCAGCCAATCGATTCCCGAAGCTGCGGATTCAACTTTAGTTTACACTGATGTAACCTTCAACTACGGCATTTGGAACAAGTTAGCGCAACCTTTTGTCAAATGGACT
>CAXUMK010000506.1:0-2229 GCA_964251885.1 uncultured Segetibacter sp. | reverse complement strand
ATAGCACATAGCGACAGTAGGTTCAATAGAAGTCATAGAAATCTATGTGCTCTTACCTTTCTATGTACCTATTTGTTTCAAAATGTCTAAATGACCTAATGACTTACTATAACACATAGAGACAGTAGCTTCAATAGAAATCATAGAAATCTATGTGCTCTTACATTTCTATGTACTTATGTGTTTCAAAATGACTAAATGCAAATCGTAATACCTTTAAAAAAATAAATAAAAGATGAAGAAACTGTTTAAGCAGGTATTGCTCATCCTGCTTTTTCTTTTTGTTTTCATAAATGTTATAGCTGTCTTTCAGGCTTATAAACTTACCCATTTTTATGACAGGATTAATAACAAAAATGTACCCTTACAAAAGCCCGAAACAATGTCGGGCTGGCAAAAGACAAAAGCAATTTTGTTTGGAGTAAATTCTTATAAGCAGGCAATTACAACCACTCCTGCTCATCCATATCAAACCTTTCATACAACAACCAATGATGGAATCATCCTGGAAGGCTGGTATGTGCAGAAAGACTCAGCGAAAGGAACGGTTATTCTGTTTCATGGTCATGCAAATACAAGGAGCGCCGTAGTTACCGAGGCTAACAACTTTTACAACTTTGGTTACAATGTATGCATGGTAGATTTTCGGGGACACGGCAACAGCCAGGGCAATATTTGTACGATCGGTTACAACGAAAGCGCTGATGTAAAAGCTGCTTATGATTATGTCGCTGCAAAAGGGGAGACGAACATTGTTCTTTGGGGTATTTCTTTGGGAGCAGCGACCATTACCAAAGCGATGACCGACTATACCCAAATTCAGCCTTCAAAAATAATTTTAGAAATGCCTTTTGCCGATTTGCCCGATGCAGTAAAGGGAAGACTGCGCCTGATGCATTTACCGCCTCAACCATTAGCCACGTTGCTTACCTTTTGGGGTGGAACCGAACAGGGCTTTTGGGCATTCAGCCTGAAACCTTCTGACTATGTTAAAAACATTCATGTTCCGGTACTAATGCAATGGGGCAAGAAAGATATAAGAGTAACTTCTGACGAAACGAAAGAAATATTTCAAAACCTGTCATCGGCACAAAAAGAACTGGTCGTGTATGATAACAGCGGCCACGAAAGCCTCGTTAAAAATGAACCGGGTAAATGGAATGCGACAGTAAAAGCCTTCCTGGAAAAGTAATTTTATCAGGAGCACTCTCTCTGGCTCGCTTCAAGTCTAAAGTTTATTGCTTGATTGTAACCCTTGTTCCTACTGGTATCATGTCGTACAACTGCTTTATGTGCTCGTTTTTTAAGCTTATACAGCCGTTAGTCCAGTTCTGGTACTGGTCAATCGCATACTCTTCATGCGGCCAGGTTCCGTGAATGCCTATGCCGCTACCCAGTGTTGCGTTAGCAGGTATAAGACCATGCTGTTTGCGCATATTGAATTTCTGAATATCGGCAGCCGTAGGAAAATCGAGACCCATATAGCGGCACCACTTGTTATGAATTCTTTTACTAACGATCGTAAAGGTTCCTTCCGGCGTTTTACGGTCGCCCTCCACCAACTTATCGCCCTGGTCTTTGTTGCCCAAAACAATAGGAAAAGTGATCAGCCAGCCTTCGGCGTCGTAGACATTCAGTTCATAATCGCTTTTGTCAATAATGATATAGAAATTGCTTTTGCTGTAAATAGCGCCATAGAATGAAGTGTTTGCAAAAAAAATAAGACCGAGCGTAAGAAAAAGAAGGATGCGTTTCATTCGTTTTAGGGGGCTGCTTATCATTTGTAAACGGAAAATTAGGGCAAAAGATTATATAGTTACCCCTCTTTCACAAAAGTTTTAGAAGCAGGCAAATAAGCTGAAAGTAAATTAATAGAAAAGGCTCTTTTTAAAGTTTGTGAGATTTTTTTGGTAGCCGGCAGAAGAATATCTGTTTAGGCAGCCGTTGCGTCGCACACTTGTGCAGGAATTTTTTATTCGGCTTTTCAAGCTGTTCATTTTGTCCGATCGGGGTCTTCATAGCAAGGATTTTGTGTGTTGGCATGAGCCCCTCGACAAAGCGGGGCAGGCTCTGCGTTTCATGCAGGGTGTCACTTGGCAGACGCACAAGCCTTTGAAGGAGCCCCAGCAGGGCAAAAACAATCCAAAAAAAGAATACGCATGAAATACAATGCCGAAGCCACAGTAGTACTACAGCTTAATCAGGGAACAACGAAAGGAATGGGCTGTT
>CAXUMK010000505.1:0-2243 GCA_964251885.1 uncultured Segetibacter sp. | reverse complement strand
TGAAAAAGTCGTTACTCGCAATGTCGGCTATCTTTACCGAAGCAAGTACCTTTAGTGGAAGTGTGCGACGCAACGATGTAAAATAGTAGTAATGCAGCCGGCTCCACAAAAATTACTACAAATTTTTATGCGGCTGGAAGTTTAAGTTTCCTTTTCACTCCATCATATCCTCGTAATGATGAACAAAAACTCCTTTTTTATCAGACTTTGCTGCAGCAACCATTGCTTTTGCAACAGCGGCAGCTTCCATCCCTTTGTATTTTTTCAATCCCCCAATAAATAACACCTGCACTGCCTGTATCACCGCTTTACCTATTACCTCACCTATTCGAAATTCTTTTCTTTTACCCAGCAATATACCCGGACGAAATGCATGAAAGCTTTGAAAATGCAGGGCGGCAATTTCCTTTTCAACCTCGCCCTTCAGTTGCAGATAAAAGTTTTTGGAATGTGCGTTTGCACCTACAGAAGAAACAAGCAGATAACTTGCAAATCCTGCATCTTTACCCATTTTTGCAGCGTTAACAGAAATATCGAAATCAACTTTTCTATATTCAGTTTTGTCTCCCTTTACCTTTTTTTGAGTTGTTCCTACACAGCAAAAAATACAATCTCCTTCACCTAATTTTTTTCTGTAATCAAGCAGGTTGCTGAAATCCGTTATTTCAACCTGCAGCTTTGGATGCGACAATTCAAGCGGTCTTCTTACAAGTATCCTTACTTTTGAAAAAGCAGCACCGCTTAGTAATTGTTGTACCAACTGTTCCCCTACAAGACCGGTTGCACCCAATACAACGGCAGTTAATGATTGCATATTTTATTATTTAAAACTGATGATCTACATGAATATTTACGAAAATATATCACTTAAGCCATACAATACTTTTGGTATAGATGTAACCGCAAGACATTTTGCAAAATTTACTTCAACTGACGAACTAAATGAACTTTTTAGTTTGCCGCAGGTGAATGACGAAAGGCCGCCGCTGATAATAGGTGGAGGAAGTAATATTCTGCTGACTAAAAATTATAATGGCCTGGTTGCTAAAAATGAAATGCAGGGAATTGAACTGATAAACGAGGATAAGCAATATTACTATGTTCGGGCTGCGGCAGGCGAGAACTGGCACCGTTTTGTTTTGCACTGTATAGAAAACAATTTTGCAGGTGTCGAAAACCTAAGCCTGATTCCCGGAAACACAGGAGCAAGTCCGATGCAAAATATTGGCGCTTATGGCGTAGAAATAAAAGATGTTTTTTATGATCTTGAAGCTTATAATATCCGGGAAAAAAAGATACAGGTATTTTCTGCAGAAGATTGTGAATTTGGCTATCGCGAAAGTGTTTTTAAAAGAAAGTATAAAGGACAATTTATCATTACAGGGGTAACTTTCAGGTTGAATAAACAGCCCGTATTTAACATTAGTTACGGAGCTATACAGCAGGAACTTGAAAAAATGGGCGTGGAGGAATTATCAGTCAAAGCTATCTCCGATGCTGTTATAAATATCCGCCGCAGTAAACTTCCCGATCCAAAAGAAATAGGTAATGCAGGAAGCTTTTTTAAAAACCCGACTATTCCTGCACCGCAATTTGAAAACCTGAAAGAAAATTTTCCTGCCATTGTTGGTTTTCCTTTAAATGAAAATGAAGTAAAAGTAGCTGCCGGATGGCTGATAGAACAATGTGGTTGGAAAGGCTACAGAAAAGGTGATGCCGGCTGCCATGCAAAGCAGGCTTTGGTATTGGTTAATTATGGAAATGCAAGGGGAGAGGAAGTGTATAATTTATCAACAGAAATAATGAAAAGCGTTGAAAGTAGGTTTGGAATTGTGCTCGAAAGAGAAGTAAATATTGTTTAAAGAGTAAAGAAAAGAGACTGTATCAAAGTTTGAAAACAGTCTCTTACTGTACCGTCATTGCAACGAGGAACGACGAAGCAATCTTTATTTAAAATCATCCTCTGTCAAATCATCTTCAAAATTCATGGCGCCAAAATTCATCATGCTTCCCATCAGATCTTTAAATTCGATCTTCCCGTCCAGCATTTTTTTACTGATCAAAGAGTAGCTGGCAAGACCATGTAAGACAAACTCCATCAGCAAGGCGTTTTCTTTATCATTGGCCTGTGGATAATATTTTTTTACAAAAGCGTTTAGTCCATCCACTTTATACAATGCAATATATTTTGCAGCATCTGTACTGTCAAGCATGAGGTCAAGATGATTGCCACCATCAAACCA
>CAXUMK010000504.1:943-2261 GCA_964251885.1 uncultured Segetibacter sp. | reverse complement strand
CTGAGGGCTGAGAATTTTTGGAAAGCTGTGCGGAAACTTCTTGGCTAAGAGGAATTCCCGTAGGTGTCCCAGTAGCATCATCAACAATGATGGTAGCATCGCCTTTTTCCTGGGTAATATCTTGAATAAAAACAGGTCCGATTTTTCCCACAGCAGCAGTGCTGAAATTTGCTCTTCTGGCAATTCCCAGTAGGCTTTCTTCGTTGAGATAGTTAGCACCAAACTGTTTATTCACTTCCTTGAGAACTGCATTGTTTTCCAAGAAGGGAACCAAACTGTTTTTGGCACTTTTAACCGGAGCGCTAACTTGGATAGTATTGCTAAAGTCACCTGTATCACCCAGATAGTGCCCAGTGGCAATTACCGAAGCGTTAGCAGTGGTGAATGTCGGAAACAGAGAGTGAGAGTTGGTAAAGTTTACTCCCTGCTCCCGAATTGCTTGCAACGTTGGAGTATCTATACCATTAACCGCACTCGGACGCAATCCATCGGCAACGAAAATTACTACATTATGTTGTGTGGTATTGGATTGTGTTGTTTGTTGAACACGATTTCTCGGAATCGTACAGGCTGCAATGACTGCAATGATAAAAAGGGTTAGAAGTACCCAGCGGCGACTGTGCGTAAAAATCCGCATAATTTCTCGGATGGTGAGAACAGGAAGATTTTATACTGAAGTTGCGCTGAAATATAGGATAGTGATCATGCAAAAGAGTAAGTAGGCTCAAGCTGAGGGTTTACTGGTTGAGTAAGTGTGCAAGAGTGCTTCTTCTATTGAACCAACTCTGTTAAACACCTCAATTAGTTTATGAGCTGGTGTTTCTCGCTTTTGAAGGAGAACTTTCAATGGCTTTAACAACTCTACATCTGGATCATCTGCAAGTGCAACCTCAGATGCTTGCAAAACTTGTTGGGCGATCGCTAAAATATCTTTGTTGTCAAAACCTTCTTTTGCAGAAATTTGATGTTTCTCCGCATCGGGTATAGTTGCTCTACCCAGCAAAGTTTTATCTAACACCAAACCCTTTAATAATGCCAGCAACCCGGCATAAATTGTAAAATCATCACAACTGTCAAAAGCCTTAAATTCAATTCTACCGACTTCCGCCGGGATGCGTGCTATTTTCGTTAACGAAGGTACGCTATCAATCAGTTGTTCCGGTTTCTCCACAAAAACCATCACCGCTGGTCTTTTTCCGGTTCTAGTAAATGTCCTTACTGATAATCCATCCCACAAAGTACCTTGATAAAAAGGAGAACTATAACTAAAAGGAACAATGTAGGGACTGTAATAAGTTAACTTTCTGCCAATATCAAT
>CAXUMK010000504.1:0-933 GCA_964251885.1 uncultured Segetibacter sp. | reverse complement strand
ATAATCATTTAATGGGGGTTGCGGCTCAAAAACAGCGTAGTATGGATTAAAACTAACTAAAACTGGCGAAAAACCGAAGCTACTAGCACCTTCACACAATAAACGAAAACTTTCTGATAATTCATTTATAGCGTTCTCAATAGTAGAATTTATAGTTGTTCTAATTTCGATACCTTTAGGAACGCATTCGATGACATTTTCGGAATTTTCAAATCGTTCAAACCCCTCAATATACCATCTTTTTTGTTTAATCCCAGCATCGCCAACACGCAATTGCGGATAGTCGCTAGGGTATGTGGGTAATCTGGCGACAATTTGATTAAAATCAGCAAATTTTGTGCGCGAAAAATCAGCAAACTTCCCTTCGTTGTTGAGGAAAGCGACTTCATGCTCAATACCAAAATAAAACATTCTGTATACCTGAAAATACGGGGATTTAACTCAATCTAACTAATGTTAAGCAATATGTATTCCACCAAACCAGGGAAATTGTGTTGAAGATAGGCGTATACCCAGTTGTCAAGGATCGTTCTTCATCAGCAAGCAAGTTACTATTTGAGAGTTTTTAGCATTAGCGAGGCGATTAAATCATACTTGATCGCCTGGAAAATCTCAAGTACATGGGTAGGGGCTGAGAGCAATTATATTTTGTTGTTAAACGCAGAGGGGCGCAGAGTAAGCGCGGAGGGACGCAGAGTTTTTCCTTTAGTTAATTGGTTAGGAAATGGTGGTACGTTTATATATAAAGCTTCTCAAAAATTGTTTAAAGTAGGATGTGGGAGAGCGATCGCATTCTCAAAACACAATTCTACCTTTTGTCATTGCCGTACCACAAAGCGCGATCGCTTAAATTATCCTACATTATAGGTATTTATCGGAAATTGTATTTGCGTTCGATTTGACTTTCGATAGTGCGATCGCGCATTGATTCAG
>CAXUMK010000503.1:1613-2271 GCA_964251885.1 uncultured Segetibacter sp. | reverse complement strand
GTAGGGTAGGCGTAATTGCCTAATTCATTTGAGTAAAAATGAATGGCCCTTTTAGTGAAGGCCATACTGTTTTTCCAGGCTTCCTTTTTCTCTGGTAATATGAAATTGTAGACATCAATCATGGGATTGGTAGAGAGGCTTACAGTATCATGTTGTACAAAAAAACGTTTATCTGCAAACCAGGCAAAGTCAATTACATTTTGCGCAGTGTAATGAATGGTTTTTGTCTCCTTATCAGATGGTGGAAATGCTTTGTCATTTGTAACAGGCTGCCGTTTAAAAATATCTTTTTTTACCGGTGTTGTTACTATTACTTCCGCAGGCTTTGTACGGCTCAGTAAAAATTGTTTTTCGCTATCATCTGTCAGTTGTCCGGTGGCCGCTACTACATAGTTTTTTGGAAGGGTAATACTTATGTTGTAATTACCGAACTCATTATAAAATTCTCCCTGGTCCAGATAGGGCATCGGGTGCCAGCCTTGTGCATCATACACGGCTGGTTTGGGGTACCACTGGGTAATCTGGTACGACTGATCGATGTGGCCGCTGCGGCTGAAATTTTTAGGCAATTGCACATGAAAAGGTGTGGTAATCTGAACTGATGCACCAGGCAACAACGGTTGTGGCAAAATCAGTTTTGTAACATCAATATACAGCG
>CAXUMK010000503.1:272-1603 GCA_964251885.1 uncultured Segetibacter sp. | reverse complement strand
ATCTTCCAGTTTTGCTAACTGGCCATCTACCTTAAAATTTAGTTTATTAATGTAGCCTTTATCCTGCGGGTTCGAGAAGTAAAAGGCAGTATTATCCAGGCGTTCCACCATTTGCTCACTAAAAGCAGTCCTATCATTTTTGTATGCATTTGGCCAAAGATGAAACCAGATAAAACGTAAGGTATCGGTCGAATTATTTTTATAGCTAATTGTTTCCTGGCCATCCAGCGTATGCTTTACATCATTCAGCGTAACTGCAATGGTAAAGTCAGTTTGCTGCTGCCAGTAAGGCTGTGCAAACAACAGAGAAGGCAGGGTAAGGCATAGGTAAAAAAACGTTCGGCAGGTAAAACGTTTTGCAGTTAGTTGGTTCATGAAAATTATTCAGAATTTCTTTCAAGCCATTTATCCGGACTAAGATAATGTGAGAATACACCTACAATGAAAATTGTATTTTTTTCTTCATTGTAAAAATAGTGGATTGCGTAAGGAAATATTTTCAGGTTGGCCATACGAATATCTCCATATCTTTTTCCACGTATTTCTGGCCAGGTAGTTAATTTGTCTATTTGAAGTTTTAATTCAGTTTTGAACCGGACGCTTAAATCCGTAGATATTTGTCTGTAATATTTAGATGCCTCTTTAATGTCTTTTTTTGCAGCATTCAGAAAAATTATTTTACACTTTTGCATCTTCGTCAAGCATTTTCTCTATTTCTTCCCAGGTACATACTTCATCAGGATTGTTGTTGAAAGCTTCTATCCTTCTTTGTACTTCTGCTTTTTCAGCAATTCATTTGCATAAGTATCGGTTACTACAATGTTCATGTGCTTTTGCATACTCTTAATTTTTCTGAAGCTTTTCTTTTACTATTTCGGCATATCACCGTTTTTAGATATTACTTTTTCACCGGGTAAAATCTTAATCGCTTTTTTTTCTTTGATATTGTACAACAGATCTTCTGCATAAGCATCTTTTATAATAAGAGAAGCTGGCTTCGAATCTAACATATTCAGCAACAAATTATCAGCGTAAGGATCTCTTAGTATTACATTTATATTCTTATCCATTGTCGCTAAATTTATCTAAAAGTAAATGCTTTCACTCACTTACCCTTGCCGGTAAAAATAATGCGCAGGGTATGTATCATAATCTTAAAATCGAGCAGCAGGGAAATATTTTCAATGTACAGAAGATCGTACTGCATACGTTCCACCATTTCATCTACCGTACTGGCATAGCCATACTGCACCATACCCCAACTGGTAAGGCCGGGTTTTACTTTCAGCAGGTACTTATAATATGGATTAATAGCTACAATCTGGTCAATA
>CAXUMK010000503.1:0-262 GCA_964251885.1 uncultured Segetibacter sp. | reverse complement strand
CACCTTTTAAAATGTTCCAAACCTGTGGCAGTTCGTCCAGCCGCCATTTACGCATGGTGCGGCCCCAGCTGGTTATCCGCGGATCATCATCCAAAGAAAGTGCAGGCCCGTCTTTTTCTGCATCCGGGTACATACTTCTAAATTTTATGATGCGGAAAGGTTTGCCTTTGTAACCAACCCGATCCTGGAAAAAAAGTACAGGCCCTTTTGATGATAATTTAACTCGTAAAATAACAAACAACGCTAGCGGCCAGAGCAATAA
>CAXUMK010000502.1:0-2271 GCA_964251885.1 uncultured Segetibacter sp. | reverse complement strand
TTAAAAGCTATACATCTATGCCTGAGTGGTTGTCTGTACAACGAAAAGATTTTGCCGTTTCAGAATTGATTGACTTTTTCAAATATCAGCCCATGCAGTTTGCACCGGGGAAGCGTTGGTTTTATAACAACTCAGGATACATTCTTCTTGGTGCGATTATTGAAAAAGTATCAGGGCAGACTTACGAGCAATTCGTTCAACACAACATATTCGATGTGTTGGGAATGAAACAGTCTTACTATGACGTGCCACAACGTATTATTCCTGGACGTGCTTCTGGTTATCAAAAAGGAAAAAACGGTTATTTGAATGCAGAATATTTGAGTATGACACAAGCCTATGCTGCGGGTGCTTTGGCTTCGACTGTAGATGATTTAGCAATATGGGATGCTGCACTTTACACAGAACAATTAATCTCACAAAAGACGCTGATCGGGGCGTTTATTCCATACAATTTACCTGATTGTTATTATGGCTATGGTTGGTTTATTAGTAATTATCAGGGGCATCAAATAGTGGAGCATAATGGTGTAATCCACGGTTTCGTAACCCATGCTGTTAGGATACCAGATGAGCGGGTCTTTGTAGCCATGTTCTCAAACAATGAGGACAAAGGCTTTATAATTGAAGCGTTAACATTTAAAATTGCCACGCTTACTATTGGTAAGCCCTATCAAGACCCTCCAATAATTGAAGTAAGTTCAGAACTACTTGCTTATTATGAGGGTGTATATCAAATAGACAACGTTGAATTCACTATTACCAATAAAAACGGTATTCTTATCTCTCAAGGAAAAACCCGCCCTCCATTAGAGTACATGGCAATTTCTCCAACTGAATTCGTTTTGAAATCAAATAGTTTTCACCAGCTTAAGTTTATTAGCAACGCATCAGACGTAGTTACGGGAGTAGAGCAACGATATCGTTTAGATCCACCATTATTAGCAGAGAAAAAAGCTAAACAAGAGCCAAAATTAGAATAGAAATTTCTTTGGTTTTGAGTTTGGGTCTTATAACCCAAGCTGTTATCTGTAAACTCTGCGCGATCGCGCGTTTAGTTGAGGTTCGAGGAATTGACGATGAAGACGAGCTTCTGGTGGGACAACACAATTTGATTCGTATGAAGGTAGTTTAGTGCCAACACACGAAGAAGCTGCATTACAGGCACAATTACAGTTAGAACAAGAACGACAACGCGCTGAACAATTGGCGGAAAGATTGAAATCTCTTGGCATTGACTTAGACTAAAGAAGCAACTATTTCAACTTAAATTCATCAAACTTTACAATATCTGAATTCGGCTTGCGAGTATCAAAACGATAGCTGCTAATTGTACCCGTCCCCGTGTCGAAGATGCTGAAAACCGTGATATCATTACTGGCAATATACGGCAAAGGCTTACCATCTTCGCCCAGCAGGGGAGCAATTGATGGTATTACTGGTTCTAAATTATTTGGATTGCCAACTTCCGCATAATCTTCTTGATACCCAATTGGCACTTCCCGCTTATTTTCACCCAAATGGGCACCGTAAGAGTTACCAACATTAGATGTTTCTAAAAAGTGCATTCCCGAACTACTAACGAAGCGGTTCCATAAATGGGAATGCCCATAAAATACAAATTGCACTTTCGCCGCTTCTAGTAAGGGTATAACATCCCGGATAATATAATCTGCATCCTTGGGATATTCATAACGCACTGCTTTAATATTACCATCTTCATCGCGTTCAATTATCTGCACTGGATCGGTGTAAGCAGGAACAACGTTACCACCCAAAGAATGGGGCGGATGATGTTTAAACTCAGGGCTATTGAGTTCTTGCAATAACCAATTGTACTGGGTGCTACCTTTGGCAATTGGCTGATAAATATGCTGTCCATAACCCCAATTTTCACTCATTTTTAAATCTGCTTCTCTTTCCCGGTACTTCCCCTTAGCGTCTGCGTCCATGTTAGGAGGTCGCCACATATTTGTCGCATATAATACCACCAAACGCACATCACCAAAGCTAGTTGCATAATAAGTTTTACCGCCTTCTTTACTTTGCGGAAGGGTGAAAATCTCTTCGTAAGTATCAGTATTAAAAGAATTATCTTTCAGGGATTCCCCATACAACTTTTGCGCTACTGTACGAGGAATCGTATCATCAAATTCATCATTTAAACTCTTTGTGCTGGTACGCCCCATCAGTTCATGATTACCAATGCAAGTAAACATCGGCGCATGTTGAATTATTTGACCACCAGTGTATGATGTGTTGCCTATTTTA
>CAXUMK010000501.1:1443-2279 GCA_964251885.1 uncultured Segetibacter sp. | reverse complement strand
GAAACCCTATCCATATGTTTCCTTTATAATCTGTAGCAAGTGCAAAGCAACAATTCCAGGCATTTTCGGGAAAGGTGAATTTAAACGAATCAACTTTATCTAATGCTATGTTGTATTTAATGAGTAACGAGTTGTTTGTTACAAAATAAATATTACCACCAGCATCTGTACATACATCCGAGTGGGCTTCTCTTGTTACATTTCCACCTACATTAAAAATGGCCTTGTTCTGCGGATTATTGAACCGGTGATAAAATTGCCGGCTTTTGTAATCATAAAAAATCAACCGGCAATTGGCAGCAATCCAGATGCCTTTATCAGTAGCATAACTTCCTTTATAACCAATACTTGTTTCAGGTATTCCTGCACCTGTTTTTTGGTTGGCAGGCACCTGCCGGTAAGCACCGGTTTTGTAGTTAATAATAAACAAACCCAGATCGGCATACATCCATATGTTATCCTCGTTATCTTGAAAAATACTGTAGATCCAGCCTAAGTTATCATCATTTTCGATTTCGCTTCTTACTTTATAATGTGTGATTTTTCCGGTGGCAGGGTTTAGTTTATCCAAACCACCGGTAGTACCGGCCCATATAAATCCTAGCCGGTCTTCAAATACTGGATGCACTTCGTTACTGCTTAAACTGTTGCTGTCTTTAGCCGATTTTTTATAAAATTTTATTGTAGTGCCTTCGTGTTTTTGCAAACCATTGTAGCTGCCAAACCACATATTGTTCAGCCGGTCTTTTATTATTACCGTTAATTGGTGTGTGGCCAGGCCCTGGCTGGTGGTTAAGTGGTAACTGGTTTGTGCCTGACTCCTAATGAAAACTATT
>CAXUMK010000501.1:217-1408 GCA_964251885.1 uncultured Segetibacter sp. | reverse complement strand
CCAATGAATGGAAAGAGATTTCAAAAATAGATGGTACATCATTGTGGTAGATGTACCATCTGTTAGTTGCTTGTGTGTAGGAGATTGCTATAAGGAAGGCTTTAAGAGATAATATAATGAACTGCTAAAAGGTATTTTAATGTATTATTTAAAACCTATTTCGCTTCTATTTTATCCAGACGTTTTATTAATCCTGCAATTACTTTTTCCTGGCTATCTATTTTCTCATTTTGTGTTTCAATTATTTCCTGTTGTGCTTGTACCGCTTTTAAAGCAATACCGGCAGGATCAATACTGGAAATACTGGTATTATTTAAACCCACCTGGAAGATATTGTAAAAATCCTGGGCCATCGGGCCGATGTGATATTCTTCAGTGCCTTTGTATTTCCAGCGGGTAACTGGTAGTTGTTTGATTTTTGAGAGAATAGTAGCTCCATCCAGTTTAGTAATTGCTTCTTTTTTAGTAGAGTCTGATGCGTTGGTCCATACACCGCCAGACGATAGCCAGGCGCCGTTTCCGTTGGCAGAACTGGTACCTACCTGCAGGGCTGCACCACTACCCGGAGCGGTTCTTCCAAAAGCCCAGCCTGCCACGTTCGTGTTTCCAAATACCATGCAGTTTGCATTAGAAACCTTTGCACCTGCACCAATGGCTGTTGCATTATTAATACCCGGAAAGTTTACATCTGCATCCGCACCTAATGCCATATTATTTCCACCGGTTATATTGCTGGCAAGAGCATTATATCCCAGTGCCACATTATTAAAACCGGTTGTATCTCTATACATGGCAAATGCACCAATGGCGGTATTCAGGTCGTTTGTTTTGTGCGATTGTAAGGTGTATGCACCAAATGCAGTATTGGTGTAGCCTTTACTCACCGTTAAGGCATAAGCCCCCATTTCTGTGTTACGATTACCAACAGTGTTGGAAGAAAGTGCTCCCATTCCGGTAGCCGTATTCTGAATTCCGGAGGTATTGTCTTCAAGTGCAGCATGCCCCATAGCAGTATTGGCACTTGCATTATTGCTCGATAAGGCAAACATGCCAAATGCACTGTTGTAACTGCCGCCATTATTAACTCTTAAAGCAGAGTAACCAGTAGCAGTATTGTTAATACCATTAGTGTTGCTTTCCAGCGACCTGTACCCCAATGCAGTATTATAGCTGGCTGTATTCTGGCTCAAT
>CAXUMK010000501.1:0-207 GCA_964251885.1 uncultured Segetibacter sp. | reverse complement strand
ACTTCCGGAGGTATTGCTGCCAAGTGCGTAACTGCCTACAGCAGAATTGTAATTACCATTTACATTCAATTGTAAAGTATTATTACCCATGCCGGTATTGTTATTATCCGTCAGGTTTAGTATGCCAGCTGACTTTCCGAAAAAGGTACTTCCTGCACGAATGGAACCAGCGCCTACATTATTCATCCGGAATATTAAAGGCTGGTT
>CAXUMK010000500.1:0-2286 GCA_964251885.1 uncultured Segetibacter sp. | reverse complement strand
CGAACTGCTGCCGATTGCTCCAACGTCCAGCCCCACTATTGGCAATACTCTTGTTAGCGGTTCGTTGTTCTTCGGCATTGATATATTTCTAAATATTGGGAAACTAAAAATCTTTCTTTTTAACATTGTCGTGAAATTTTAAATACAATGGTAACGCAGCCGAACCATACCATTGGAATAATTCAGTGTCCAACATTTTTGATTTTATAGCTGGGTCTGTTTCTAATAAGATACTTGCTTCTTCGATTGTTTTGACGTTAAGTATAAAAATGCCTTCATATTCTTTAGCATTCTTTTTTATAGGTCCTGCCGCAACCAATTTTCCTGTTTCTGCTAAATGGTTAATATTTTGTAAGTGTCCTAAAAACAAACTGTCTGCCTTTTGTTTGTCTTCAATTTTAATCTTGCCTGTCTTTAAAATGACTAAAACATACATTTTCATTCCATAATCGTCAGCACCTAACGAGTCTGCCAATTGCTTATTATATTTTGGATTGTCAGTTTGGGCATTCGCTTTTGTCAGCGTTAGCAACAAAAAAGTAGTAACAACTGTCTTTGCAATGTAATTGACATTTCTATATATAAAAAGTTCCATTTAATATTTGTTGTCTTATAGGATTGTGTTAGATATTATTTGTCTCGTCCTGAAAAATTTCTGATATAAGATGAACGTCGCTTTACAATGACCGCTAACGAACAAGTATTACCGATGGTGGGGAGGTTGAAAAACCTCCAGCCCGGACAACCGAAGCCAAATTGAAAATATTCTGATGAAGATAGTAACAAAAAGCCAAATAGCTGACGTCCAGCCCGAACCAAAGCTAAATAGCAATTTGCAGCCGATTGCTCCAACGTCCAGCCCCACTATTGGCAATACTCTTGTTGGCTGCTGTTACTTTCTGTCCACTTGAAATTCCTGGAAATAGTCGTTACCTTTTTTTCCTTAAATCAAATGTTACTCTTTGTCGAAATGCTTCGTCAATAGATTTTGGTGATTCATTTACAAAAAGTATTTTATTGTCTTTATAATATTCTTCTCTGTAATAAAATGTCTGTCCTATGCCGTCTTCTTGGTAGTCAATTTTTGAGTAAACAAGTTTGTTCTCTTTATAATAATAGGTTTCGTAAAAGTTCTTGTCTATGTTGTCGTGATAGAGTATTTTATAAACAGTGTCTCCTTTTATATTTTGAGTTGTATATCTCCCAAAGCCACCATTTTTTGTCTTTCGAATTGTGTCTATTTTATTAGTGTGTCCAACAATAGAAGTCGAAACTATTTCCTGGGTTATTCTACCTTCTGCTATTGATTTAATCACGAAGTTTTGTCCTTCGTCATTGTCTGATAAAGAGTCAATGTATTTTGTAAATGTTCTGATTTTTAAAATAGCAACTGTGTCAACCTGTGCAAGTAAAGAATTACTGGCTAAGGTCGAAATAAAAATGGTCGTAACGAAAGTTATGATGTGTCGCATTTTGTAATAGCAGCCAACGAAAAAGTATTGCCGATGGTGGGGAAGTTGAAAAACCGTCCGCCCGGCAACCGAAGTTCAATTGAAAAACTTTTGATGAAGATAAAAACAAAAAGCCGAATAGCAAACGTCCAGCCCGGACAAAAGCTTAATAGCGAACGGCTGCCGATTGTTCTAACGTCCAGCCCCACTATTGGCAATACTCTTGTTGTGCGTTCGTGTTTTTGTCAACCGGTGTTGCTTAAACATCGTCAAAAAGTTCTTCATTCTTAGATGGTAAAGTAAGTGAAAATACAAGTAAGCTAAGTGGAATTAAAAAGAATGAACCAGATAAATTTTTATCGTAATCTATATATTTGTAAGCAACCCATATCCAGATAAAGTTTGTCAAGGTCACAATCCAAGAAATGATAATTATTGTGGCGCCGGTTTTCATTTTCTTGTATCCTCTAATAAAATAAACAGAAGTCAAAACAATTACACTAATAACAATGTAGTTAACCAAAATTGTATTTGCAGCAATTGTTAGTGCATCACCGTTATATCTACCAGTTATCGTATTAAAAATGTCAATGCCTGTAGCTTTAAGTGGACTTGGTGCATCTTCTTTTTTGACCATTGGCCAAAATATTAACATTGCCCAAGTCCCTAGTAAAAATAACAAATGAGGGAGCTTTTTTTTTGATTTTTCCATGTAGTTTAGTTTAGCCTTGTCAATGTGAGCATTTTTTGATTTAACTAACTCTCGGTAGAACATGACGCACAACGGATCAGGTATTTGCGATGGCAGGGCTTCAGAGTTCCGTCCGCCTTGTAA
>CAXUMK010000499.1:0-2306 GCA_964251885.1 uncultured Segetibacter sp. | reverse complement strand
AAATACCACTGATCAAAAACAACATAATGATCACGATACATCCTCCAAACATGGTACGGGCATAAGGAACCCCGATCGCCAAAACCGTTTCAGGGGCTTTAATTAACTGAAGGATATTTTTTGCATACAGCAAACCTGTTACAGATAATACCAGCGTGCAGCCTAAAGCGAGTAAAATCGCCTGCATGGCTGATTTGGAAGCTCCTTCCACATTTTTCTCGCCTACCCGCCTGGCGACCATAGCAGTTGCAGCCATACTAAGCCCGATGGCTATAGAATAAATGATCATAAGAAACGACTCGGTAAGGCCTACTGTGGCTGCCGCGTCTTTACCTAATTTACCCACAAAAAAAATGTCAACGATAGCAAATACGCTTTCCATACACATCTCGAGTATCATGGGAATGGCTAACATAAATACTGCAGTACGAATGCTTCCTTTTGTAAAGTCCTGCTGACTTCCTTTGATAGCATTTGTTATAAACCGATAGTAAAAAGATAAATTTCTTTTATTAGAAATGATTTGAGAAGACATATAAAATACTTTTGAAAAAAATAAATAATGAAGTATACAGCGATAAGAACCGCTTAGAAAATTTGGGATAAAAGCTTGTTTAAAAAGAATTAAACAAGAATGATTAGAACTTCATATTCGCAGAGTTAAAGGCTGTTAAAGCTGCGACAAATGTATACGTTTGTTTTGGGGATTCAAACAGTGTTTTTTATGAAAGGGAAAATTATATGAAGATTAGTAATCTGTAGTATTGAAAAGCAAAGTATGCAGTTATACGGCGCAAGGGATAAAAATGTGAGTAAAGATTTTTTTTGAACCGGGCTGCATTACTACTATTTCACATCGTTGCGTCGCACTCTTCTACTTTTTATTCTTTACTCGACAAGACGAAGAAACACTCATATTCCTTGACAAGTATAAGTTACCCGATCAAAAGTATAAGTGCAGTATAAATAAAAAGATCTGTACATTTTCTATTTGTACAGATCTTACAACTTTGTTGCTAACCAGGTTCTTGTTATAACTAATATCGCTCGTTATAGCGGTCATGTTAATAACCGCGATGATCATAACCATGATGTCTTCTTTCATATCCATAAGGGCGGTGACCATAGTATGGCCGCATACAAGAGGTAAAAGTTACTGCGGTTACGGCTATCAACAGTATCTGGTAAATTTTCTTTTTCATTTTTTAAATTTTAATTCACTGCACCAATTACCAAAAGCATGCTTAAATAAACCACACGCTCATCTTGCATCGTTTTCACATTTTAGAATCGGTAAACAATATCTATTGCGGGGTGAAATGGACAATTTGCAACAACTGCTTACCGCTATTTGTATTTGTTAAAAACATACTGATTCTACTTTCGCAATTTATAAAACAGCATTTCTTCACCAGCCTTTTAATAATACGGTTTTATGCACCTGTAAAAGTAAAATTGAATGAACCGATGAAAGAATGAGTGTTTACCGTAGCAAAAACATTCGATTTCGGATTTGGCATGAAATTGATACAAACTGCAAAAACATTGATTATGAAAAAGATTGTATTACTTATAATTGCTGCAGCCATTTTTTCGTTTGAAAGCATCTCTCAATCTAAAAAAAGAGAAGCTGCAGATACTGCCGGGTCAGAATATATTCCGGTAGAAGGACGAAGTGAAACGGCTTTGCCTAAAGAATTACAAGGTACATGGGTACTTACGTCAGGTATAAAAAAGGTAAAACCGGAAACTGACATGCAAAATAAAAAACGGGTTGCAGGTACCGAAACCCGGCTCGACAGCATGACTAAAACAACAACGGTAAACGGCGAAACCACTACTACCACCGAAGTAAATATAGAGAAGATGGCTACACCTGAAAAACAAATAACACCTCCTCAAAAAGACAATATGCACAGAGCAGAAAAACCGAGCATCAGCTTCTATGGTTTAAATGAAACTTTTTCGGGCTTTACAGGTTGTAATAAATATTCGGGCCGGTACAATATAAATGGAAACAAAATAACCTTGCACGATGCTGCAGCTTCAACCAAAATGGTATGTATGGGTGAGTACGATGAAAAAGCTTTTCTCAGCGCTTTAAAAAAGGTAAATTCGTTTAAAGGTGATAATGGCAGACTCGAGTTGCTGGATGGAAGTGAGGTAGTACTTGTTTTTGAAAGAAAGTAGGTTCTTCGTCATTGCGAGGTACGAAGCAATCCATTTGGTTTAAACAGCTTACTATTGCAAGGAGATTGCTTCGTCGTTCCTCCTGCCAATGACACATTTTTAAAACCACTGTACTT
>CAXUMK010000498.1:0-2306 GCA_964251885.1 uncultured Segetibacter sp. | reverse complement strand
AAATAACTACCCCGATGCGTTTATTAACAGCAAGTGAAGCCACTTTTATGGAAATAAAGTATCGCACAATTTTAGATTTTTACCATGAAGAGGTTCGGCTGTCAGATGAATTTTTAATAGTTCCGGGATTGAGTGAAGAGGCGATCATAGGAGCTGCAACTATGCAAAAATGGAGATTGAAATTAGACTTTGAAAATGATAAGGTACTTGTTGATCCGGGAGTAGCAAAGCTGATTTTGATTAATCTTATTAAAAGAGATTGATTGAAGGGATGCAATTGGCAGAAGCGGCTGACAACAAATTTGATCAACAAAACCGGGAAAAGATACATTGAAAAACAGTTTTTGAACGGAGCGTCGCCACAAATGCCTCACAGAGATTCTTTGCCGGCTCCACAAAAAATTCTTATTGCAAAAGGCCGCCTTTTAAAAGAAGGGCGGCCTTTTGCAATAAAACGAAAATGATTTTACTGTGCCAGCGAAATCCTGATTTGAACGCCGGCTCTCGTATTGGTAATAGGCGCCGAAGTAGAAATATATGGTATTACGCGCCGCTGGTCGAAGTACAGTTTCATGTTGACGCGGTTGTTTAATACGTAATCTATAGAAGGCTGAATCGAAATAACCTTTTGCCCCCCGGTACTAAATGCATTGTCCTGGTCTAACCTGCTGTTGCTGGTAACATCGTCACGCACACTTAGGTCGAGCCTGAAGTTGACATCGTTTTGAAGCTTTTTGCCTTTCGTTCCCGGCACTTTGAAAGGCAGGTTAAAGCCCCGCTTTCTGAAGCTTCCGCCAAAAGTAACTTCAGTACTGTTTACCTGGCTTAACTGGTAGTCAATAAGGCTTAAACTCAGCTGCCGGCTCTTTTTATACTGAAAACTGGCAGTTAACTGGCTAACTGTAGTAACATCAACACCAAGCAGCGGGCTGAAAGACTCTTGTATCGTTACGTTGGGAACAAGGAAAAAAGGAATAAAGTTTCCTGAAACGGTGTCTCTGAATGCAGGAGCTCTGTACCCGAACGGATCGGCAAAGTTCAATGCGCTGTTAAAGCTATTCATACTCAGGCTGCCGGTGTAGGCATGTGTAATGCTGATAGTACTGAAAATTTTTGCCAAAGCCGGAATACGGGTAAGACCGGTAAAAGAAACCCGCCAGTTTGGTTTTGGCTTAATGCTGTTAAACGGATTAAATTTTATATTTGGATTATCCTCTTTAATCAATCCTACCTTTTTCGGATCCTGGCCTGTATAAGCTGCAATAAATGCAGGTATTAAAACATCCTGCGAATACTGATTATAACCTGAGTAGTATCCATCCTGCGTGGTGCCAAGACCCTTTTGATAAGGATTTGTAAGTGCAAGCCGCTCGGATAAAATCATACGGTAAGCTTCAAATTTTCTAAAGGTGGTAGAAATTTCCGTCGGTTTGGTTTTATTAAATAAAGTTTTAAAAGCAATATAAGAAACGCTAAAGCCTCCCGTTGCCAGCGGGCTTAAGTGCTGAAAAGGGCTGTTGAAGCTGACTGACTTAAACAATTCTGAATAATCTTTGGTATAGGTCTTATCCATATTCAGATCAATCATAAATTCTCTGATGGGCTCAAGCTGCGCTGTTACACTCAGCTTTTGATCTATGCTTTGACGGAACATAAAGTTTTGTGTGGTATCGCGGGAGATAACGCCCTGTGCAGCTTTTTTATTGAGCCAGCTGGAGTCGGGCTGTCGACCAAAAACAAAATCAAGTCCGGGTTGCATGCTGCTCCAGTTTTGACCCAAAGCCCTGGTACTGTCGGTATATCCCGGAAGGCGTGTGCGGAAGTTTTCGCCATAATTAACAGAAGCTCTTTTTACCATCGTTAACAGACGTATACCGGTCTTGGCGATTCCGGGCATTTCTACAGGCCGAGCTGCTTTTAACAACCGGTCGGCCTTTCGCTTATCGCGCTTCTGTTTTCTCCATTTTTGCAGGGCTACCCTTTTTTCTTTGCCTGACAATCCTTTTATCACATCTTCCCTTGCAGGCAAAGTTGTTGTAGCTGCAGCCTGTGCAGGTTTTGGTGTATTTGCAGCAGGGTTTTGCTTCGTTACCGGCGGCGGATTTTTAGCTCCACCTTTGACGTTAGAAGCCGGTTTGCCAACCGGCCCTGCTGCAGCCTGGTCTACAGACCTTAACCATCGGCTTTTTGCATACAGTCTAGTAAAATCAAACTCCCCGTTCAGATTGTTTTCCTGGCTGTTTTCGATAGTGTTTCCGAGGCTGATGGCGAGACGGCTTGCGCCAATCCAGTTATAGGTTGTTGAA
>CAXUMK010000497.1:0-2310 GCA_964251885.1 uncultured Segetibacter sp. | reverse complement strand
TCTTAATGATTCTCCTCTTAGTTCTATCTTGTGAACGTTAGCTGTCAGTCTGTCAAGGATTGCATCTGCAAGCGTTGGATCATTAATATACTCATACCATTTTGCTACCGGTAGCTGTGAGGTTACTATAATACTTTTTCTGCCGTAGCGGTCTTCCAGCAGTTGCAACAATGTTAAGCGTACATCTTGCCCGAGGTTTTGCAGGCCAAAATCGTCAAGGATAATAAGGGTTTGCCTTTCAAGATGGTTCAATAATTTGATGTATGAACCGTCAAGTTTTGAGAGCGTTACCTTCTCGATCAGCCGGTTCATGTTTATATAAGTTGTTTTGTATCCCTGCAGGCAGGCCTGGTGTCCGAGGGCACAGGCCAGGTAACTTTTACCACAACCGGTGGAACCGGTGATAAGTATATTTTCTCCCTGCAACAGGTAACGGCCTTCTATAAGAACAGCAAGCTGTTGTTTAGTTAGATTACGGGATGCGGAGCATTCGATCTGCTCAACGGTGGCCGGTAAACGTAGCTTTGCCAGTTTAAGGTAGTAAGCTGTTTTTTCATGTGCCCGGTTAAGTTGTTCAGACTGTACCAGGTGTGCCACCAGGTCATGGCCTTCGACTTGCTGGTCCATGGGCAGTTCCAGTTGTGAACGATATGCCTGGTGCATACCCTGGAGTTTTAGCTGATGCATTTGTTGCAATGTTTCTGTTGTGTTCATTGTTGTTGATTTAAAGGATGATTATTGATAATGATCTTTACCCCGGATGTTATCGTGCGGGGGAATAAAATGTTCATTAATTAACGGCAGTTGTTTGTCAAGGCTTCTTTCCAGAATATTTTTTATCATAGTATAATTAATCCGGGTTCCCTGAAGGGCTCTGTTACAGGCGGCCTCAAGCCGTTGGGTACTATATTTCTTTTGCAGCATCAGCATTCCAAAGCATGCTTTATAATTCTGTTCAATGTAAATGCTGTTTTCAAGCATTAAGGTAGCTGCCTGAAGGGTACCGGGGCCGATAAGTGTTGCCTGGGACAGCAGGTCTTCTTTATTCCATCCTTTTATCTGCTGCATATGCCGGTGGTGCGGGGGCATATGGTCTGCATTGGTTGTATATGCTTTACAGTGAGGTTTGCGCAGATGAAGCGCTATACGATTATTATCATGATAGACTTCTACCGCATGGCTGTCGTAAAGCACCTTCACTTTTTTACCGACATACTGATACGGCACGCTGTAGTACAAAAAATCTTCCCGCAGTTGTATATGGTAGTTACGCTGAACAGTAAGTATAACCACTTTTTTGGGTGCAAAGGGAGTTGAAGGAAGAGGTTTTAGCAGATGGCGCTCCTGTTGTTCATAATAATACCAGCGGCTATAAACTGTGTTTTTATAAGGTTTGTTATTAAGCAGCAACAGCTGATCCTGCATGCCGGCATTGATTGCTGCCAGGCTGGTAAAGTCAGTATTGCGTAAAGGTGCATATACATGGGTATATATAATATTTACAGCTTTTTCCACCATCGCTTTATCGCGGGGGCTATAAGGCCTTGTGGCGCTAAAGGTGGTTTGATAATGTTCACCTAACTGGTAGCAGATCTCGGTAAAAACCGGTTCATACCGGCTGGGACTGCTGACGGCAGTTTTGAGATTATCACATAAAATAGTCGCCGGAACACCTTTGTAAAACAGAAGCATAGCATTAATGCATTCAGTAAAGTCCGCTGTTTTTTGTGAACAAACAGCATGGCAGAAGATCAGGCCGCTAAAAGGAAGTATAGCTACAAATACCTGGCATTCTATGCGCTCTGCGGTAGAAACATCCACATAATATTGTTTCTTTCCCGCAAAATCTATCATGATGGTATCTGCAGCTGTATATTCCAGGTGCATAGCCACATTTTTATCCTTCAGATACTGATTTAAATGATAACAGTAATGACTGTAAACATACCCGTCAGGATGCTGCAACTGATATTCCTGCCACAGCAACTGACGGGTAACACCAGTCCTGTTAAGCTCATTGTGGCCATCTTTAAAGTGCTTAAGAAGTTGATGCAGCCGTTCAGCATTATGTTCAGCTACATCGCTGCTGTATGCCTTATCTGCAAGCGCTTTATCAGAGAGTTGTTCGGCACCGGTATCTGCTTTTAAAAGGGAGAGATATTTTTTAACGCTGTTGCGGCTTAACCCGGTACGACGGGCAATCTCGCGGATAGCAATACCATCTTGTTTTAATTGAAGGATCTGTTTTAATTGTTCCATTACGACTGGCTTTTGTGACATTGCTCCTTTATTTGTTGTGAGGAGCAAAAA
>CAXUMK010000496.1:0-2314 GCA_964251885.1 uncultured Segetibacter sp. | reverse complement strand
TTGACAACGCTATAGCGAGTTTGTTTCAAGGTATTTTATTTTTCTTTCTTTTGGCTGCGGATATGCTAATTTATAACCGAATACAAATTAGACGATAGGGAACAAAATTATTAGGTAGACTTCAACTGTTAACTATGGGCAGATAGTTAGTGAATGGTTAACAACTAACTAACGACTAATGACTAATTGTGAGGAGATTTAAGTGTCCGTTAATAAATTATCTAAAATTGTACTAGTAGGAATTGTTAGTTCTGCTACAGCCGCCGGAAGTTTTGCTTTAAGTTTAGTTGTGCCTACAAGCCAAATTAACCATCATTCAGCAATCCAAAAGCCAGAAAACGCGGCAAAAGAAGTAAACTATCAATATCTTGGCGGTTTGCATGGGGCGATGAGTACATCGGCACAAGCCGTAGCCCCAGCGACAAATGTTATTTCTGAAGTGCCAAAGTTATTTCAGGGAACAACTATTTATCAAGCGAAACTGAAACCAACTGAGAAAGTAATAGCCCTGACTTTTGATGATGGACCAGGACCAAAAAATACGGCACAGGTGTTAGAAATTTTAAAGAAAAATAACGTTAAAGCTACATTTTTCATGGTCGGGTCAATGGTGCAAGCGTTTCCCCAAATTGCCAAACAAGTGGCAGATGACGGTCATGTAATTGGCAACCATACATGGCATCATTGGTATCGTCGTATGGATACGGCAACTGCGGCTAAAGAAATTGACCGCACGGCAGATATTATATACAAAACTACAGGTCAGAAAACCTCTTTGTTCCGTCCCCCTGGAGGCTTCCTGCGTAATGGATTAGTTGACTACGCCAAAAATCATCAGTACGCCGTGATGATGTGGTCAGAGGAGTCGGGGGACGCTGAACGTCGTTCACCTCAAGTGCCAGGACTTGTGAAAAATGTGCTAAAAAGCGCCAAGCCTGGGGCAATTGTACCAATGCACGATGGCGGTGGCAACCGTGCGAAAACTGTCAAAGCATTACCAGAAATGATTACCGATTTGAAGGCGCAAGGTTATCGATTTGTGACGATACCAGAATTGTTGCAAATACAAGATAAAGAACAAATGGCAACAGCACCTTCACCGACAGTAACACCTGCGGTTACACAGGATGAACATCCAAACCTTCAGCCCCATAATTAGTGATACTCTGCGGGCAGCTACACCTCTGATTTTAGCTGGATTAGGCGAATTAATCACAGAAAAATCAGGGGTGTTAAACCTTGGCGTTGAAGGGATGATGTTGGTTGGGGCTGTGGCTGGTTTTATTGTCACCGTCGTCACAGGTAATATTTATTTAGGATTATTGATAGCATCAGTATCGGGAATTGCGATCGCTTTAATTCATGCTGTGCTAACAATTACCATCAGTGCGAATCAAGTCGCCACCGGTTTAGCCCTGAGTATTTTTGCTTCCGGACTCAGTGCATTTATCGGTACTGACTATGTAGGCAAAACAATCACCGGACTGCAACCGCTAGGGATTCCCATTCTCAGATCAATTCCTGTATTGAACCAAGATATTGTAGTGTATTCCTCCTTCATCTTGGTGATTTTGGTTTGGTGGTTTTTGGGGAAAACACGGTCAGGGTTGGTGCTGCGGAGTGTAGGTGAATCACCAGAAGCCGCAGATGCTTTAGGTTTGCCTGTTGTGAGAGTGCGCTATTTTGCGGTAATGTTTGGTGGAGCGATGGCTGGGTTGGCTGGGGGTTATCTCTCGCTTGCGTATACGCCGCTGTGGGCGGAAAATATGACAGCAGGACGAGGATGGATTGCGATCGCTCTCGTAGTCTTCGCCACCTGGAAACCGATGAGAATTCTCTTGGGTGCTTACTTATTTGGCGGCGTGAGTGCGATACAGTTGATAGTGCAAGGATTGGGAGTTGATATTTCTCCTTATCTTTTATCTGCGTTGCCGTATTTGGCTACGATTGTGGTATTGGTGATTATCTCACGCGATGCTACGCGCATTCAATTAGGCGCACCCGCATCTTTGGGGGAACCTTTTCGTCCTAGTCGTTAAAAGAATAGCCTCACGCAAAGGCGTAATTGTATGTTAATAATTTGAGCATCTAAAATCTAAAATTACAACCGCAGATGAACGCAGATGGACGCTGATAATTACAGCAGATTGCAGGTTTATGAAGTACAGTAGCAGCAGTTTGTAAACCTGCAATCTGCTGTAGGTCTTTTTAGATATCAACACACCCGAAATTTACCGCCATTACCTCGCTCAAACCTCTATGTAATGAGTTTACCTCCGCGCCCCTCTGCGTTTGATAAATTAAATTATCTCAA
>CAXUMK010000495.1:0-2315 GCA_964251885.1 uncultured Segetibacter sp. | reverse complement strand
TCTTCAAAACCTTAAAAGAAAAAATTATTTTTGACGCGTTTCCGGACAGACACTAAATAACTTTGCAGCTAACGAGACAAGTAGTGCATTGCTGAATAATGAACAAAGCGTCTCAAGTGTGCGACGCAACGATGTAAAATAGTAGTAATACTGTTGGGCTCATAAAAAAATTCATTGCACATTTTTATACGGCTTCAGGTATAAAACACCCCTAAAAAGTAATGCTTATAACCGAATCTTTGTTTTTAATGTCTACCTCTTTTCTCTTTTGCTGTCCATTATTTTGAATCTGCAAAACATATTTACCGGGAATGACAACATTTGATAACCTAAACTCACCACTATCACCCGAAACAGATGCGATGTCATTAAATTCTCCCGTTCCACTTGTTATCATTACAACTGCATCATTTACAGGTTTGCCTGATTGATCGAGCAGTATTCCTTTTACAGTTTCCCTCGTTTCCATTGTTTTTGAGCTTGATTGACAACTAAAATTAAAATAAAGACAGCAGGAGAAGAAGATGTTTAAAAGAAGCTTTGAACGCGTTTTTTTTTGAAAGCTATAAACCCATAAATCGAAAGTACGTAAATCGAAAGCTTTACCTCCCGATTTACGTCTTACGATTTGCGGGTTTATAATCCAAGGTTCTTCCATGCCTGCAAATTATTAAACACCGCATTAACAATGCGTGTTGCAGAATTCCCGGAACCATCGCCATTCGTATGTATTCCTACACAATTACGGGCTTCACCCACTTTTATCCAAACCGGGGCTCCGCTTTGTCCACCCATGGTATCAATGTCATAAGTAATTACACGACTCGACACTGATTTGGGCTTTAAAGCCATAAACCATTGTTCGTTACCCCCGGGCTTATCGCCAGGATAACCGGAAAGATTAAGTACTGAGTTTAGAAGATACGAATCGTCTTTAACAGAATAACCAAAATAACCTGTAACGTCGCCGGGGCGGTAATTAGAAGGTAAAATGATGGCGCCGTAATCATTTTCCCGGTTTTTGCTTTGCGTCCAGCCTGTAACGCTTTTTAGATATGAACTGCTGGCTGACTGGTAAGGCTTTGCACCGGCGTTCATTGCAGGTATCACTTCTATGCTTTTTGCCCATCCGCCTTCGTCGTGCATGTATACGCAGTGGCCTGCAGTGATAACAGTACGGGGAGATATTAACCAGCCTGAACCTATCCATTTAGAACCATTTTGAGCGGTTATCTTAAGTGAACAGATTGCTCTCCAGGGATAAGTTGTTGTTGGATTTATTCTAACCCTGTTATCCGCCCCAATGATCACTTCGGGCTTTTGGCGAAGTGCTTCCTGCTTTAAATTACTATAACTGGCATAAAATGCATCTAACAATTGCTGTTCATTGTCTTCCCGCGATGAACCCGACTCTTCAAGAGCCGTTTCTGCACCAAATTCAAATGATGCAGATTCTTTACCGTTAGATACTTCTTTGTCGCTTTCGCCCGGCTTAAAAATGTTGAAGCCTTCTACATCTTCAATTTCGGTTTCAGAACCGGAAGATGTTTCAGAACCATTCGAAGAACGCTGGCTCATTGCCGGATCTTCATAAGAAGTTTCCCCGCCGCCAACATAGCTTTTGCCATTACCGTTGACCGTCCTCGGGTTTGAAGTTTTTGTACTCATACAATAAAATTTTGAATGTGATTAAAATGGGACTTGCCGGAAAAATCAGTCGGGGAAGGAATACAAAAATCAGCTTTTCTAATTTTTAGAGTAATAAGAGAAAACAACTTTATGATAGTCGTTAAGTGGTGGGTTGTTACAATTACCTTTTTGTATATTGTAAGAGGGTTAAACTTGAAATCCTGGCTGTAATTCTATTTGTACAATTACCTGAGAAATCATAAAATTATGGATGCTGGGTGTTTTGCATAGTTCCTGGACTAATCTTTCAAACAAAATCTGGGTTAAATGTAGAAACAATTAATTGCAAATGCAATAGGGGGTGAAATAATGCTAAGATTGATGCCCTGGTATTTTTTATGTGCCCTTGGTAAGACTTATGATTAATGGTTTGTTCTTTTTGTTTAACAGGCAATGTTTATAGTTGTCTTAGGCAATGTTATTAACTTAAGGTTTTTTTGGGGAACAAACATTTGTTCTTTCTTCTGCTCCGGTTGTGTCACTCCCTTGTACCGCATCTTTTCATAGCAGCTTTTACCCACTGCATTATCTGTACAACATTCTTCAGTTAATAGCATTTAATATTTGAATGTTTGTAACACTTCAGGCATGAAAAAAAGTGGATAACATAGATTACTCACTGATTA
>CAXUMK010000494.1:0-2333 GCA_964251885.1 uncultured Segetibacter sp. | reverse complement strand
CCTTTTTTACTCTTCGCGCAACAATTGGAAAGAAGAGAGAAATACGATATCTCAAAAGATAAAGTATTGTATACCATCGGCTACGCCCATCTGGATACCCAGTGGAACTGGGATTACCCGACAGTGATCAATCAATACATAAAAAACACGATGGAGGATAATTTCAAGCTCCTCGAAAAGTACCCTGATTATGTATTCAACTTTACCGGATCGCGCCGCTATAATTTTATGAAGGAATACTACCCGGAATCGTATAAAAAAGTAAGTAACTATATCAAACAGGGCCGTTGGTTTATTTCAGGTTCTTCTGTTGATGAAGCAGAAGTGAACGTCTCGTCTTCCGAATCGGTTCTCCGGCAGGTATTATATGGAAATCATTTTTTTAAAAGGGAGTTTAACAAGCAAAGCCGTGATTATATGCTTCCCGACTGTTTTGGTTTTGTAGCCACCTTGCCTTCAGTACTCAGCCATGCAGGACTGATCGGATTCTCTACCCAGAAACTTACCTGGCATTCTGCCAATGGCATCCCCTTTAACGTAGGCTTATGGGAAGGTCCGGATGGCAAAAGCCTGCCTGCGGCCTTAAACGGAACCGGCTATGGCAGTCATATTGTTGAAAGGCTGGACAAAGACAATGAGTGGACCGCCCGCATGGAGAGCAACAAAAAGAAATATGGTGTTTTAGTTGACTTCAGGTATTATGGTACCGGCGATGTTGGCGGAGCTCCACAGGAAAGAGATGTTCAAAACGCCATGGGCAGTATCAAACAGACCAATAACAACTTCAAAGTTGTTTTAACGTCTTCAGATCAGCTGTTCAAAGACCTTACACCTGCAGTTCGTGCCACCTTGCCAACCTATTCAGGTGATCTGTTACTTACCGAGCACAGCGCAGGCTCAATGACTTCCGAGTCGTATATGAAACGGGCCAATCGTAAGAATGAACAGCTGGCTAAATCGGCTGAGTCACTGGCTGCTGCCGCCGATTGGCTTGGCGGGGCATCATACCCGATGAACAAGATCAATCATTCATGGGACCTGGTGCTGGGCAGCCAGATGCATGATATGCTTCCGGGCACCGCTTTTCCAAAAGCGTATGTGTATGCCTGGAACGATGAGTTTATAGCCATGAACGGATTTTCTGAAGTGGTGAAAAATTCTGTGAGCGCCATTGCGCACCAGTTAAATACACAGGCAGCAGGGAAAGCAGTAGTGGTGTACAATCCCGTAGCCATCGACCGCGAGGATGTTGTTACTGCGGGGCTTACCTATCCTGTATTGCCGGCAGGCGTTCAGGTTGTCGACAAGAACGGGAACACCGTTCCCTCGCAGATCATCGAAGCCAAAGGAAATAAGCTTACAATTATTTTTCTGGCTAAACTTCCATCAGCCGGACTATCAGTGTATGATGTTCGTCCAACGGCCGGCAAGGCAACAGCATCCGGTTTAAAAGCCGCCAGTGACTCGCTTGAAAATGACTACTTCAAAATTAAGATCAATGCCGATGGCGATATCTCGGGCATCTACGATAAGACCGCATTAAGGGAGGTGCTTTCAAAACCGGCTTCCCTTCAGTTCTTAAAAGAAAACCCCTCCGAATGGCCGGCATGGAATATGGATTGGAAAGACCGCAAAAATCCACCGATGGATTTTATGAACAAAGAGGTTACTGTAAAGGTTGTTGAACAGGGGCCTGTACGTGTGGCGCTTGAAGTAACAAAGAAAGGGCTGAATTCTGAAATAACACAGATGATCAGCTTGTCGGCAGGGGAAGCCGGTAAAAGAATTGAAGTAAATAATAAGATCGACTGGCAGTCGAAAGAAGTAAGCCTGAAAGCTGCTTTTCCTACTACGGTCATGAACGAAATGGCTACTTATGGCATGTCAAGCGCAGCCATTCAGCGGTCTACCAACAACGAAGTAAAATTTGAAGTACCTGGCCGCCAGTGGATAGATCTCACCGACCGGTCGAACAGTTACGGTGTTTCCATTCTGGAAGATTGCAAATATGGTTCGGATAAACCTGACAACAGCACACTGCGGCTCACTTTAATGTATACGCCTAAAGCAAATTCGTATGTATACCAGGGCACGCAGGACTGGGGTATACATGATTTCAAATATGCCATTTACCCCCACGCCGGCGATTGGGCATATGCCATGTCTCCATGGCAGGGTAGCTTTGTGAATGCCCCGCTTATTGGCTTCGAAACTGCTAAACACGGGGGTTCGCTGGGCAAAGAAATCTCCCTTGTTAAACTGAATACCAGCCAGGTAGATATGATGGCTTTCAAGAAAGCGGAAGAAGGCGATTATTATATTGTTCGTTTTAA
>CAXUMK010000493.1:0-2345 GCA_964251885.1 uncultured Segetibacter sp. | reverse complement strand
GATGTTAAAAACAATATTAAAGTAGATTACATACCAGGTATATTAGTTCACATGCGCAGCGGCGGCCAAAGCAACAAATCTTTTATCAACAGGCTTGCAGCACACATTGAAGACTATAAAGCATGGTCTGAAAATAGTATTTCCCCCAAATGGTACACTGTACAAATGAAGCCGCTAAGTAAAATCCATCAATTCATTATTGCAGGAAAAGAAACTTATTTAGGTAAAATAAGTTTTGGCAATTTTGTTCAGGGTCCTGCACCATCACGGCAACTGTAGTTTTAATAAAAGAAATTTTCTTTCAACCTTCTTGTTACGGCAGTCGCATTGCCTGCTGTTTGGTTTCATAGTAATGTTTTCATGCTGATGCGATAATATACTCCACGCAGGATAAGTTCCTATAAACAGGACAAGTAGTGCAAAGCCGAATAGCGAAAATAAGGTACAAGTGAGTGACACAACAATGCTTAATGCTTATTCTTACGATGGTACCCAAAATCTATTACACATGTATGCAGCAAGCAGTATCGAAATGCACTCGCCGGTTCTTGCAGTTGTTTCAGATTATCTATATTTGACCGCTTTCAAAATGATGACGCAAGTTCTTTACATTTAATAGTGGATGCTTTCGTCTTTTAAAAGATTGCTTTTCAAAAGCCAACGGCTAACAACTAATCAACCAAAAAAATGTATTCATCTCTTATAAAAAAACAGGAAAGCCTTGCAGTGATAGGCTTAGGTTATGTAGGATTGCCTATAGCGCTGGCATTTGCTAAGCATATAAAAGTAATCGGTTTCGATATAAGCGAAAAGCGGGTAGAAATGATGAAGAGAGGCATTGACCCAAGCAAAGAATTATCAAAGGAGGCGTTTGACCGCAGCGACATTACTTTTACGTCTTCATTAGACGATTTAAAAAAAGCAAAATTTTTTATAGTGGCTGTTCCTACTCCGGTTGATGCCCATAATGTACCTGACCTTACGCCGGTAATAAAGGCATCTGAAACCCTTGGGAAAGTTTTAAAGAAAGGCGATTATGCAGTTTTTGAATCAACGGTTTATCCCGGCTGCACCGAAGAGGATTGTTTGCCAATAATTGAGAAGCTGAGTGGTTTAAAGATGGGCGAAGATTTTAAACTCGGCTATTCACCTGAGCGCATTAATCCGGGGGACAAATTACATACTCTCGAAACCGTCATAAAAGTAGTATCAGGTTGTGATGCAGAATCGCTGGAAGAAATTGCCAAAGTATACGAACTGGTGGTAAAGGCTGGTGTTCATAAAGCCTCTTCGATAAAGGTTGCTGAAGCTGCTAAAATAATTGAGAATACACAACGCGATCTCAACATTGCCCTGATGAATGAGTTGTCAATCATCTTCGACAAAATGAACATCAATACGTATGAAGTACTCGAGGCAGCAGCAACCAAATGGAACTTTCTAAAATTTACTCCCGGTCTTGTCGGCGGACATTGCATTGGCGTTGATCCATATTATCTTACTTACAAAGCGGCTGAATTGGGTTTCAACTCAAGGGTTATTCTTTCAGGAAGATATATCAACGATAACATGGGTAATTATCTTTCAAAGAAAATACTGCAGCACGTTATCGCCGGAACCGAAAATGTAAAAAAAGCCAAAGTGCTTGTGTTAGGGGCAACCTTTAAAGAAAACGTGAGCGATATACGTAATTCTAAAATCATCGATGTTATAAAAACCCTGCAGTCATATCACCTCAATGTATTTGTTAGCGATCCTAACGCCGATAGCGACGAGGTTTACCACGAGTATGGATTTTATTTAACTAATGCTATTGATAATGATTACGATGCTGTAATTGTAAGTGTTCCGCACACTGCTTACCAGCAATATGATGATGCTTATTTTTGTTCTATTACAAACCCCGGGGCTTTAATTGCTGACCTGAAAGGGATCTATAAAAATAAGATACACAACAGGAAATATTTTAGTTTTTAAAGTTGCAGTTTAGCAAAGACCTGTCCCTGTCCCTGACGCTTAGTTTAGCCATATTAAAAGTAGCTGCGTTTTAATTTACAGAACATTGCACATCCTGTAAGCTTTTGTTTTATTTCCCTCCTTGAACATTTCTCCCCATTTATTTAAAAATTTAGTACGTTCTGAAATTTCTCGCTGTACTATGCAAAACAATTGGTTGCAGTGACTGCATGAAGTTACACTCAAATAGGTAATTAGTGACTCTTTGGCTTGTTGAATAAAGAATGAAAAGTACAATCCATCACGCAGCTTAACGGGCACACAGGTAAATGAAGGGATTGCTTCGTCGTTCCTCCTTATAATGACATCCACTCTAACCCTTTGAAAAC
>CAXUMK010000492.1:0-2375 GCA_964251885.1 uncultured Segetibacter sp. | reverse complement strand
TAGCTGTAGTGTAATTTTAGAAGAAGGATTACCTGTAGAAACATTACGGCGCGTCGCTATAAGTATGAAAGCAGCCGCACAGAAAACTGGTATACAAATTGTGACAGGTGACACGAAAGTTGTGCAGCGCGGTGCTGTAGATAAGTTGTTTATTAATACTGCTGGTATTGGCGTAATTCCGGCGGGAGTTGCTATTTCGGCACATAACATTCAACCCGGAGATGCGATAATTATTAATGGTGAATTGGGCAATCATGGCGCTGCTATTTTAATTGCCCGTGGTGAATTGGCATTAGATACTGATATTGAAAGTGACTGTCAGCCGTTAGATGATTTAGTTGAAACTATTCTCAATGTTTGTCCCGGAGTTCATGCAATGCGGGATGCAACACGCGGTGGTTTGGCTACAGTATTAAATGAATTTGCTGTTAGTTCTAATGTCGGAATTCGCATGTATGAAAAGTCTATCCCAGTGCGTGAAGAGGTAAAAGGTGTATGCGAAATTCTCGGTTTAGATCCGTTGTATTTGGCGAATGAAGGTAAGTTAGTTGTAGTGGTGAAAGGTGATAATGCTGACACTGTTTTATCAGCTATGAAGTCTCACCCAGCCGGAAAAGATGCTTGTATTATCGGTGAAGTTATTTCCTCGCCTCCGGGAATTGTATTATTAAACACTATTTTCGGTGCTGAACGCATTGTTGATATGCTTGTTGGCGATCAGCTACCACGGATTTGTTAAGTTATGATGATGATTTAATAGAATTTATTAAGTTTTTATATAGATATTTGTAGTCAATCGGACTTTTTCACAAAAAGGCTATTGATAGGATTTGTATAAGATAAGCAATCAAAAGTTAGTTTGTTGGTGAATTAAGTAAAGTTTTTATTAATCATACAAGCTTAATGTATAATAAAATACCTAATTTTTATGGTGCGTTAGACTGCGTTAACGCACCCTACATCTGATTTAAAAAAAGAGCGATCGCCTGAGTTTTATGCACGAAATAGGAATTACTCAAAATGTTGTGGCAATTGTAGCTGAATACGCCAATGGGGCAAAAGTGCGACGAGTATTATCAGAAATTGGCAAGCTTTCAGCTATTATGCCGTATCTTTTTGTTTTGATGTTTGTTCTCAAGGCACAGTTTTAGAAGGGGCAATATTAGAAATATTGCAAATTCCTGGGTTGGCAAAATGTCGTCAATGTGGTGCAAAAGTTACTTTAGAAAAGCCCTTTGGTGTATGTAGTTGTGGAAGTAAGCAATTAGATTTAATAGCTGGCGAAGAATTAAAGATTAAGGAAATAGAGGTAGATGAAGTATGTGTGTAACTTGCGGCTGTTCTGATGATGCTGAAGCTAAAGTTTCTAATTTGCAAACGGGTACAGTAATGACAATTCAGCCTCAAAGTGAAACTCCCCACCATCATACTCATGTGTTACCTGATGGCAAGGTTATCAGCCATTCTCACAATCACGATATTAATGAAGTATCTCAAATTCATGCCAAAATACATGGCAGAACTATATCTTTAGAACATGAAATTTTAGGAAAAAATAATCTGATAGCTGCCCAAAATCGCGGCTGGTTTAAAGGTAGAAATATTCTGGCATTAAATTTAGTCAGTTCTCCGGGTTCGGGAAAAACAACTCTTTTAACTCGGACAATAAATGATTTAAAACACGAATTATCTCTGAGTGTAATTGAAGGCGATCAAGAAACTACTAATGATGCCGAAAAAATCAAAGATACAGGTTGTAAAGTTGTTCAAGTGAACACGGGTAGTGGCTGTCATTTAGATGCAGCAATGGTAGAACAAGGTTTGCAACAACTCAATCCACCTTTGAATTCGATAGTGATGATTGAAAATGTTGGTAATCTTGTTTGTCCGGCTTTATTTGATTTAGGAGAATTGGCAAAAATTGTAATTTTATCAGTGACAGAGGGAGAAGATAAACCGATAAAATACCCCTATATGTTCCGCGCTAGTGAGATAATGATTTTGACAAAAATTGATTTGCTGCCTTATGTCAAGTTTGATGTGCAACGCTGCATAGAATATGCCAAGCAAGTCAATCCGCAAATTCAGATTTTTCAGCTTTCGGCACAGACGGGAATAGGTTTAGATAATTGGTATGATTGGTTATCCCAAAAAGCAGTAAATTAATCTACATTATTTTCTACTTAACTGCTGCAAATCCGGGTGTATGTCACAGAAAAAAGCGGCTTTAAACTTCGTAATCTTACTCGGTACTGTCAGCCTTTGCGCTGATGCGACTTATGAAGGGGCGCGTAGCATTACGGGGGCTTATCTTGGGGTTTTGGGCGCTAGCGGTACTGTGGTGGGGCTGGTAGCGGGTTTAGGTGAGTTAATTG
>CAXUMK010000491.1:695-2377 GCA_964251885.1 uncultured Segetibacter sp. | reverse complement strand
TACTTACCAAAACGGAGTTTTGGTATCTGTGCGTTACCCAAACTTCTATGCAAAAACTTCGTTTTTGCAATGAATATAGGTTGCTTGCAACCGGTCAAATATGTAACAAGTTAAGGTTAATAAAAATAATGCACTTTTGCCTAAAAAAACTGTTAACAGTTTTTTTTGCACAGCTACGTACTAAATCTAAGTTTTGGTAAGTAGCTGTGCATCAATAACTTTTGGTTTTTAGCAAAGCTTGTAATAGTTTACAAATCACAGATACAAAGGGCGCTGCAAAAACTTGGTTATACCGGTTGCTTGCGTTACCCAAACAAAGTTTGTTTTAAGCTTTGTATCAGCCATTTTTAAACGGCAACTGTATTCCGTTCAGGCTTGAAGTATGTTAGAATAAAGGTGTAACAAGGCTTTGTTAAAGCTTTGTTTAATCCGATATAGTGAAACTAGAGTTTTGTATAACTCTATCTCGAGAAAAGGCAGCGCTGTTAGTTTAAGAAAAGCAGTTTTAGCGGTGCTTTTTTGGCACAGCTTATTGTTGCACAGCTTTTACCCATTGCGTTACGCAATGGGTAAAAGCTGTGCAACAAAACTCTTTACCAAAACTTCGTTTTGGTAGTTGGTATCTGTGCATCTAACTAATATGTGCGCCCAAAACATATAATTTATAGATAACTTTTATGAATTTGCAAATCTTTTTTCAGTTAGCAGCCATACTTTTTATTTTGGGTGCAGGACCACTTGTTGTTGTATTATTGGCGAGTCGTGGTGGGAATCTTTAGTACCTTCTTATTTTGTAATGTATTCAGTTATAAAGCCTAACAGCTACACTTTTTAAGTTTGGACTCAACTGACACAACGTGTCTGTACCTTGTACAAAGTAAAAAGTTGAGGTAACAAACCAAGACCTAAACTCCGTTATGCAAAACACCAATTGCAAAACACAGATATAAAGAAAGTAAAAACAATTTAGTAAAAAAGTTTATGGGATTACCATGGTACCGTGTACATACGGTTGTATTAAATGATCCAGGCCGATTAATTGCGGTTCATTTAATGCACACATCTTTAGTTTCAGGTTGGGCCGGATCAATGGCTCTATATGAGTTGACTGTTTTTGATCCATCCGATCCTATTTTAAATCCAATGTGGCGTCAAGGAATGTTTGTATTACCATTTATGACACGTTTAGGAATTACACAGTCGTGGGGTAACTGGACAATTACCGGAGAAAGCTCAACTAATCCAGGTATTTGGACATATGAAGGGGTAGCAACAGCACATATCTTGTTATCTGGTGCTCTCTTTATGGCTTCAATTTGGCACTGGGTTTTTTGGGATTTAGAATTATTTAGAGATCCTCGTACAAACAAACCTGCATTGGATCTACCCAAAATCTTTGGTATTCATTTATTTCTTTCAGGCCTTTTATGTTTTGGATTTGGAGCTTTTCATATAACAGGTGTTTTTGGACCCGGTATTTGGGTTTCTGACCCTTATGGTATTACAGGAAGTGTTCAACCAGTTGCACCTTCATGGGGTGCCGACGGATTTGACCCGTACAACCCTGGGGGTATCCCGGCTCATCACATTGCCGCGGGTATTTTAGGAGTTCTAGCTGGGTTATTCCATTTATGTGTTCGACCTTCAGAACGTTTATACAACGGCTTACGAATGGGTAATGT
>CAXUMK010000491.1:0-685 GCA_964251885.1 uncultured Segetibacter sp. | reverse complement strand
TGTTGAAACAGTGCTTTCTAGCAGTATTGCAGCAGTTTTTTGGGCAGCTTTTGTTGTTGCAGGAACTATGTGGTATGGTTCTGCGGCAACGCCGATTGAATTGTTTGGACCTACTCGTTATCAATGGGATTTAGGCTTTTTTGAGCAAGAAATTGAAAAAAGAGTTCAATCTAATTTAGCTCAGGGGCAAACACTTTCACAAGCTTGGGCTAAAATACCGGAAAAACTTGCATTTTATGATTACATTGGAAACAACCCAGCTAAAGGTGGATTGTTCCGTGCAGGAGCTATGAATAGTGGTGATGGTATTGCAGTTGGATGGTTAGGTCATGGTGTCTTTAAAGACAAAGAAGGTAATGAGCTTTTCGTTCGACGAATGCCTACCTTTTTTGAGACATTCCCAGTTCTCTTGATTGACAAGGATGGAATTGTTCGTGCAGATGTGCCTTTTAGACGTGCCGAATCTAAATACAGTGTTGAACAAGTAGGTGTTTCTGTTACTTTCTACGGTGGAGAACTTGATGGAGTGACTTTTAAAGATCCAGCTACAGTGAAGAAATATGCTCGTCGAGCTCAATTAGGAGAAGTTTTTGAATTCGATCGCGCAACTCTTCAATCAGATGGCGTTTTCCGTACTAGTCCACGTGGTTGGTTTACTTTTGGACATTTATGTTTTGCTCTTCTT
>CAXUMK010000490.1:0-2392 GCA_964251885.1 uncultured Segetibacter sp. | reverse complement strand
AGACCATATGCGCACAAAAGTGCGTTTGTCAGAAACCTCCTGCATTGCTTTGCTAAGGCGAGCTGCGTCCCGAACGGTAAAACCAAGTTCTGCAGGGCTTTTTTGTTTGCGCATACAGAAAGTTAACACTTGAAACTTCTTTCTTCAAATAATTATTGGCAACTCACTTAGCTGGACTTTAGCCAATTAAGCAGCCCTGGCCAGTAGTTCAGTAAGCTCACAGAACAAGGCTCTTGGTATTTTTATCATGTCACCTTGTTCTTCGGACAGTGAGAATTCTCTTTGCTGCCATAGTTGTTTACGAACTGCTGCTATGGCATCTGAAAACGTGGGCTGCTCTTTTTTATACCATGCAGTGGGTTGCATCTTCACTAAGCTGTTTTTACACAAGCTGTCTGCCCATAGTGTAACAATACTGAACAAACCCATCAGCGAAGGTGTGCTGCAGGCTATAGCCTGATCGCTCCACTGCCTTTGGCTCTCTACTCCCACATGTTCCCTCACTTCTCTGAATGTTACTTCCATACTCCAGCGCCTGATGAAATATCCTATGATCGCTTCAGGGTGCAGGCTCACGTCCGTACACATCAATGCCACCGGCTTTTTATCACGCGGCCCATCTTTGATAAGCACCCACCTGATGGGTACTGCTGCCTTACCGGCACGGTACCAGACCGATATGCCACTACATATTTGTACTTTCTTGTCCACTTCATTATACCACTTGGCTATCCGGATGGTTTTCCAGCGCAGCGCTCTATCCTCTACTCTTTGAGCAAGGCTGGGCTGGCGCACTCCTTTCAGCAGGCTGCGACCTGTCTTGCCCGGCTTGCGGGCAGGTGCCAGTTCATACAGGGATGCATCCAATCTCAAGCGGGTAATAAAGCTTACCCGACTACCTGCTGCTGCCAGCAACTCCAGGGCCGCATAAGACCTGTCTGCCACTACCACCAGCGATTTGCCGGGTAACCACCTGCGAAGCTGAAGGATCATCTGCCGGGCCCACCCGGTGATCGTCTTATGATGCCTGGCATGCTGTTCACAGTAACGTTCTGAAGGTGCCAGAGCTGTTAAGAAAGGCAGCGCCCAGATGCGGTTGGTCCATCTGATTTTACATAGCATCATCATGCTCATCCATCTTAAGCCACTGCATTTGACAAAGTGTGAATGCGAAGAACGAACTGCATCATGGTAAATGCCTTTGGCTTTGATCTTGTCACCACGTCTGCGTTCTATCGTTTCGTCTATACCAAAGACCAGTGGCTCATCATCTGGGCCAAAGTACTTTATAAGTAATTGAAGCAGGATGTGCGAGCCCTTTAAAGCAGACCACTTAACCCGGCTCAGGACCCGGTGGTATTTATGAAAACGCAGCTCATCTTTCAAGCCCATAAACCTGAGCGCAGCACATACAGTATGGTTACCTATGCAAAGCAGCGTTCCCATCACCAGCACCTTGACATGCTCAAATACTTTTTTGGAAAACAAAGAACTAAAACGTAATATTATTCTTGAACCTTCCAGGGGAATTGTTTGCATGATCTTTATTGTTTGGTCACTATAAAGTTACATGCTCTCTCTCCGCGGAAGGTTCCCTTTTTTGGCTAAAGTCCAGCTTAGTGGTTATGGTTTGCTGTGTCGGACTGCTCATGGCATAATCATACACTGTATCTACCATGTTCTTAAAGCAGGTGGAAAGTTCATCATCTTTACCTGCCTGAAGGTAGTGCAAAACTTCTTTATTCGGAATCATGGCAAGCTGAATAAGCTTTTTGATTTCCGGATCAGTAATGCGCACTCGTGACCAACGGTTAAAAACTTCGTGTAATTCTTCGGATAGTTTACTTGAAATACCCATTACTTTATGTGCCTGCTCCAACCTCTCTTTGGCATTTGAGGTGTGGCGAATTTTAACTGCGTTGGAATGATTTCGCATGGCGGCATTCAGCGTGTTCTGGCATACAACGCGTACAGGGGTAAAAGCTGCTGTAATGCTTCCAAAACCATCATGAGAGGTGGTAAGAAATAAATATTTTTCTATCAGGTCATCGTTTCCCACTTTGATGTAACCAGGTAACTTAGCTGTAATAAAGATACGTTCTCCCTTTCCTAAAGCGCCAGCCGTTTCATATTGTATACCGTCGCCTCCTACAATCGAGTCAAAAAATGTGAATGCATCTGTATTTTGAACTATTTCATACTCTTTTCCTACTACGCCCAATACCTGCTTCGTATCAGTTCGCAAGGTAGCATAGAAATCAGGTACTTTGATTTCCATGGTTGAGTTTACCTGAGCAGTGTCAGGAGTAAACAGCGGGCGTTTTACCACTGTATAATCCAGGCCTGCAAAACGAATGGCGTCGCGGCTATTTGGATAATCGGTTACAATTTG
>CAXUMK010000489.1:0-2419 GCA_964251885.1 uncultured Segetibacter sp. | reverse complement strand
CACCTGTGAAAGATGTACTTAGCCGTAAGCTTACGTTGCGTCGCACTCTTGTACTTTTCAATCTTTATTCAACAAGCCAAAGAGTTGCTTGTATCGCTTGATAACCAAAAGTTTAAAATAAAAATGAAGGAATGCTTATACCGAAAAGATGTTTGTAAAGTCTGTCTTGTTATATCTTTACCTAAACTAAAATAACTTTCCATGGCTAAAGCAACTTCACTTGTAAAGAAACGTTCCAGAACAGACCTTGAGAACCTGTCACAAAAAGACAAGGATATTTTAACCCTTGAGACTAAAGACGTAATGAAAAAGTATAAATTAGAAAAGCAAGGCGTATATGACCGAAGGTTTGCACTGAATAAGAAAATCAAGGCAACCGGATTAAGTGTTGAACAGGTACTAGGCAACACCGGTAAAACTGAAACGCCTCCTAAAAAAGTAAATCTAAAGAAAGCCGCTGCAAAGGCCGGTAAGGTGAAAGCCCAGGCTGAGAAAGCAGACAATGCAGCAGAAGAAAAATTATCTGACAGCAGGGAAGTGATGGTAGTGAATAAACAAGTGCCTGTGATAATGAAGCCGATTGAAATAAACTTTGATAATTTCTCGATCAAACTAAATGGTGTGCCCAAGAAGATCTCAGTCAACCCCGATACCCATGCTATCGAGATTGATCTGTAAGTTTCATTATTAAAATATATTAAGGGAGCAGGCAAAAGGTGCACAAAAACTCCCTTTATTTTTACACCTGCTTTATGAAAACTTTGCAATTAAACAAGCAATGTCTTTAGAAGCTTTTTCGACATCTTCCAATAGATCATCGTATCAGAAATTAACTTCAAAAGAATGTAAGATGGAGTTTTCAAGGATAGATTAGAAACTCTTTGGCTTGTGGAATAAAGATTGAAAAGTATCCCGCCTGAAGCGGGACGACGCAACGATGCATCATAGTAGTACTTCAGTTGGGCTCCGAAAAAAAGTGCACATTCTTATGCAATGCTAAGTATAGATGAGTAGCAAAAGAAGTAGTTACCTATGGCGCTGAAACAACCACATTTATTTCGCTTTCTTTAGTAACAACAATTTCCGGCTTTCCTTTATAATCCTGAATGGTACCGGTTACACAAATTTCCTTTCCACTATAGTTGTTAAAATCAGTTTTGAAGTTTGCCATATTCCTGGCAGACACAGCTACGGTCAAAGGGCTTTTAGGATAAGCAGCACCCACATTTATAAGAGTAACACTATCAAATGCTTTTACACCATACACTTTTGAACAAATCGTTACATTCTGTCCAATATAAAATGAAGCTGAGTCAGCATTAATTCTCTTCTGTGCAAACGATAGAGAAGCAAGTAAAACTGCGATAAGGGATAAAATAATATTTTTCATAATAGTAAAGGTACAGGTTTCCACCTTTCCTGCTTTGCAGGTATTCTTCATCAGCATACCTAAATGAATAATGTCCCGTTGGTCAACAAAACGCAGCAGCGTCAAAAATTTGCTATATTTATTTCTTATCTCTTCACTATGAAAAGAATATTCTTTTTGGTATTTGTTGCGGCTTTTGCCTGGGTTACATCTTTTTCTCAGTCTGATACTACTACCAGGTATTATGCGAAAAATGGCAAGGAAACAACGAAAGACAGCGCGGTTAGTTATGTAAAGTTTTTCAGGCAAGCCAACCTGTGGCACGGGATGGAATACTATGCAACGAGAAACATTTTAAAATCGGAAGGCGACTATAGTGAAACGAACCTGGAAACAGCTGTCGGAAGTGTGAATAACTACAAAGAAGATGGAAAATTAGACTTTACGATAGAATATGCTGATGGAAAGCCGTTGGACAAAACCTATTACTACAAATCGGGCAATAAAAAATCGTACACGTTGTATTCGGATAAAGGAATACAAATGCAAAAAGGCTGGGATGATGCCGGTAAGGAGATAAAAAATTTTGTGGTAGAGCGGCAGGCCCAGTTTAAAGGAGGAGATGAAGGTTGGAAAAAATACTTGGAGAAGAATTTGAACGCCACTATACCTTCTGCTGTTGGAGCGCCTGCGGGCAATTATGAGGTACGGGTTCAGTTTGTGGTTGATAAAGACGGAGTGCCTGCCAACCTAAAAGCGCTTTCGGTACCTGCCAGATGCAAGGCTTGCGGAGCAGAAGCTTTACGGGTTCTGCGGGAATCGCCCAAATGGGAACCTGCAATACTGAATAATGAACCTGTTAATTTCGAGGTAATTCAAAACATAATTTTCCAACCGGTAGAAGGTGTAAAAAAAGGGAAAAGCTGATTTTGGTGAAGCAGCTTTTCGACTGAACATCTTACAGACATAATCAGCATAACATCTATGCTGCACAGGAGGTAAAAAAGTGAGTTGGATTTTTTTGAGCCGAGCAGGGTTACTACTATGAGT
>CAXUMK010000488.1:0-2425 GCA_964251885.1 uncultured Segetibacter sp. | reverse complement strand
TCTAAAAATTTTATTACAATAACAAATTATAAATTATGGCAACAGCATTCGATGGAACAATAGGAATGTTCCTCAAACCACAGCAGCTAATGTTGAACAGTGACATTTTACAATTCGCAAATAGTAATGCGGAAAGACAAGTACCACAGGTATTTCCAGTGAAGCAGCTGGCATTTAACCGGATAAATCTGTCAAAGGCACTGTGGAACATAAATAAACCAGGTCCCGTAATAACAGGCAGTTCACCAGCTTATTACAATGACCGGTATGAACAAAATAAGAAATGGTATTTCCCCTGTTTTTCTTTACAACAACCATTACAAAATAGTTTCCTTTTTACCACATGGATAAGTGGTCCGAATGCGGACGGCAACCAGGCATACGGCGGTGAGGTCTCCTTTGTACTGAAGAAAGACATTCCGGCCGAGGTAATATCCGGTATACAAAATTTGCCTGAGTTCTCCTTTCATGAAATTTTGTATACCAATTTAAGCTTTTCTTTTCTGGTAACGACGGTAGATAAACAGGTAATTTCTTTTCCTTGCTCCTTTGTTCAAAAGGATGATACAGTTACTCTTACAATTAGATTAGATATGCAGGATGGGTTGATACGATTCTATAAATTTATAGCCAATGCAGCCAACAAAAACTTTTGCTCAATAGAGATCAAGGCAACCTATTTCGCTTACACGCAGAAGCCCTTCTTCCCATTGGCTATTATAAGCAGGGAGAAGGCAAGAAGCCCTATCCTCGGCATTGCAGCCAGCAGGATTATAAATGCAGGAAGACCACGAACCTTGCAAGCGGTTTGGATGAACCGGCAGGTACAAAACGATACAACAACACAGGAAAGGGAATATATAACTAACAATTCGATGTCCTTTACTACATCTATCCAGAATGTATGTTTTGACTGTCGAGATTTTACGTCTAATTACCTCCTAAAAACTTCTGATAACAACATTATTATTTTTGGTTGCACACCACCTTTTTGCCAGGATGGATTATCAAAAAATGATTACACCAAACTGTCTATTATTAATGGTTCATTAGAGGGGACAGGTATCAGTACGGTGTATATAGATAAAAATAACGGCAGCTGCCTGCTCATACCAGTCAACTATTATATTGCCTTAGACGAAAGTGAAGGCGATATACTGATTCCTGCGGCATATCTTTTTACAACTATAGATGTAAACAATGTCAGCAACTCCACGGCTACATTCAAGTTTAACATTGCACCAAATGTTACAGGATTTCAGTTGCTGAAACTCAAAAAATTATTACAGCGAAATCTACCCAATCAGCTACAGAAGCATCTGAGTGAAATTCATATCCGGTTCCCTTCTGTTGTATGGCAACCGGAAAACATTCAGTTTAATAAACAGCAAATTCCATATACAGATATTACGCATATTGGTGCTTATGTGCATGGTGTAGAAGGAAGCAATCTTTTCAGGCTTGAATTTCAGAATGTATCAATTGGCAACGCAAATGCGGCAACTATCGCCAGTATTCTCAAAGATCCCAACGGAAAAATGTTTGAAACCATTGCATTTGCAGTGGATAGTGATACGGAACCAAATCCCCAATCAAGTATTATTCTTTCCCTAGAAAATATATCGGGTAGCGGACTTGACATACAACCGGGAGATAATGGTGAGGTATATCTAATTAACAAAACTCTGTTTGATATATCGGCCTCCGGCATTGCAGATAAAGATGACGAACCAAAGAATCTTAATCCATCTGTACTTATTCCTAATAACAATGCTGTCAAAACAACATCTATTGATGATGTAGCTGAAATCAATTCAACGGAATTTGAATACACTTTTAATATTAATGAAATTTATACTGACCGCATATTAAAAGAAATTAGGATAGATGCAGGGCAAGAAGTAAAAGATACAATTGTTATTACCAATAATACCGGATTATTTAATATATATCATATAGAAAGGATAGATATTTCATTAAGCATTTTCAACCCTGATGATCCGGATCTCTCACGTGCCTTATATACAACGAATACTATTGAACTGACTGTTGATGGTGACATTACTTTCATTGATTTCATGCTTCCGGTGGCGAATTATTTAAGTAAGTGGAGTATTATCTATTTAACCACCATTCATTTTACAAACGCGGTAGTTCAGCAGAACGAGCCAAAGCAGATTAACGATATTAATAGCATCGGAAAAATCGTCAACCTCACCGCCTCCAATCTTGATTTAGCGAGGTAGTAAATAAATAGATTCTTAACTATTTCCAAACTTATTCCATCTATTTCAAAACAAAAACAATAGTGGAAATACACATCAAATTCATAACAAACAAAATTTAAAGAAATGAAAACACAATGGTTTATTTACTGCCCTGATCCAGCAAACACAGAGGGCAATTACACAACATTTGAAGACAG
>CAXUMK010000487.1:0-2444 GCA_964251885.1 uncultured Segetibacter sp. | reverse complement strand
AATGCTGTTTCATCGGGAGTGGGTGGTGGCCTTACCGGCCTGGTCATTCATTCTTCCACCACCGGAGAAGTGGCGCAGGGAGGTGGCAACAAAGTAGTTCAAATGGGTCTCGAAGTTCCTCCCGGCTTCGTCATAAAAGGAGTGAGGGTATGTTATGAATTGTCTAATAAAAGAAGTTTTATCAGTCAGATAAGGCTGGCTCAGGTGCAAAATCCGCCTCAGTCTGCAACTGTACTTTTAGACGACCCTACCGATCATACCAATCCCGGACCTGTTTGCATAGACAGTGCAGCTACCTCTGTAAATCCTGCTTTGGGCGCAGTGCTTTTAAGTCTGCGGGTAAATTTTGGAGATACCAAAGACCTGATAGTCGTTCGCGCCTTAGGGCTGAGTTTGAGTACTGTTTAAATTCATCTGCCTGCCGTAGCAAATCCTTTTTACACCTCTACCCGCCAAACGTTCCTTCGGAACGACTGGTGGGTAGAAAAAAGAATGTGTAGGCTTTTTTTCGTTCCGTGGGAACGTTTCGTGCTGGTACGACGATTTGAAATGCACCCAATTTTTTTTCTCTTTACTGGAAGAACTTCTGATATAACTTAATCAGATTCAATAATTCCAAATTCCTGATTTAAGCTTAATGAAGCTTCGTATATCTTAGTCAGCCACTCTTTTCCATACTTTCCATAAAAGGCTGAAAAGTTTTCCTGTCTCTCCTGCAGGCTATTGTTTGGAAATAATTGTCGTCTTAGTTTGGCAATCTGCCTCTGTTGTGCTTCAAACTTTCGTTTTTCGGCCCGCAGCATTTTCTTTTCAAGCCCTTCCACTTTTTCCAGTGCTTTGGTTTGTAAGGCTGCTGTATGTTGTGACAGCGTAAAGTCTATTTTACCTGTTACTTCCTTTAGTTGCTTATATACATTCTGAAGCAGTTCTTTTTCTTTGATCAAAGTAAGTTGCCGGTTGCTGTCTCGTTTTACTAACCGGTTAATTAATTGTTCGGTTGTCTCAAATAAGTCTGTTATTTCAAACCCAAGCTTTTGTGCTGATTGCCTGTGAATGTCTTCAATCAGTAAAAAAGAATTTCTGACAATTAACACGGGATAAGGAACATTTGCTGCTTCAAACACTCTTTTCAGTTCAAGCCAGTACGCGATTTCTCCGCCGCCGCCGATAAAAGCAATATTAGGCAAAACACTTTCCTGGAAAACGCCCCGTAAAATAACATTGGCACTAAATCTTTCAGGATGCGCATCCACTTCAGCCAAAACTTCTTCTTTATTCCATGATAACCCTGCACCATCCACCTTAAACCTTTCACCTTCTTTCTCTATCCGTTCACGCTTTGTTTCTGTCAGGTAAAACAGGTTTATTTCTCTTCCGCTTGCCTGCGGTTTATAATGTACACTTAATTCGTTAGTAGCTTTCTCAACTAAAGGATGTGAAAAATGTTCGGTTAATTCCTTTTTTACAACTGTGTTAAACTGTCTTTTTAATTCAGCATTATCAGGAATAAGTACCAGCAGCCCAAAGTCTTTAAACAATTCGTTAACCACTTTTAAAGTTGCCTGCTGAATGGTTTCCCCTTCTTTATATGACTCTCTAAAAAGACTGATCAGTTCTTTACCACTCGGGGTTGCTTCTATTTGTCCGGCAATCCTGTCAATCAGTTTTATGAGATTCTTATCTACCTTCATTCGTCCAACCGCGCCGGTTTGTTTGGTATCCCACTCCAGCTTTTCACCATGAAGGTTGATATGCCCTAATTCATCCAGGTCTGCATCTTCGCTTCCCATGTAATACACAGGAACAAATTTGTTTTCACGAATTTGATCATTTAAATGATCAGCAAGCTTTACAGCATGTAATATCTTGTAGATGAAATACAATGGACCGGTAAAAATGTTAGGCTGATGCGCAGTGCAAACGGTGAAAGTATTTTTCTTTAAAAGGAGTTGAAGATTTTCCTCCTGTTTCTCACTTAAATCGAGGTCTTTGTATTGCTTTCTTAATTCCTGAACCAGCAAGTTTCGCGGAGTATCAAATTGCTTTCTTGCTTCTATTGAAGCTTTCATTCCATCTAATGAAACCGGGTATTTAAAAAAGGGTTGTAGTTTTTCGTCAGCCTTCACATAGTCAATCATCATCTTAGAAAAATAACCTGTGCTTTCGTAACTTATATATTCGCAGTTCGTCTCCATTAATATTGATTGGGGCTGCAATTTACGGTTTAAGAGGGTGCATTTCAAATTGTCGCATTCCACGAGGCGTTCCTTAGAAAGCCTCACTGCTTTCTCTATTATATATCTAATCAAAAACATTCCTTCGGAAACACTTATTTTCGTTTCGCAGGAAAGTTTTGTGCTGGTGCTACAATTGGAGAGGGTGACCATTTATACTTACCCTATAAAAAATGCAATACATTTTTATGAACCAGGCAGTATTGCTAC
>CAXUMK010000486.1:535-2482 GCA_964251885.1 uncultured Segetibacter sp. | reverse complement strand
GTTGAATGTCTTCGATTGTTTTGCCGCTGTTTCAGTTCTTCACCACCGCACTTTGGTAAGCTATGTTTGCAGGTGAAGAACACCTGCAAAGGCGGAAAAAGAACACGTGGAAAGGCGGAAAAATTAATACCCAACCGTAAAACGTTTACGGATAAATTGTGGATTTTCCAGTTCATCCACAATAGCTATCGCCAAATCCTCAACGGAAATAAAACTTTTGCCACTTTCGTCATAAACAGGTGTATCTAAACCGGTACGATAAGTACCCAAACGAACTCCGCCATTACCGTTATACATTTCTATAGAAGGACTCAAAAATGTCCAGTCCAGTTCATTTTCGTTTTTAATGATATTTAAATAATCACGGGCTGAGGAAGCGCCGGCTTTCCAGTCTGCCGGAAATTCGGGGCTATCTACCAATTGCAGGCCGGGAGCAATGAACAGGCTGCCTGCGCCGCCAATAACCAATAACCTTTTTACGCCGCTTTTCTTTACCCCGTTTTGAATGGCGATATTTCCGTTTAAATAATCGTCGTAAATATTGGTACTGCTGATACCAGGGCTAAAGGAATTGATAACCGCATTATGTCCTTTTACGGCATTGGCTAAATCGTCCTCGTCCCTGACATTTACTTTTATGCTCGTTACCAGGGCGTTCTCTTTCACTTTTTCCGGGTTACGTACAATCGCTGTGATAGTATGTCCTCTTTCTATCAGTTCGTTCAGAACAGCCGTTCCGACAAACCCCGAGGCGCCAATTAGTGCTATTTTCATTTTTTATAATTTATTTGTTAGGTTTAAAACATCGGGTGTGGGTTTATAGAATGTTCGGGTACTGTTTGTGCTACATCCCAATGTTCTACAATTTTATTATTCTTAATCCTGAAAATATCTATGTTAGATTCTAATCTTCCATTGGGCAATTTATTTTTAAGATGAAGATAAACGAAGTCGCCATCTGCACCAATATGCTGAATATCTATCTTTCCCTTCTTTCTTGTCTTAAACCATTTTGCCAATATTTTTTTTAATGCTTCTCTTCCGTCTGTAGCATCCGGATTGTGCTGAATGTAATCGGGTACAATGTATTGGTCTATTACCGACAGGTCTAAGTCGCCAAAAAGTTTTTGATAAAAAACAGCTACCATTTTTTTGTTGGCTTCTTCCTGTTTTATATTTCTTTCATTTTGCGCTGAAGCTGCAAAACCCAAAGCGATTAACGCTAAAGTCAACATCAATTTTAAATCTATTCTTTTCATGGTTTGGTATGTTTAAATTAATTCTTCAAATGTATTATCCTCATTTAAATAATGTTCTTTTTGTTTTGACTGGTTTTAATAAGCTGACTTAGTGCAAAAGCAGCAGCAGAACCGGTAAATACCGAATAATCCAACGGCGCTTTAATGCTTTTTGAAATGGTCATAGATAATGCAAATAATAAAAGTAAGGCACTGCTTGCTTTGGCCACCCACTTAGTTTTAAAGTTTGTCAGCAACAAAACACCCAAAGCAATTTCTAAACCCGTTGCAGTATAAGCCAGGAAAGGGACTAAACTATCCGGCGCAAACGGATTTAGGCTTTTAGTATAATTTACAAAACTTTGCCAGTTACCCCAGACCGAAACTTCTTTTGGCCACAGTCCGAAGCGATCAGCAGTGGCAGATAGAAATCCCGCACTCAATGAAATGCGTAAGAACCATTCGGCAATTTTTATCTCTGGTAATTTCATTGTATTGATTTAGTTTTTGTTTAGTTGAAAAGCACGAAGGTTAATTTCTTTAAGAATCACATACTTTTTAGTTTTCCAACTATTAAGCTGATCTTATGTTTAAATTCGCGACCCAAAAAACTAACTTATACTGCTCGCTGCCTAAGAATCCGGTATGAACGGGACAAGTAGTGCAATGATTTTTTTGAGCCAGGCAGAATTGCTACTATGAATCATTG
>CAXUMK010000486.1:0-525 GCA_964251885.1 uncultured Segetibacter sp. | reverse complement strand
ACACTTGTACAATTTCTCCGGTTTTGAGCTATGCACTACTTGTCCCGTTAGCGGGAAATTCATGAGGCGCAAAGTATAACAGATACATCTGGAATTTGTTAAGTTGAAACAAAGATTACGCTGTTTTGAATATTAAACAAGGAGGCACAATTAATATTACTTTACTTACCCGAGTGTTCCTATTAGTTTTTTTTGTAAATGGCGCATACAGCCTGGCTTTCATAATAAAAGTTTCGAAGATTTTGAAACTTCTAAAACTGCCATTTAGTATGGGAATCTGTATAATGAAAGGATGAAGTTTCGCTGCTTCCATAAACTACTCAGGTGCAGCGCGTAAAGCTAAAAGAAGGTTTGCAGTATGCTTACTTTACATGAGTAAAAGTAAACTTTATAAAAAGGATTTTTTAGAGTAGTTGTGAGGGGTGCATCCTAAATTGACGCAGTGATTGATTGCCGTTTAATATTGTGCGAAAAAGATGCTATGAAATCTACAAGTAGAAGTGAGTGACACAACGATGATGCCAT
>CAXUMK010000485.1:0-2491 GCA_964251885.1 uncultured Segetibacter sp. | reverse complement strand
CAGCCCGGCACCAAAAAAATCACTGCACATCTTTATGCCACGGGAAGTATAATACAATTTTATCAGTTTCTCTTTCCGTTTTTGTAAAATAAATAAAGACAACTTTTCTTACACCTATATTTGAAGAATTAACTCAACTGCCTATTTCATGCAACTTTTACAACTGCGAAATTTAAAAAAGTACTACGCTACACAAAAAGCGGTAGACGACATCAGCTTTTCTATAGAACAAGGAAGCATTTTTGGCCTGCTCGGTCCCAATGGTGCCGGCAAGACTACTCTGCTTAGAATGATTACAGGTATCTTTTATCCCGATGAAGGAGAAATCGTTTTTAACGGTAAAAAATTTGATCCCATGAACGATGCTCTTTTTATAGGCTATATGCCCGAAGAAAGAGGCTTGTACAAAAAGATGAAAATCGGTGAGCAGGCCTTATACCTTGCGCGCCTGAAGGGGCTAAGCAAAAGCGATGCAATGGAGAAAATTAAATACTGGTTTACCCGCCTGGGCATGGAAAGCTGGTGGAATAAAAAAGTCGAAGACCTGAGTAAGGGAATGAGCCAGAAACTGCAGTTTGTTACTACTGTACTACACGAACCCAAACTGATCATCCTGGATGAACCATTCAGCGGCCTCGACCCGGTAAATGCAAACCTGATTAAAGACGAGATTTTTGAACTTGCACGTAAAGGAAGTACTATTATTTTCAGTACTCACCGCATGGAACAGGTAGAAGAAATCTGCGACCATATTGTTTTAGTAAACCAGGGCAAAAAAATATTAGACGGAACCGTACAGGAAATAAAGCAGCAGTTTAAGGAAAATCTTTTTAGAATACAGCTTGCAGATACACCGGTGCAAACAGCTAACGAGGCTTTTGAAGTAGTCAGGGAATCGGGCAACCAGCTAACGGTTAAAATAAACGACGGCAGCGGCAGCAACGATGTGCTGAAATATTTTATAAACCAAAATGCAACTATTGTTGCCTTTAACGAAATTCTGCCATCGCTGAATGAAGTGTTTATAAGGCAGGTTGAGGGCACCAAAATAACCCGCCAGTTTCAAAATGTAAAAGCTTAATTCAATCTTCAATTTCAACCAGACATGAATAAAATATTACTCATCATTCAGCGCGAATATTTGACAAGAGTTCGCAACAAGACATTTATTCTTTCAACCATTCTTACGCCTTTATTATTTGCAGGATTAATTACTGCAGTTACCTTCATTTCTATCAAAAATATAGACCAGGAAAAAATTGCAGTGATCGACAATTCCAATGCTTTACAAGGCACCATCGAAAATACAAAAGCATTGATTTTTGAATTTCCTAAAGGCGTAGATAGCATCAACTACATTGCAAAAGGCTATACAGGCATTTTGTATACAAACGACAATAACGCCAATGAGTATAAGCTCATCTCGAAGAAACAATTCGGCATCGTTGCCGAAGGAAACCTGGAAGAGAAAATCAATGAAAGCCTGCAGAACCAGTTGTTGAAATCGAAGTATAACATCAACATTAAAGAACTGGATGCCGAACGTAAAAAAGCAGGTACAGTACAAATCAACCAGACTTACAAAGAAGGTTCAGAAGTAAAAAAAGGCAACAGCGGATTGGCGTATGGCATCGGTTATGCCAGCGGCTTTTTGATTTACATAACCTTACTTATCTATGGTATGATGGTAATGCGCGGAGTAACAGAAGAGAAAACAAACCGTATTGCAGAAGTCGTGATCTCTTCAGTAAAACCTTTTCAGTTAATGGTTGGTAAAATTGTCGGTATCGGCGCAGTAGGCCTCACCCAGTTTTTAATCTGGATAATACTTATCGTTGGCCTAATGACTGCAGCATCGGCTCTTTTACCCCACGAAACTTTACAACAGGCGCAGGAATCGAGTCAGCAGATACCGGGCGGAAGCATGAAAGCTGCTTCGGGTGCAGCCGGCGGGTTTTCTGAATTTGCCGCTACCATGGCAGAAGCAAACTGGGTGTTGATCATAGGCTGTTTTTTGTTTTACTTTTTGTTTGGATACCTTTTTTACGCATCCCTGTTTGCTGCTATTGGCAGCACTGTAAATGAAGATGCGAATGACGCGCAAAGCCTGCAGTTGCCCATTACAATGCCCATAATTGTTTCCATTATTATCATGATAAATGCCATCACAAATCCATCGGGAAGCCTGGCTACCTGGGCAAGCCTTATTCCATTCTGCTCTCCTATTGTCATGATGGCAAGAATTCCTTTCGGTGTTCCGGGAACAGTTCCATATTGGCAGTTAATACTAAGCATGCTGTTACTTGTAGGAGGCTTTTTATTAACCACCTGGATAAGCGCCAAAATTTACAGAACAGGTATTTTAATGTACGGTAAAAAAGCAACCTGGAAAGAGATGTGGAAGTGGGCGTTTAAGAAGAATTGATAAGAGTTGGGGCCGTCATTGCGAGTAACGACTTTTTCAGAGCCAAAAAAGAAAAAAAGCTGAATG
>CAXUMK010000484.1:0-2509 GCA_964251885.1 uncultured Segetibacter sp. | reverse complement strand
CACTGTTTCTTTTTCAGGAGTATCTCCGGGAAGCAAATGAAAGTTTACAATTGGAACAGAACGTTCGCCTTTTGGCCCCTGCACATGCACCACAGCATCCAACGCAACCAAAGCCACATTCATATCAGATGGATTGGTGGCGATGCATTTGTCGCTGGTTCCCAGCACAGCCAGCATGCGGTTATAACCGGTAATGGCCGAACAACCTGATCCTGGTTCTCTTTTATTGCAGGCGAAGCTTACATTGTAGAAATACGGGCAGCGTGTTCTTTGCAATAAATTGCCACCAACTGTCGCCATATTTCTCAACTGCGCAGATGCACCCGATAACAATGCTTCTGATAAAACAGGATAATGTTTGCTGATGATCGGATCGTAAGCCAGATCGCTGTTGCGAACCATTGCTCCTATGCGCACACCACCACCGGCAACAGCTTCAATCCTGTTTAGTTTTAATGCAGTAATGTCGATCACCTCTTTAGGTTTTTCGACATTGTATTTCATCAGGTCGATCAGGTTTGTGCCGCCTGCAATAAATTTCGGTTCGCTTGCTCCCGTCGCCGCATTAATTGCTGCCTGGCTATCATTTACCTGTATTAAGGTGAAAGGCTCCATAAAGGTTGTTTTTAAAAAACCCCAAAACTTAGAAGGGGCTTAAAGCGATTTGTATTTTTTGTTACGAACAGTTGTTCTTTATTCGGCTCCGGTTGTGTCACTCACTTTTACGGTATCTTTTCATGCGGCTTCATTGAACGTCAATGGTGAATGGGCAATGGGCACTTTCACCTTTCACCTTTCACCCAATGCACTATTCACCATTCACCTTCATCACGCACCATCCCGTACTTCCCTAATTGCATCCACAATGTTTTTATAAGCGCCGCAACGGCAAATGTTTCCGCTCATTAATTCGCTTATGTCTGCATCTGTTTTAGCATGCCCCTCTTGTAATAAACCAACTGCACTGCAGATTTGGCCCGGCGTACAATAGCCGCACTGAAATGCATCATGCTTTATAAATGCAGCCTGCATGGGGTGCAGTTTGCCATCTTTTGCAAGTCCTTCAATCGTCGTCACCTCTGCGTTCTGACACATAGCTGCAAAAGTGAGACAAGACTTTATCCGTCTGCCATTTACCAAAACGGTACATGCTCCGCACTGACCGTGGTCGCAGCCTTTTTTTGTTCCGGTCATTCCCAGGTTTTCGCGTAGCGCATCGAGCAGAGTTGTTCGGGTGTCTATGTCAACTGCGTGTTTGGTTCCATTTATCAGCAGGCTTGCTTTGGTGTTTACCCCGTTCAGTTGATTAACAGCAGGCGGAGGCGGGAAAGCAGCATGACCGATAAAAGGAGTGATCGCGAGACCGGCGCCAGCCACGGTAACCTGGGTAATAAATTCACGCCTGGATGTTCCTTTTTTACCAGCGTTTTTACTATTTCCGTCGTTTAATTCATTTTCATTCACAGTAAAAGATTTTGCAGTTGAAAAGAAATCAGATCGCGTCCTGTTAATACAACTTTTCAAAAGAAATTGTTGAAACAATTGAACCAAAATAAGTATCGGCAAAAATGGTCAAAGAAGGGGTAAGAGATGATGCTGTAATTTAATATGTAGAAGAAAAGCCGCAACAGAATTTCACCTGTAAATCTCTCGTACTTAAAGCACCATTAATGGGAAAAGAACATTCTTCCAGGAAAAACACATTACCCCACCGCCACTTTCGCTGATTTTATCCTTGCTTCTGCAGCCAGTAATGACAGCAATAACAGCATGCCTGTAATAAAAAATACATCGAGCACAAGGGCAGAGTTGCGCATTTCGTGGGTTACGGCTTCTGTAAAGCCAAATGCAAAAAGGCCAACTACAATAGACAACTTCTCGGTAACATCATAAAAACTAAAGTAAGAAGCCGTATCGGGAATATTTGGAGGAATGTACTTGGAATAAGTAGAACGCGACAGCGACTGAACCCCACCCATTACAATACCTACCAGTACTGCTGCTACATAAAACTGCTGTGCATTTGTAATAAAATAAACACAGGCACATATAAGCGACCATATACCTACTATACCTGCCAGCACTTTTATATTGCCATACTTAGCCGAAAGCTTTGCTGTAAAAGAGGCTCCTATGATAGCAACCAATTGTATAACCAGTATAATGCTTATAAGGCTTTCGTCGGGCATGTGTAACTCTTTTGCACCAAAATTAGCTGCTACCAGCATAATGGTTTGCACTCCTACCGAATAGAAAAAAAACGCAGGCAGAAAGCGTTTTAGTAAAGGCAGTTCCTTTACTCTGCGCCACACTTTTGCCAGCTCTTTAAAGCCCCCGGTTAACACATTGTATTGATCCGATCCTGCATTGGGTACCCCTTTTGGCAGCAGGTAAAAGGCGATGAATGAGAAACCGATCCACCATATAGCTACTATTAAAAAGGAGATGCGGGCAGGCAAAGCCTCTTCAGTAATACCAAAGGTTTTAGGCGATAGTACAACAATGAAAC
>CAXUMK010000483.1:0-2522 GCA_964251885.1 uncultured Segetibacter sp. | reverse complement strand
CCATGGTAAAAACATGCAAACAACCAAATAAAGATGTGTCCACACGGTAGCACTTATACGGCAAACCCTTATTCAGCTTTTAACCCAAATCTACTTGCATTACTGTCAAGAACTGCATCAGTCCAGGCATTTTTTCTTTAAGTTAACTGCAATGAAAAAAAGCGGGACAGGCTGTCCAGCTCCACTATTTGTACCTAAGCTTACACCTGCTGCGGTCAACAGGGAGTAGAACAAAAAGCCCCGCTACCTCACAGGCAACGGGGCTTAATTTTGAGGCTTTTCGTCTACTTCACTTAATGTTATGGGCAGGCAGTCAAATTAAGAGATTTCAATAACATTTTGTAAGTCACCTTTCGCAACACGTTCAAATATTTTTGGAATAAGTAAGCGTAAAGTTTCCCTTGTATTATCTTTAGCACGCAGCACAAAAATTGTCAATGTTAGTTTTTCAAGGTTTTGCTGATAAGGTAAGTTGCGGTCAACTGTTATAAATAACTCAAACTTGTTTTCTGTCATAAGTCTAAGCAATTCGCCATTTTTCTTTCCTAACCAACCCATATCTCTTACAGTCCTTACTTCATGTTGTTCGTAAAAGTCGTAACGCAATTTCCGCTGTAAACTTTCATCAAGCAAAATTTTCATGAAGCAGCTTTTCTGTTGTCAATGACTTTTTTGCCATTTCCAAAATAGCCAAAGCTGCATCTTTCGAAACTGACGGAAAATCGTCTAAAAATTCTGAAAGGTCTTCTCCGCTTTCTAAATAGTCAAAAAGGTTTTGAATTGGTACTCTTGTTCCAGCAAATACCGGTGCGCCACTCATAATTTCAGGGTCAATGCTTACTTGTCCGTACAACATGATAATAGTTTTTATCAATCAAATTTAGTAAAAATGCGTCTCTTTAACTATTACGTTTTTTCACGGTTGCAACTTGCCCACAACGAACAATTATTGCCGATGGTGGGAGAATTGAAGACCTTCGCCTGGCTATCGAAGTTCAATTGAAAAACTTTTGATGAAGATAAAACAAAAAGCCAAATAGCAGACCTACTGCCGAACTAAAGCTGATAAGCGATATGCTGCCGATTGCTCCAATCCGCAGAAAAAGCGGGACAGGCTGTCCAGCCCTACTATTGATAACACTCTTATTGGCAGTGGTTTCGCAACGCAACGCACAACTACCTTACAGTTGAAAACGCTTGGGTAAAAAGGGAGTAGAACAAAAATCCCTAAAACTTTTAATTTGGGACTTTTTGTGTTGCTGGCTTTTCGTGTACCCCTCTTAATATTATATGCTGTTATTTCAGCCTTACATTTTGTATTTTGGTGTTTTTAAAAATGAAATATATTGGAAAGAATTACAAAAGAGATCGTAGTTGAATTTATTCGTAATAATGAAATTGAGTTAAGCTCTACGCACACAAAATTGTGTCTGCCGGTTATAAACAGGATATTTAAAAAAATGTCTGCCGGGATTAAATTCCCGGGTATAAAAGTTGAAAATAAAATGATTTGTGATGGACATCATAGATATATCGCTTCTATTATGGCCAACTTTCCTCTTGAAAGAATTCCGGGAAGTGTAACATCTGCTACTACGGCAGTTCAATGGGAATTAATCATTTTTGAGGATGAGGATTGGGATACTCAGGCAAAGATTGTTATGTTAAATAAGCAAGATGCGGAGTACAACAGTATTCCAATAGAGAAAATCGCTCAATTGGTGAAATAAGGTCTAAATTTACTCATTATGTTATTCTTATTAGACATAGATGGTGTTATGGTTCCTGCCAAAGGTTGGAAAAGTCCTGAATTGCTGGAGGATGGATTTCCTGCATTTAGTAGTAAGGCAACCAGTACACTTCAGCGTTTGATTTCTGAAGATGTTACCGTAATTCTTACAACGTCACACAAGTCGAAGTTTAACATTGAAGAATGGAAAAGTATTTTCAGGAATAGAGGCATTAACATTGAAAAAATAAGATTACTTCCTGAGAACTTTGCTAATCTTAGCAGGAAAGATGAAATTATCAATTGGTTTAATAGCAATAATATTGATGAAAATTTTGTGATTATTGATGATGATAAGTCTTTAAATGAGCTTCCTGATTTTTTAAAAGAGAATTTGGTACAAACAAGTCCATATATAGGTCTTACAGAAGAACATGCTGAAACTATAAAATTTATCTTGCGTAAAGGATTACAACAGGCATAGTAGATTGTAGAAAAGTAAAATGAAGCACCCCACTTGTCAAACAGTGGGGTGTTTCATTTAAATAGCAAACAACTAACTGTGCCTCTTTTTTGGAAGTTTGGAAGCGCCTGACTTTTTAAGCATCTCGTTTGCTTTTGCAAGTTTTACGGAAATGAAACAACGTTATTATACTTGTCCAATTTCGGGTCAATAATAACATCCGAAACTCTCATTTTTTCTGTTTCAACTGTTGTCTTGATAATCAAATTTACTTCGTTTTTCTATGAACAGGGAGTAGAACAAAAAGCCCCGCTACCTCACAGGCAACGG
>CAXUMK010000482.1:0-2527 GCA_964251885.1 uncultured Segetibacter sp. | reverse complement strand
TTGCTACCCGAAAAAACCCTCCTCATCGTATTTCCAAAACTTGAGTTATTATTATAGCTGTTAGTAGAGTTACGGTTGTTATAAATACCGTTTCTGTAACCATTCAAATTGGGTCTGCTAACCGAAGGTGAAGGTCTTGTAGGATATTTTGCGATATAAGTTGGCGTGTAGTAAGAACCATAGGCATAACCATACTGAGGATAAAAATAACCCAACCCAAACCCGCCTGAATAGTATTGGTTATAATAAAAGTTGTAATACGGACTATTCCAGCTATTAAAAGCGTAGGAGTTATAAAACAGGTTGTTACTAAAAAAATTGTAATTGTAGTTGTTACCGTAAGAAGAAACATAACGGCTGTCGTTCCAGTATGAGTAATCATCAATAGATGACCAGCGCTCCCTGTCCTGAACCTTCATACGCAGGTACTGGTCGTCTTGTGAAGAAACATAGTCAACGTAGCGATCATTGTTTGCTGTCGTACCTACTTTGGCAGCAGTTGCTCTTGCAGGAGAATAATATACGTCATCAGGAGTTTGGTTGGCTTTATAAGCAGACGAACAGCTTGAAATTGCTGCTGCAATCAATCCATAAAGTAAAAATTTGTATTGCATGACAAGGGTTTTAATAAATGTTATCTAATGTGAAGTTATTACTTTTGCGACGCTTTAAATGCAATTTGATTGCATTTATATTACATCTGCCTTTCTGTTTGCAAAGATTATTCCAAATCTTGTTATCAAAAGCTTTTGTTAATACTACTTTGGCAAAGTTGAAACGGCCGCTGGAAAGTATATAGCAGAACGGTGGAAGGTGAAGGGTATGAGGTGTAAGGTGTAAAAGGCTGCCATGAAAATATATAAGCAAAAGTGAGTGACACAAGGATGCCGCCATGAAAATACTTCTGCCAGCCTCAAAAAAAATAATTGTTTAAACTCTCTCAAAGTAGAATTAAGGTAAGAATAAATAGAAATTATGAGTAAGGAAATTACATCGAGGGAAACAGACTATTCTCAGTGGTATAATGATTTAATTCTTAAAGCTGGTTTAGCTGACTACAGTGCGGTTCGCGGCTGTATGGTCATAAAACCTTACGGTTACGCTCTATGGGAAAATATGCAGGGTGAACTTGACAGAATGTTCAAAGATACCGGCCATCAAAATGCTTATTTCCCGCTTTTTGTTCCTAAAAGCTTATTTGAGAAAGAAGAGGAAAATGCGGAGGGATTTGCTAAAGAATGTGCTGTTGTTACACACTACCGTTTAAAGGTAAATCCTGATAAAAAAGGTTCTCTGATGGTTGATCCCGAAAGCAAACTGGAAGAAGAACTAATTATACGTCCGACAAGTGAAGCGATCATCTGGAACACATATAAAGGCTGGATACAAAGTTACCGTGACCTGCCGTTACTGATCAATCAATGGGCAAACGTGGTAAGATGGGAAATGCGCACCCGTTTGTTTTTACGCACTGCCGAGTTTTTGTGGCAGGAAGGTCATACTGCGCATGCCACAGCCAACGAGGCGATCGCCGAAACCAAACAAATGCTTGAGGTGTACGCCGATTTTGCCGAGAACTTTATGGCAATGCCTGTTATCAAAGGTGTAAAAAGCCCGAATGAACGTTTTGCCGGCGCAATTGATACCTATTGCATTGAAGCGCTAATGCAGGATGGAAAAGCTCTGCAGGCAGGAACTTCACACTTCCTGGGGCAAAACTTTGCAAAGGCCTTTGATGTAAAATTTAGTGATAAAGAGAATAAGCTGGATTTTGTGTGGGCAACAAGCTGGGGAGTAAGCACAAGGCTTATCGGCGCCCTTGTAATGGCTCATAGTGATGATGACGGATTGATCCTTCCGCCAAAACTGGCTCCCATACAAGTTGTCATTGTTCCTATTTTTAAAGGAGAGGAACAGAAAAAGGCGATTGATGAAAAGGTGAACGCGTTGATAAAGGAACTAAAACAGGCAGGCATAAAAGTAAAATATGATGACAGCGACCATGCAAGACCAGGTTGGAAGTTTGCGGAATACGAATTGAAAGGCGTGCCTGTAAGAATTGGAATCGGTGCACGGGACATTGCCAACAACGTGGTGGAAGTAGCACGCCGCGATACAAAAGAGAAAAAAAGTTACCAGATGGATGGCCTTACCCAAAACCTCGTTAATCTGCTCGATGAAATTCAAAATAACATTTATAACAAAGCACATTCTTATCGTGAAGAACACATAACAAAAGCAGATACATGGGATGAATTTGAAAAATTGCTTGACGAAAAAACGGGCTTTATCTCTGCACACTGGGATGGAACAGGCGAAACGGAAGAGAAAATAAAAGAACTGACAAAAGCGACCATACGCTGTATTCCTCTCAACAATCAACAGGAAGAAGGCAAATGCATTCTTACAGGAAAACCTTCTAACCAGAGAGTTTTGTTTGCAAGAGCGTATTAGGTGATTAAAGACTATTCAAAAAAAAGCCGGAAATATTATTCTCCGGCTTTTTTTATGCAAATTCCTATATATT
>CAXUMK010000481.1:0-2539 GCA_964251885.1 uncultured Segetibacter sp. | reverse complement strand
GGGTAAGTAATGATGATAGTTTTAGTTTACAGTTTTGATTAATTCCTTCAAAGAAATTTTGGATTGCCTCATGAAATAATTTTGGCTTGTCATAATATTTTGCATACAAAATTTCCTTCTTTGTAAATTTCCACAAACGTTCGATAATGTTAAGGTTGGGAGAATACGGCGGAAGGAAAAGCAAATGGATACCTAACGATTTTGCAAATGTTGTTACTACAAAGCAACGTTGATAACGGGCATTATCAAGTACGATTGCAATAGGTTTATCGGGAAATTTCTCCTTTAGTATTTGTTAAAAAATAAGTAGTACATTTGATCTAAACTAATTATCATGTTTAGCGATGATGAATTGCATAAGAAGTTCAAATTAATTCTACCTCATTTAAATGAACAGGCTGCCCGGTTATATCTTGGTAGTGAAGCGCAGATTTTAGGTCGTGGAGGCAAACAGCGGGTAGCAAAGCTTGCAGGTGTAAGCCGTGTAAGAATAGATAAGGGGATTGCTGAATTAACTGCTCAAAAAGTAGAGAAAGAAGACAGCCCTGCTCATAAAATAAGGAAGGCTGGCGGTGGTCGTAAACAGCATAAGGAAAGCCAGTCCGGATTGCTTGAAGCGTTGGAATCAATTGTAACCCCCCATACCAGGGGCAATCCTATGAAAGTGCTGTTATGGAGCAGTAAAAGCTTACGAAATATTGAAAAATCATTAAAAGAAAAAGGGTATCATGTAAGCTATGTAACGGTCGGAGAATTATTAAAATCATTAGGCTATAGTTTGCAGGCAAACAAGAAGACAGATGAGGGTGGCAGTGATCCTGACAGAAATAAGCAATTCGAATTCATTAACGAAACTGCATTGACCTTTATGGCTGATAATGCACCTGTTATATCGGTAGATTGTAAAAAGAAAGAGTTGATAGGAAACTTTAAGAATGCAGGCACAGAGTGGTTTTTGGAAGGTAAGGCTCCCCAGGTAAAAGTGTATGATTTTATAGATAAAGAACTGGGAAAAGCTGTTCCCTATGGCGTATATGATATTGCTAAAAATGAAGGCTGGGTAAGCGTGGGCATCAGTAAGGATACAGCAGAATTTGCGGTAAACAGCATCAGAACCTGGTGGCAGCAAATGGGTAAAGAACGCTATCCTTTAGCCAGTAAGCTTTTGGTTACTGCTGATGGTGGGGGCAGTAATAGTTCAAGAAGCAGATTATGGAAAAAAGAATTACAAACACTGTCAACAGAATTAGGATTGGAAATACATGTTTGCCACTTTCCACCCGGTACCAGTAAATGGAATAAGATCGAACACCGGATGTTTTCACACATCACTAAAAACTGGCGGGCAAAGCCCCTGGAGAGCCTGGAGGTGATTGTAAATTTAATAGCAAATACGACTACCCAAAAAGGGTTAACTATAAAAGCATAGGCAGATAAAAACCAATATGAAAAAGGTGTGAAAGTAGATGAGGAATTGAAAAAAATCAATCTGACAGGCAAGGAGTTTAGAGGCGATTGGAATTACAAAATCAGCCCCTAAATGTATCGTTTATTATTTAACAATCCTTTAGTAATTTTAGAAAATCAATAAGGGTCCTTGATGTAATATAAGTGGTATTGGCAATGGTAATCACCTCTTTGGTAATGGCATTTACAGCCCCTAATACATTGATGCGGTTTCTGCCGGCAGAAGCTTTGATAAAAACACGAAAGGCACACCACAGCGAACACAGGAATGGCTGTAATACAAAATGTGCTGCATCGCAAAAAAGTAAATGCACTTGTTCTTTCTGTGCAGCTTCTATAACGGGTTTCAGCTCCGTTTCCACCCATTGGTGCTGTAGGTCGTTATCCGCTTTTGCAGGGATGTGCCCGCATTTGATAAACTTTAGGTCATGTCTTTTCATAAACGCCCGTACCTGTTGCTCACTGCGGCTGATGCCAGTCATTTCCCTTATTCGTTCTGCTGCCACTGCTGCTGTCATGGGTGGGTGTAGTTGAAAGGACTTTAAAATAGTATCAGTATGATTTTCTAACTCACTTTTCTTATTTCCGTAGTTATTACTCAACAATGCTTCAAAGCCATTTGCTTTATACACATTTATCCACTCGCCGACTGAATTGTAATGCAAACCAACTGCATGTCCTATTACTGAATTATTCCAGCCTAAAGCAGCTTTCAAATAAACTGCAAAAATTCTTTTTTGAACCATTGGGTCAGGATAGGCATATCGCTCGTAACTTAGTTTTTCAATCTCAGCTTTGCTGATGTTGAAGGGAAGAGTGGGCATGTTTTGTTGTTTTAGCGAATACAAAATTGCCCCTCTTTTTCTTGAGTTAAAAATTCACTCTTTTGCCCCTTGCAAAGTATAAGCCATACGCATTCAGAAGTGGAGGCATTTTTTCTAATATTGGGTGCCCTGATAATTGTAAGTGGTTACACTTCTATTTGTGCTGTTGTAAAGGCAGAAATGTTTCCTGCCGAGATCAGGGCGCTTGGAGTAGGACTTCCGTATGCCATTACGGTGGCAGTGTTTGG
>CAXUMK010000480.1:2227-2542 GCA_964251885.1 uncultured Segetibacter sp. | reverse complement strand
CCAGCTACAACTTCTTTTGGTACTAATGCACCTAAACGGTACAAACTAAAGAAATTGGTACTACCTCCAAATTTCACTTCTAAGGCAAAGGCAAGTAAATTCAACCCGATAATAAAGTAAGTTGCTATTGGTTTACGTCGCTTAAAGTCAGTTTTACCGCTGTATTTAGCTTCCTGCTCTAGTTCAGTAGTGATTCGAGATAAAATCTGTTTGGATTTATCAGTTAATACTGTTTCAGCTTCAACCACAGGCTGAGACAAACGCCTTTCAATCGCGCCACGAATGCGAATATCAGTGCTGTCACGGATACTTAAT
>CAXUMK010000480.1:535-2217 GCA_964251885.1 uncultured Segetibacter sp. | reverse complement strand
CGACCTAATCTTTCATTTCCCGCCGCAATATTAGCTGTTGCTAGCCAAAATAGTTGAATTGTTGGCGAATAAATCCTTAGTGAGCCATTGATTAATGTTGTTACCTGTTCTATTTGACCGCAAAAGGCTAACACAAACATCCGCGCCACATTACGTGTAATCAGGTTAGGTATTTTTTCAATGCTGCGTTCATAGCTTTCCCATGCTTGAAGCAAACCATTTAAATCACCAATCTCGCCAAGCGATCGCAAATAGCAATTCAGCATATCAAAATCTTTCCGCAATACTGCTTGGGGTAGATTTTCCTGTATCCACACCAGCATTTCTTCCCAACGGGCATCCATCTGGTAAAGTGTAGTGGTGGCATATCGACCAGTCGGCGTGGAAAGCGTTTTGTAACGGTTTAGAATTGTCATAGCTTCAGCGATCGCCCCACGCTGACCGATATCCAAAGCGCGTAATATTTGCGGTTGTTCCCTTTCGCCATCCACCGGATGTAGCCAACAGACAAATTTAGCTAATCTGCTTGCTTGACGGTAACGTTGTTGAGCAACAAGTTGATTAACTTTATTCTTGGCAATGTTGGGTATTAGTATCAAAATCACCCATAATAATCCTCCAACCAAGCCACCTACATCTGGAATTAGGTAAGATGTGACTGCTGTCACAATAAAGATAAATACTGAGATGAAAATCCAGCCACGATTATTATTAGCAGAATTACGAACAGCATAAATCGTGGTTGAAACGCATGATAAGCAAACTATCCAAATCAATAAATTATTAATATCCATAATCGGATTTGCACCACTCAGGCATACTTGATTAAAGAGGGACTACTATCATAGTTCCCTTTTCAGTATGCCTTTATCGCAACATCAGTTAACTAGCAACTTAAGTTATAAAAACATCTCAGTACATTATTCACTCATTCGTCAATATCTCTGGTAATTTTTCATCGCCAACCGGATTGTCTGGATAATCAGATATAGGAAGAAAACCATCTGCCGCATCTTTAATAAAACCAGCCACAGGGACAGCAATCAGCAACCCCAACAACCCACCAATATAAGTTCCTACTAGCAAAGAAATTAACACCCATATTGGTCTAAGTCCTGTGAAACGACCTAAAAGACGGGGAGCGATCGCCTGGTCAATTAACTGGTCAATTACAACAGCTACAGCTAAAACCTTCACCGCTAACCAAAAGTCGTGTGACGCTATTATTAAAGTTATCACCGCCAGACTTGCCACATCACCAAAAGGAATTAAACTTAAAAGTCCCACTCCTAAACCAAAGAGTAAAGCAAACGGAACTTTGAGAACTAAAAATACTAATGTCAGTGAAACTCCCATTAGCAAAGCCAAAACTACCTGACCAATCAAATAATTTTGAAAATTTTTATGAATCGACTGCCTTACCTTATGACCAAAACTCCAAGGTAACTTTTTAAATATCCCATCCCATATTCTCTTACCATCAGCTAAAAGATAAAAAGTTAACACTACCGTGATTAACGCCTCAGAAATACTATCAATCGCATCTACAATAATACTGAAAATTTTATCTCCCAAATATTCCAATTCATTCGGCAAACGGTCTGTTATTTGAGTAAATATTTGACTAAAGTTTACTTTTAATCTGTGGCTAACAGCCCAATCATTGAGAATCTGGAGTTTTT
>CAXUMK010000480.1:0-525 GCA_964251885.1 uncultured Segetibacter sp. | reverse complement strand
AATCAATCCATTCGGGAAGTTGTTTAGCCATTTCCTGAAACTGTTCTAATACAATGGGAACCAAAGTGATACCCAAAGCACCTAAAATTACAATACTTGAGAAAAAAACTAATGTTATAGCATAGCTGCGTTTGACTCCACGTTCCTCAAGAATGGAAACAGGGTAATTCAAAATAAATGCCAGTAACGTCGCCAAAACGATAGTTGTCACCAGCGGTTGAAAATATTGAAAAACTCGAAACGCTAGCCAAACATTGAGAAAGATTAGAGGAAACAGCAGCGTCAAAACTAACCATTTAAGTAGTTGATTGAGTGAAACAGTCATAATCAATTTCAAAATTAAAACTTCATTCATTAGCAGATGTAGAGTGAGCATTACCCACCCTACAAATCTTAGGATATAAAAGCACAGATAATTATTCAATTTGCTCACATTTTGCGCCCTCAGGCGCTTTAGCCTGGGGCTACACAGACAAAACCCGCATGACAAGGGTTACGAAACCATTGATTTTGTAGTCTGCTTCG
>CAXUMK010000479.1:754-2544 GCA_964251885.1 uncultured Segetibacter sp. | reverse complement strand
GACTCTTGTCCGACTCATCTCCGACTCACCTCCGACTCATGTTCGGAAACCTGCCTTAATTGCAGGTTTTGTTATTGCCGATAGGCGTTAACTGTTTGTTCTGTTTTGTGGAGATAGGTAAACTGAGACGCGAAGGAAATACTTTGAGAGAAGCTTTGAAGGAGACTTCAGCAGGACGACGACAACCCCACGCTATTGTTAAAAGTGAAAGCATCTAACCGTCCTAAGATTACCACTGCTAAAGATGCTTACGAAGTTCTTATTAAAGCGTGGGATGAAAACAAGATTGAATTTGTCGAGCAGTTTAAAGTATTGTTTCTAAATAGGTCTAATAAAGTGTTAGGTATTTATGAAGTATCATCAGGCGGCATTTCAGGAACGGTAGCTGATCCAAGAGTGATATTTGCGGTTGCATTAAAGGCTAACTGCAGCTCAATAATGCTAAGTCACAACCATCCGTCAGGAAACCTAAAGCCAAGCAGACAGGATGAAATACTGACACAGAAGATAAAACAAGGCGAAGAACTACTCGAAATAAAGTTGTTAGATCACTTAATAGTTACTTCGGAAGGATATTATTCATTTTTTGAACGAGGGGCTGCTGTAAGCTCCTTTTTTTATTACTTAGGCTCATATACTATTTTCTTAGTTCCGCGCCTTCTTCTTATAAAATTATTTGCTTAGTTAAACTAAACCGAATAACCTTGTCTTCGTAAATCCCACGCAAGCTTTTCCTCTATTGCTAAAGCTTCTTCGCGGTTCACGGGTTTTATATTCAGGTCTTCATACAAACTTGGACGAAGATATATTCTATACTTCTCCACTATTTTAGCCGACAGCTTGTGACCTTTCCGGTTTATGTATCCGGTCTTGTGTTGTTGCAATCGTTCTGCAGGTGTCTTAATGGTCATAAAGACACTCCAGTACACTATTAAACTGCGGGTTCGCAGCCCTGAACTATAGAGGTAGGTAAACCACTATAAGTTCTTCATTCAGGCAAAAAAATTTCTCTCCTGCAATTTTCCTGTTTGCCTGTTCTCCATTATCTTCACGCCCCGCAGTGCAAGCAGCTAACCTCCATGTTTATTCACAGCACAATAGGTCAACTATCCTTACTGCCTTTTCAATATTCTACATTTAAAAATTACCTAAATTAATTAATTACACAAATCCGCAAACTGGATCATGAAACCGATTACCCTCGCTAATTTTCTTTTTATTGCTTTTTTATTCTTGGTTACTTCTGCAAATGCACAAACAACAGACTTTGTTACTGTTTGGAAAACAAATAATCCCGGCGGTTCTGCCAGCAACCAGGTACGGATATACTGCGGTACTTCTTTCGATATGAACTATACGGTAGCCTGGGGTGATGGAAAGACCAACACCGGGGTAAAGCAGGAAATTACTCATACGTATGCCACACCAGGAACTTACACAGTTAGAATATCGGGCAAATTCTCACACATTAAAGTAGGCGATTCCGGCGATCAGTTGAAGTTGTTGTCCATTAACCAATGGGGTACTACTGAGTGGGACGATTTCAGCAATGCCTTTTCCGGCTGTTCAAACATGGTGCTCAATACAACCGCATCGCCTAAAATGGGCGTGGGCATTAGTTGCGCAATGATGTTTCGCAACTGTACTTCGTTTAATATCAGCCTTAATTCGTGGGATATGCTGAATGTAATATTTGCGACATCAATGTTTGAGGGCTGTACCGCCTTTAATCAGCCGCTTAACAACTGGAACCTGGTGCAACTTTATTCTACAAACAATATGTTCAAAGG
>CAXUMK010000479.1:0-744 GCA_964251885.1 uncultured Segetibacter sp. | reverse complement strand
AACCACTCAACAACTGGCAACTGGTAAATGTGGTGACCATGAATGGCATGTTTCAGGACGCCACGTCTTTTAATTCTGCCTTGTTCAGTGCAGGTATGAACTATTGTGAGGATGCTGCACATATGTTTCAAAATGCTACTTCATTCAACCAACCCATCCCTGTGTGGAAAACATATAGCCTTACAAGCACCAATAGCATGTTTGACGGGGCATCAGCGTTCAATCAACCGCTTTCATTCAGTGTGCAAAATGTAACAAGTATGGCGAATATGCTGAATAATTGCGGCATGAGTGCTGCCAATTATGATGCTACCATTGAATTTTGGAAAAACGCGACAACGCAAAACAACGTTACGATTGGAGCGGTTGGGCGTAAATACTGTAGTGGAGGCGCCAGCAGAAGTTATTTAATTGTTAACCGTGGTTGGCAATTTACCGGTGATGAACGAAGCAACACTATGCAGTTAACATCAGCCACAGGTACCAATAATCAGTCGCCTTGTGTCAATACACCTCTTACTGCCATCCGATACACTGCTAACAGTGCAACCAGTGCAACCTTCTCAGGTCTGCCTGCTGGTGTAAGCGGCAGTTACACTGTTGGCACCGGCGCATTACTATTACTTATCAGTGGTACACCTACAGTAACCGGCAGGTTCAACTATACAATTATCACCGAAGGGCCATGTGGGGGCAGCTCAGCCATTGGCACTATCACCATGCAGGTAGCGACCGTTGATGCCG
>CAXUMK010000478.1:540-2574 GCA_964251885.1 uncultured Segetibacter sp. | reverse complement strand
CAGATGAACGCAGATAAACGGGGATAATTAATCATTATCTGCGGTTCAAAATCCTTTCATGGCAAAGAAACTGACTTTACACCAAAGCACCACCACAACTCGAACCACATCCAGCGGTACAACCATAACAATAAGCAGCAGTTTGTACATCATCAATTAAGTCTAAACTTCCAGCTTCTAGCAACTTGGCAACTGTGAGGATTTCGCGATCGCGACTTTTCGCAGGTAAATTCATCATCTGATTAAAGTCACAATCATACACATTACCCAAATAGTCAATTGAAAGTTCATCACGACACATCAAATTTTCAACTGTACTATTATTGAAATGTGACTCTAAAAACTGCAAATAGGGTGCGTAAAGTTTCTTGCGTTCTAAATGCATTTTAGTTCGACCTACAGGGATATTTGTGATGGTAAATAGATTGTTAAACACAATTTCAAAATGTTCTAGCAAGAACACTTTGTAATCTCTTTCCAGCTTAGTCTGTTCGGGAGTTAAAGAGAAATTTTCGTTTGTAGGTAATTGGGGATTATACACCAAATCTAAAATTAAATCTGGCTTGTTTCCATAGCCAACTTTATTCAACCATTGTATAGCGCGAATCGAATCATCAAAAACACCAAGACCGCGCATTTTATCAACATTATCTGCTAAATAGCAAGGCAGAGACGCAACAACTCTCACTTTATGTTTCGCAAAATATTCTGGTAAATCACCAAAACCATCTTCAAAGAAAATTGTCAAATTAGACCGGACAATTACCTGTTTACCTGTTGCTTTTGCGGCTTCTACCAGTGGCTTAAATCCATAATTCATCTCAGGGGCGCCACCTGTCAAGTCAACAATTTTAATTTCCGGAAACTGATGAATTAACTTTATTAATTGTTCGCAAATTTCCGGGGAAAGTTCTTCTGTGCGTTTTGGTCCCGCTTCCACATGACAGTGCTTACAAGCGAGGTTGCAGCGCTTACCCAAGTTAATTTGTAAGACATTAATTCCCTTTTTTGTCAAGGGATAACTAAGTTTCTTTTTGAAAGGTGTTATTGTTGTTTGAAGCATGATTTAAGTTAGGATATCAATCGTAGGGGAGGCAAAAAGGGGTGTGGATGTTCCTCCCCCTTTAAGGTCTGTTGCGTTAAGCGCATTGCATAAGTATGATATTATCAATATTTAAATTGCGCCGTCACGCACCTTACCCTAAGATATACTGTGCAATAATCCGTAATAAATTGCACTAATAATTGCGGCAGTAGGTAATGTTAAAATCCACGAAAGCAGAATTTGAGAAAAAACACGCGCATTCGCTGTTTTGGAAATAACTCCAACACCAAAAATTGAACCGACTGAGACGTGAGTTGTGGAAACAGGAAGCCCGAAACGACTGGCAGCAATCACCAAAAGTCCAGTTACAATGTTGGCAGACAAACCCTGAGTCTGATTCATTGATGTAATTTTTTTACTCATGGTTTCGGCAACTTTTTTAGCGTTGAGTAAACCTCCGATCGCCATTGCTACAGCTACAGCTATAATTCCTCCTTGAATTGAGAAAGCCTGAATAATCAGGATGAGTGAAACAATTTTCGGAGTATCATTTAATCCTCTCGCAAAACTGACAACACCAGCACTTATATAATGACAAATGTCAATAATTTTCTGGTTTTTTGTCAAGTTGGATTTGTGACTGATATAGTTAAATAAGCTGTAAATTCCGGCTCCTAAAGGAATGGCAATGATCGGACTTAGCAAGAGGGGTAAAACAAAGGAGTTTCCCAAAGCTGTAAAATTAACTTTCGTGCCGATCGCCACTAATCCCGCACCAACCAGCGCACCTGTTAAACTATGAGTTGTGGAAATGGGAAATCCAGCCAGGGTAGCGATGATCACAGTTAAACCCGCAGCGATCGCTACTGCTAAATGAAAGTCTGGTGCGTTGGCGATCGCATCCGGAACCAGTCCTTTGCCAGAAAAGCTTTTAATTAATGTTTCCGCAAGGAAAATCGAAGCTACCGAACCCGCAAAAGTTGTCACCG
>CAXUMK010000478.1:0-530 GCA_964251885.1 uncultured Segetibacter sp. | reverse complement strand
CTCGCTGTTTGGCTACCAAATAGCGTTGCTACACCTTTAAAGTTGTCATTTGCTCCATTGGAATAAGCTAAAAAAAGTGTAACTAAAAACAATGCACCTAATAACATTTATTATCATTTCTTAACAACAGCCACCCCCGTCATAATACCATGTAGAATCAGTGATTATTATCTCTTTTGGCTTTAATCCGCCAAGTTTTGTGGCTGTTTTATCACACACTGCCGCTGGAACTCCACGTTGCAGAATATGTCCGGCTGAATCGTCAAAAATCTCTTTTGCACCCGCGTAAATTGCTGTTTTGCCTGTAAAAATGCAAGCACCATCTTCGGGAATGATAACTTTGAAAGAGACAGAATCGAGACTTTCTAAAAGTAAATTATCTTCTAAATTGTAAGTTTGAGAATCTAGAAGACGATAAGGACGACGGGCACGAATTTCAACTTGACCAAAACCAGCCTGGATGATACGTTCAGTATACTCTTCATAGGTGAGTGCGCCTGATAAACACATGGCTCGTAACCGCTCATCTT
>CAXUMK010000477.1:1986-2581 GCA_964251885.1 uncultured Segetibacter sp. | reverse complement strand
TCCTACAACCAACCCGCTCGAGCTTGCGTTTATTTTTAATAATGCGGCAGTTAAAATCATTTTTGTAAGCAGCAAAGAACTGCTTGAAAAGGTTTTGATTGTAGCAGAAAGAGTGCCTTCGCTGCTGCAGATCTATACATTTGATGAGGTGCAGGGCGCAGAGAACTGGAGCAGTTTACTTGTACACGAGCCTGCCCTTTTACAAAAAGTGGATGAGGTAAAAGCAACCATTTCTCCTAAACAGGTTGCCACCATCATTTATACATCGGGCACAACGGGTACCCCAAAAGGTGTGATGCTAAGCCATGAAAATATTTACACCAATGTGCAGTTCAGCAAAGAAAGTTTTCCTTTCCCCGATGCGCCCGGGCAGAAAGTGTTAAGCTTTTTGCCTCTCAATCATATTTTTGAAAAACTGGCTACCTACATCTTTTTATACAGTGGTATTTCTATTTGGTATGCAGAAAGTCTTGAAACGATAGCCGATAATTTAAGGGAAGTAAAACCGGACGGTTTCACCACCGTTCCGCGGTTATTGGAAAAGGTTTTTGAAAAGATCATGTCAAAAGGCAACGAGTTGACAGGTGTAAAGCGG
>CAXUMK010000477.1:0-1976 GCA_964251885.1 uncultured Segetibacter sp. | reverse complement strand
TTTGGGCAGTTGATCTTGCAGAAAAATATGATAACCAGATAAGCGGAGGTGTCTGGTACAATGCTCAGTTAGCCATTGCCAATAAACTGGTCTTTAGTAAATGGCGAGAGGCGTTGGGCGGAAATGTTTCATTTGTAATAACCGGCGGTGCTGCCTGCCAGGTAAAGTTGCTGCGGATATTTAATGCAGCGAAAGTTCCGGTGTATGAAGGTTATGGGCCGACAGAGAACAGCCCTGTTATAAGTGTTAACAGAAAAATACCGAAGAGCGGTACTAAGTTTGGAACAGTAGGTCCGCCAATTAACGGTATTGAAGTAAAAATTGCAGAGGATGGAGAAATATTGGTTAAAGGACCTACCGTAATGCTTGGCTACTATAAAAGACCCGACTTAACTGCAGAAGTAATTAAAGATGGCTGGTTGCATACAGGCGATATAGGTGTTTGGGACTCGGGCAAATATTTAAAAATTACCGACAGAAAAAAAGAGCTTTTTAAAACAAGTGGTGGAAAATACGTAGCTCCCCAACCCATTGAAAACAAGCTGAAGGAGAGCACGTATGTAGAACAGGTGATCGTGGTAGGTGACGACAAGAAATTTGTAGCAGCCCTTATTGTTCCTTCTTTTACCATGCTGAGGGAGTGGATGAGAGACAATAACGTTCCTTTTACGACAAATGAAGCCGCCATTAAAAACCCTGAAGTCGTGGAGTTATTCAATGGGTTAGTGGATAGTTTTAATAAGTACTTTAATCATGTTGAGCAGATCAAAAAATTTGAACTGCTGCCAGCCGAGTGGGGAATAGAGACAGGAGAAATGACCCCAAAAATGAGCCTGAAAAGAAAAGTTGTTTTAGAAAAATACAAAGCAGTGGTCAACAGGATTTATTCTTGAAATATGCAACGGTTTAGAAAATCTTTATGTCAGCAAAAAAAATAGACATGAGAAATGTTATCACCGGTCTGCTCTTAATAGCTGTCTCAATTTCAGGATGCAGGAAATCTGATTTTGCAAATAATATTCCTAATTGTATTAAGAACAACATTGAAGCTAATAAAAGCAACCCTTCCTGGAACTGTAAAGAAGTAGACGAGTATAATTACCAGGGGCAATTAGTGTATATTTTTGAAGCAGAAGAAATTTATCCTGATGCTGCTACCGGCGTTTTAAGAAGTGATTGTACAACGTTATGTGGATTAGGAGGAATAGCAGGAATAATGATATGTAACGGTGACAAATTTTACAACAAGGCCATCTTTATAAGAACTGTCTGGCACAAATAATTACAATCCTCCTAAACATAAATACTTTACTTCAAGCTATTCTTCAATTCCATATTTGCTGCCTTCGCGGCCAATGCCGCTTTCTTTCATTCCGCCAAATGGCGCTTCGGCTGTTGATATGATGCCTTCATTTATACCCACTATTCCATAATCCAATGCTTCTGCTACTCTCCATGCTCTTGATAGATTTTGTGTAAAAAAGTATGAAGCAAGACCATATACTCTTCTTGCTTCCTCTGCAAACCATTCTATAAACGAAGCCCCATACGTTATTTCTCCTTTTGCCTCAACTATAGGCTTGCCTTGCTTAGTTGTCATTAACAATGCAAGATCGTCTATATTATCGTAGTCTATATTATCATTTATGAGATGAAACCCAATGCCATTAACTTAAGAATGTTGTACATACAGATAATGCAGAGTGTATGAGCTGCTATGAAAAGATGCAGTACAAGAGAGTGACACAACCGGAGCAGAAGAAAGAACAAATGTTTGTCCCCAAAAAAAGCTTAAGTTAATGACATTGAGATAAAACCATTTATGCATAACAGCCGCTCTTTCCTTTGCTGTTTTTTTACTCCATGTTAAAAACGTTTTCGATGCTGCTTCTATGGCTTGCTCCGTTTCTGCACTGCTGCAATTTGCAACGGCTGCAATCACCTCTCTATTTGCCGGATTGGTAACATGAAATGTT
>CAXUMK010000476.1:1899-2582 GCA_964251885.1 uncultured Segetibacter sp. | reverse complement strand
CCAGGCGCAAAGGCTTTTGATACCCCGATCCCAGCGCCAGAGGTTCTTTATCCAATTTACTTTGTTTACGCTGTTGGGATGGGTTGTGGGTGGAATTGCCAGCTTAGCCTTAGAAAAAATTATTGTGGAAACGATACCACCAAGCATTTTCCTACAGCAGCTTAGGTTGTATGGCTTGGGTAGAACCATCAGCAGTAATTTAATTTTTGCCCTCATCTTTGGCGCAGATCAAGCGCTCGTCCTTCGCCAATATCTATCCGGTTCGTTGTGGATGCTTGCTACCAGTTTAGGTTGGCTGATTGCCAATGGCGTTTCTAGAGCATGGATTGGCTACATTAGTGCGATCGCTTCATCATCAAATTTAATCTCTGGTAATGAAACTGTTATTTTGGGTATTTTGTCAACATTTTTGTACATTCTTTCTGGGATTTGGCTGGGGTTTTGCCAATTGCTGGTGCTGCGTCGCTACACAGCAGGTGCTTGGTGGTGGACTTTTCTACCCTCAATTTCATTTTTCTTCATCAGTATTTTAATTTGGTTGCTTTCTCTTATCCAAGATTTTATTCCAGAGGCAAACCGGACTCAGATATTGTATTTAAGTGGACAAGGATTTACTGCGGTGATTCTGGGAGTTGTACCAGCCATTGGCTTGTGTAGGCTGAAAAAATCGCGTCACACTAATG
>CAXUMK010000476.1:1526-1889 GCA_964251885.1 uncultured Segetibacter sp. | reverse complement strand
GGAGTTATCCCAGCCATTGGATTGTGTAGGTTGAAAAGACACTCACGCCACACCACAAAAATTTCTAGTTCATCATAACTAGGGGTGTAATCGCTGCACATCGAAGTCAAGGTGAAAAACTATGAATAAAGATAAACGTTTACAAAATATTGTCAACCCACCGTTGGCTGACAAACAGCCGCAAGTTTTGGAGTTGCATGGCGATCAACGTGTTGATGATTACTTTTGGCTACGCGATCGCGAGAATCCAAAAGTTATCGCCTATCTGGAAGCGGAAAATGCTTACACTGAAGCGATGATGCAACATACGGAAGCTTTGCAAACCAAGCTTCAGGCTTTCGGTAGCACTGCCGCCGTTATATA
>CAXUMK010000476.1:0-1516 GCA_964251885.1 uncultured Segetibacter sp. | reverse complement strand
GAAATGCTGGCGCGGATCAAAGAAACCGACTTGTCAGTACCATTCCGCAAAGATGAATATTATTATTATTCACGCACCGAAGAAGGAAAAGCTTACCCGATACACTGTCGCAAAAAAGGCAGTCTCGACGCGCCTGAAGAAGTGCTACTAGACCAAAATGAACTTGCCAAAGGGCATGATTTTTTCAGTCTTGGTGTATTTCAAGTAAGCCCAAATCATCAAATATTAGCTTATTCAGTTGATACCAGCGGTTCTGAACAATATACTCTTTTCTTTCTCAATCTGAATACATTTCAATTAGATTCGGAAACTATCCCCGAAACTTATTTTTCTTTAACGTGGGGTAACGATAACCAAACAGTATTCTACACGAAAATTGATGCGGCAAATCGTCCTTATCAACTATTTAGACATACTTTAGGAACACCAATAACTGAAGATGTTCTAATTTATCACGAAAAAGATGATATTTACAATCTATATGTTGATACAACTCGAAGTCAAGCATATATTTTGATGGTTCTGGAAAGCAGCATCACAACAGAAATTCACTATTTAGATGCTAATAATGCCAGCGGTGATTTTCAGGTTATCCACCCACGAACTACAGGGATGGAATACGATGTTGAGCATCATAGCGATTACTTTTACATCGTTACTAATGACGAAGCCACCAACTTTAAACTGGTGAAAACTCCCGTAGCAACGCCAGCTAAGGAGAATTGGCAGACTGTAATTCCCCATCGAGAAGACGTGATGCTATCAGGGGTGAGCCTATTTACCAATCATTTGGTAATTTATGAAAGAAAGGCGGGGTTGCAAACTGCAAGAGTACAAAACTTATCTACAAGTATGGAAAATAATATTACTTTTCCAGAGCCAACATATACCTTGTCTGAAGGAAACAACCCGGAATTTAACACTAGTATCTTGCGCTTCAATTACACCTCTTTAATCACACCGTTATCTGTGTTCGATTACGACATGGAAACAGATAAACGGGAGTTCAAAAAAGGAACGGAAGTTTTGGGTGGCTATGAAAAAAGCCAGTATAAAACTGAGTGGCTAATGGCTACAGCTAAAGATGGAACACAAATTCCCATATCCATCGTTTATAAACAAGGCATCAAAAAAGACGGTAAAAATCCCTTGTTTCTCACAGGATACGGCTCTTACGGTTATTCTTACCCGGTGACGTTTTCATCAACTCGACTGGCGCTGCTAGATCGTGGGGTGGTGTATGCGAGCGCTCATATTCGCGGTGGTGAAGAAATGGGGCGCAAGTGGTATGAAGATGGCAAATTCTTGCAGAAAAAAAACACTTTCACAGATTTTATCGCTTGTGCCGAATATTTGATTTCCGAGGGGTGGACAGCAAGCGACGCCCTTGCAATTTCCGGCGGTAGTGCAGGCGGTTTATTAATGGGTGCAGTAATTAATATGCGTCCCGAACTCTTTAAAGTAGTAGTTGCTGATGTCCCATTTGTAGATGTCGTCACTACTATCCTAGATACTT
>CAXUMK010000475.1:0-2589 GCA_964251885.1 uncultured Segetibacter sp. | reverse complement strand
GTACTTTGGGACTTTCTAAGTTACCAGCAAATACCAAGAAGACAACCTATTTTGTTTCGGGTTGGATATGTCTTCTAAGAAAACATATTAATGATAATTAACCCAATAGAAGTTTTACATTTTAAACAAATTCAATAATAGACCCACAAATATGTATAAGACTATGCCTTTGTTTCTCATTTTGTTTTTTTCAATTTTTACAAGCAACGCTCAAGCTCAAAATAACACAGATTTATCTTCAAATAATCTGGCAGATTCTTTTTTTTCTATTACAAGAAATACTGAATGGGTAGTGAGTAAATTATATTCAACATCCAATCAAACAGATAAAAAGTCATATTTAAATAATTGTGTTTTAAACTTCAACCAATCTGATACGAGTAAATTTCTTATTAAAATAAGCGGTAAAAATAACATGACCGGTGGATGGACATTTCAGGGCAATAACAAGGTACTTTTTTCATTGCCTTTGATTGCAAAGGACTCCTCATGGAATGCTTCGACAGATTCGGTCTATAATGAAGGCGTTAAATTATTGTGCGCCTGGCCTTTACAAATTGCAGAACTGCGGCAATCACTGATAAAATTCAATCTGCATGATCCTATGTATGGTGAATCTTTTATTGAATTTGCAAAGAAAGAATAGACTTACAGCATTCTTATAATCTCCTTAAAATAGCTCAACATTAAACATATAAATATAAAAGTTAATGAAAAATATTATTACTCTTATCGCTTTTCTTCTGATTTATTTTGTTACTGATGCCCAAACGAATTTAATTCAAACTACCGGACCGATAGGTGTTGGAACGACAAGTCCCGGAGCACAATTGGAAAGCAGAAGTGACGCGAACGCTCTACAAAATTTACTTATTTTAAAAAACCGTTACTCAACTCCAGGTATCGCAGGTTCACGGTTAGGCTTTTCAACCTACCGTGATGTTGATGCTAACAACCTCGGTGCATCAATTGATGCTATAAGTACCGCCGGAATACGAAATGGGAATTTAGCACATGGGGCAAAACTGATATTCAACACTTCAAAAGATGGTGCAGATGGAGTAGAGCCAAGAATGACTATTTTAAGTACAGGAGAAGTGGGAATTGGAACCCTCACGCCGGTATTTAAACTTCATGTAATAGGCATGGCAAATATTTCAAGTACTACTACTTTAGGAACAAGTACTATCGGTTATGGACACGATTATACTAACAATATACCCGGTTCTTATGGCCTTTTTTATTCCGACAGAGGCGATTCATGGACAGAAGTTGCTGTACATAATCAAGGCAGAGGAGTAATGTTATATTCTAATCCTCAGGCAGCACTTTATCCAGGTATGTGGGGTACTACTTATCCTGGATTAACTGCCGGAATAATATCGAATCCTACGACCCCATTGGTTTTAGGTTCTGGTACTGAATCAATGCGAATTGGAACAAATGGGTATTTAGGTATTGGAACTGCATTACCCCCGGCTAAACTTACTGTATCCGGCACCTCTTTAAATAGTATAGTTGGACAAACAAATATTTCAGCTTATACCAGCAACAGCATAAGAATGATTTCTTCTTCTGGGACTAACTCCCAGGATGGAATAATGTATCAATCAGGCTCAAATGGAGGAGGTGCGGGAATAGCTTTCGGAAGAGGCGGAAGCTGGGATACATTCATGAGTTTTTATACAAACTATAATCAAAATGGAGGTACAGGTAATATAATCGAAAGAATGAGATTAGACGAAAACGGTAATCTTGGCATTGGCACTACTGATACTAAAGGATATAAACTGGGAGTTAATGGAACCGCAATTTTCACGAAAGCAGTAGTTAAAAATTATAACAATTGGCCAGATTTTGTCTTTCTTCAAAATTACGAACTCCCCTCCCTTTCATCTCTTGAAACATACATAAATGAAAACAAACACTTACCAGATGTAGCATCTGCAGAAGAAGTAGAAAAAGACGGTATTGATTTAGGATCTACACAAGCAGCCTTACTTAGAAAGATTGAGGAATTGACATTGTATGTGATTGAGCAGGATAAGAAGCAAAAGATTCAACAGAAGTTGATCGATGATTTAATAAATCAGGTAACGACATTATGCAAGAAAAATCTTAATTAGGTGAACCATTTTAGGAAGCTTAAATCAATATTTGAATAATCTTTCACTAAATACGCCTATAAAAATAATCAGGCTAAAGTATCTAAACGCTGCGCAACATGTTTTTTTGTACATATAGGGAGGATATACAAAATTTGTTAGAAGACAACAATTTGCAGGTGTTATAAGATTGGATATATGTTTTAAAACAAAATAATTAGAATTATTTATAGTAGAAATAAAGAAAAATTTAAACTTGTTAATAACGTTCCCGGATAGTATTGTATCAATTAAAATAAAAAATAGAAATGAAAAGAGGATTAGTTGCATTATTTTTAACCTCCACAACTTTAATAAGTTATTCTCAGGTTCAAAAATGGGAAAATTGGCAAAGTAATCTCAATATAACAGATGGTAGCCCATCTACCTCACCAACATCAAGAAATGTAGGTTTAAATCTGTGGACTGACAGAGGTTTTGGAGC
>CAXUMK010000474.1:0-2592 GCA_964251885.1 uncultured Segetibacter sp. | reverse complement strand
TAGTGGGATTGCCAAATGTGGGGAAATCAACTTTGTTTAATGCGCTTAGCAATGCCAAAGCAGTTGCTGCAAACTTTCCTTTTTGTACGATAGAACCTAACATAGGTGTAATCACTGTTCCTGACGAGCGGCTGATTGCACTGGAAAAAATAGTCAATCCTCATCGTGTTGTTCCTGCGACGGTTGAGATCGTTGACATAGCCGGACTTGTAAAAGGTGCAAGCAAAGGTGAAGGTTTGGGCAACCAGTTTTTAGGAAACATCCGCGCTACCGATGCGATCATACATGTCGTTCGTTGTTTTGAAGACGATAACATCATTCATGTTGACGGAAGTGTAAACCCTGTTCGGGACAAAGAAATTATTGATACCGAACTGCAGTTGAAAGACCTCGACACGGTGGAAAAAAAGATTGCTAAAAGCGAGAAATTATCAAAAACAGGCGATAAAGAACTGCTTCATGGTCTCGAATTGCTGAAGCAGTTGAAAGCTTTTATGGAACAGGGGAAAAATGCCCGGGGCTTTGAAGTAACTGCTGAAGATAAAGAAAAACATTTTGGCGACCTGTTTTTGCTTACGATGAAACCGGTGATATACGTGTGTAATGTGGATGAAAAAAGCGTTGTAAGTGGAAACAAGCATTCAGCAGCAATAAAAGAAGCAGTAAAAAATGAAAAGGCTGAAACGCTTTTAATAAGCGCTTCAATAGAAAGCGAGATCGCCGTAATGGAAAGTTTTGAAGACCGCCAGTTGTTTTTGGAAGATATGGGATTGCACGAAAGCGGTGTGGCAAGATTAATAACTTCTACTTACCGCCTGTTAAACCTCGCCACCTATTTTACTGCCGGTGTGCAGGAAGTACGTGCCTGGACGATTACAAAAGGCATGTTTGCTCCGCAGGCAGCAGGAGTAATTCATACAGATTTTGAAAAAGGCTTTATCAGGGCCGAAGTTATAAAGTACACTGATTTTATAAAATTCGGTTCAGAAGCAGCCTGCCGGGACAATGGAAAGCTTGCTGTTCAGGGAAAAGATTATTTGGTTGAAGATGGAGACATCATGCACTTTAGGTTCAATGTGTAACCTCAAATAATACTTTTAATATCGCCTCATTCTCCAACTTATTATTAGTTGCTATTTTCGTTTATAGTGTGAAGAAAATGATTGACAGTATGACAGGCTATTGATTTAACATCTTCATCTCTTATTCACTCAACAGAGTCGTATAAGAACCAAAAGTTGGTACATACATGTTACCCTTGTCCATTTAATGCTTTAATTAATAATCCCCGCCCTAAAGGACGGGGCAATTGATTAAAGGACGAAGCAATAAATGATCGTGATCTAAATGATATGGTCAACTGGGTCAGTTCTTATAATGTTTTTAACACATCATTCATGCTTCTTACAGCATCTGCACTTTTATTGAATGTTGTCTGTTCCTGTTCGTTTAATGTATAATCTACAATCTTTTCCCAGCCATTTTTCCCCAGGATTACAGGAACGCCGAGGCAAATATCATTTTGCCCATATTCGCCATTGAGGCTTACGCTGCACGGGAACAAACGTTTCTCGTCGCGAATAATGCTTTCAACCAAAGCGCCGACTGCTGCGCCCGGAGCATACCAGGCACTCGTGCCTAAAAGCTTGGTGAGGGTAGCGCCTCCAACCATGGTGTCAGCCACTATTTTTTGCTGTTGTTCGGGGGTTAAGAAGTCAGTAACAGGAACACTGTTCCAGGTAGCAAGGCGTATTAAAGGTATCATAGTCGTATCGCCATGACCGCCAATGACAATTGCATTCAAGTCGCTGGGACTGCATTGCAAAGCCTGGCTGAGGTAGCACTTGAACCGTGCACTGTCGAGTATACCGCCCATACCAATGATACGCTCTTTGGGCAATCCGCTGGTGGTGAGGGTAAGATAAGTCATGGTATCCATCGGGTTCGAAACAACGACCACGATGGCGTCGGGCGAATTTTTGAGCAGGTTTTCGGTCACGCCTTTTACAATAGAAGCATTGGTACCAATCAACTCTTCGCGTGTCATTCCCGGTTTGCGCGGCAGTCCCGAAGTGATAACCACTACATGGCTGCCGGCAGTTTTTGCATAATCATTCGTGGAGCCGGTAATACGGGTATCGAAACCAAGCAACGCAGCAGTTTGGGTCATATCAAGCGCCTTGCCTTCGGCGACACCTTCTTTTATATCAAGCAAAACAAGCTCATCGGCCAGTTGCAAACGGGCTATGTTGTCGGCACAGGTAGCGCCTACGGCTCCTGCACCTACTACTGTAATTTTCATGGTGACAATCGGTTTAGTTAGTAACGTAATAATTTTAGGTGCAAAGGTATGAGGCAGAAATGGAAGTGCAGGAGATACAAGCTATTTTTTGTTTACAGTTAATAATCGCATCGGAGATAGTTGAAATTATTTTTGGGAACGGACATTTATTTTTTTACCCGGCATCGTTCCTGTGAAGAACGTATAGGCGTCAACTTAAGAGTTTTTTGTGGACGAACATTGGTTTTTTGTGGTACATCGTTGTGTCACTCCTATGTAAAGGAATGCGCTGCACGGTGCCGCTCAAAAAA
>CAXUMK010000473.1:0-2605 GCA_964251885.1 uncultured Segetibacter sp. | reverse complement strand
TACTTCACGCCGAAACTTTTTGTATAAGACGGGCATGCTTGCCGGGGCTTTTTCTGCCAAAAGCCTCTTCAATCAAGCCTACGCGGGCAACTTTCAAGCCGCTGCAAATAAAATAATTCACCTTACGCCGGCAGAAGCGGCGGAAGATGAAGATTACTGGAGCGTTATTCAGCAGGCTTTTACTGTAAGTCCCGGTATAATCAATCTGAATAATGGCGGCGTAAGCCCTTCGCCCAAAATAGTGCAGGATGCTGTAGAAAGATATAGCAGGTTTTCAAATGAGGCGCCGTCGTATTTTATGTGGCGCATACTCGATCAGGGACGTGAACCTTTGCGCGAAAAGCTGGCCGAATTAGCAGGTTGTGATGCAAATGAAATTGCCATTAACCGCAATTCGACGGAAGCATTGAACACGGTGATTTATGGCTTAGACCTTGCAAAAGGCGATGAAGTGATCGGCACAAAGCAAGACTATCCAAACATGATAAATGCATGGAAGCAAAGGGCTTTACGTGAAGGCATACAATACACCCAGATCAGTTTTGATTTTCCTGTTGAGAATGATGAAACCATTGTAAAAGCTTATGAGCAGGCCATTACACCAAAAACAAAACTGCTGCACATAACGCACGTTGTAAACTGGGTCGGACAAATCATGCCTGTACAAAAAATAGCCAGGATGGCTCATAAGAAGGGAGTGGAAGTTTTGGTGGATGGCGCACACTCTTTTGGCTTGCTCGATTTTACCATTCCCGGCCTCGAATGTGATTACTTTGGCACCAGCCTTCACAAGTTTTTAAGTGCTCCTATCGGCAGCGGAATGTTATGGATAAAACGCGATAAGATCGAAAAAATATGGCCCCTGCTGTGTAACGATACACCCCGGAGCAGCGACATAAGAAAGTTTGAAACGCTCGGCACCCGCAGCTTTCCTATTGAACAGGGCATAGGCGAAGCAATTAATTTTCACAATGGCATTGGCGCCAAACGCAAGGAAGAACGGATACGCTACCTGAAAAATTACTGGGCTTCCAAAGCCAAAGATATTCCCGGTGTTACCATACACACCTCTTTAAAATCTGAGTACTCCTGCGCTATCTGCGGCGTTTCGGTAAATGGCATGACACCCGGAGAACTGGATAGTGAACTGTTTGGCAAGTACAAGATACACTGCACCAGTATCAACTGGGAGAACATCCATGCTGTAAGAATAACCCCTCATGTGTATACTGCAATAAAAGATGTTGACAAGCTTGTAAGAGCTTTAGAAGAGATTGCTTCAGCAAAGGCGAAAGCATGAAGTGAATGAGTAATTTTTATGAGCCGGACGGTATTGCTACTATTTTACATTGTTGCGTCGCACACTTGTACACTTTGTTCTATATTGGACAATGCATCTCTTGTCCCGTTAGCGGGAAACTTATAAGGCGGGAAGTATAGGTTAGAATGTTCTATCAATGACTAAATAAACAATGACTAAATAAAAAAACCGGAATTAATAAATTGATTTTGGGCATTAGTTGTCAACTCTAAGTATTTTTACAATAAATCTAAATTATATGAAACTTTTTGTAGCAGGACTTCCCAGCGATTTTGATGATGTTGATTTGAAGGAAATGTTTGAGTTGTATGGGGAAATCAGATCTGCAAAATTAATTACAGATAAAGTAACAGGAAAAAGCAAGGGCTTTGGTTTTGTAGAGATGCCCGACAAACTGGAAGCCCAGCAAACCATTGAAGCTCTTGACGGCGCCGGCATGAAGGGCAAAAAAATATCGGTAAAAGAGGCCGAGGAGAAGCCACGCAATGATACATACCGCCCAAATAACAACAGGTTCAATAACAGGTATTGATGAATGAGTTTCTTGCAGCATGGACAGACAGGCATGCTTAGTCACTCCGGGTAAAATTTCTGAATGCCGGAACTCTTATATCTTTTACTCGCTATACTGTCAATCCATTTACTGTCAAGTTTGTCGAGAATAAATCCTAACGGATGTTTCCCTTCAGCACCTTCAGCAACTATTCCAACCCTCTCTGTTGAGTCCATTTCCATTTTCAATTCGTCAATTGTAGTTAAACTATCAATAAGTTTGAAATCATCTGTTGTTAGGATAGGTTCGGTAAATCCACTGTTGTCGACCCTCATGAGTTCCTGAACAGCATTTGAATTATTAAAGCCTTTGATAAGCATCTGTCGTACATACGTCAATTTAAACTGGTGAATGTAAATCGATTTGTACATTTCCTTGTGCGAAGTAGAATTATGAATGCTTTTACATTGAAGTCCAATCATAAAGGCTAACAGAACAAAAAAGATAAATTTCCTGTTTATTGTCATAAACGATTTGTATAAAAAACTCTTTGAATTGAAACTGTCACGAAGAGCTTGCTTACAACTCCCTAATTTATCAACCCTTACTCAACCTGAAAAAATTATTTACTGTTTTTCCCCTTTATGATTGTCAATTCGCAAGCAATTTGCACTTATTCTTCTTTTTTAAAAACTTAGTCTCAAAAAATGTAGAAAAAGATAAAAAAGGGTGATACAGTACAAGAGCTACCGTGTGGACACATCTTTTCCAATCATATATCCATTATAAGT
>CAXUMK010000472.1:0-2609 GCA_964251885.1 uncultured Segetibacter sp. | reverse complement strand
CTCACAGGCAACGGGGCTTAATTTTAGGGCTTTTCGTCTACTCCACTTAATGTTGGGCGAGGTGCTTCTTTTTCGCATTGGATGACGTCTTTACTTTGTTTTGCTTTTCCTTTTCCTTCTTTTGTCGTATCCATTCACTGATACGCTCAAAGTCCTCTGTAGAAGGTTGTCTTCCTGTTGTATAAAAGTCTATATTTTTCGCTTCTTTTATCATAATTTAAAATTACGAATTTTTGGGGAAGTACGGGTCAATAAGTCTAATTGCTGCCTTTGTATCAATTGCCATTATGTTTCCAAATAATAAGTCGGCTCCTAAGGTTAATTTGTAATGTTCAATAAGTTTTGTTTTACTTTCAAAAGATACATAGCCGCCGTACCCTTTTTCAAGCGATAATTTGCATGCATACGCTACAAGGTTGCCTGGAACTCCTAAATACACTTTTTTCGAACCACGGTTAAATTTATTACTTTCAATTAAGTGCATATAAATATGGTCACCTTTGTCTTGCAAACTTATCAATCCTTGAATGACTTTGGAGTTCTCGGCTATAACAAGCTTGTAAATCAATTTATCTTTGTTCTCTGCTTCCGAATTCCAATCGAATAGCCAATCTGTTTTCCTTAGCTGTTTTAAATCCTTGCTTGACAGAGGTAATATTTCAGTTTTAAAACTGTCACTGGTAATTGAGTTTTCAATAGAACGGGTTAATTTATCAATTTCAATGTCAACTTGTTTATTTGAAGCCATGACACGAATTAAGAACTTTTACCTTGTTTGAATAAGGTGAAAAGTTTATTTCGCATCTCGCCCAACGAACAGGTATTGCTGCAGGTGGGGAATTCATTGAACGTCCAGCCCGGAACCGCAACCCAATAAAGATTTAAAAGTACAAGATAACAACAGAAGCCTTAATTGAAATACGTCTGCTCGAACTAAAGATGCCACGTTGCTGCTGTTGAAGATTTCATTGTCCCACCTTGCTTTTGCAAATACATTTGTTGTGCGCTGTTCTTATTGATTTTCTTTTAACCACATTATGGCGGCTTCAACCACTTTTTCTGTAGTACCTCCATCATCGGAAACAGGCACGTCGGGATACACTTTTCCGCCATACGGATTGCCTAACCGGTCTGTTTGTCGGGCCGTGAAAACTGCCATAAAAAGCGCTGTCACTTAAAGTGGCATCATAGGGAAGTGTCGTAACACCGTAGGTAGGTGCACCAAACTGTTTGGCGTTTGGCCGGTGCTTAAAGCTAAGTGCAACTATTTCTCCAGCACTGGCAGTCCTCCCACTTGTAAGCACAGCTACCTTCGGGTAGGCATGATACAGGGTATAGGGCAATGCCGACTGGAGCTCTATGGTATCCTTTCCGCTATTAAACCTGTGGATGGCTCCCTTTTCATAAGATGTGCTATCGTCCCACCTGCCCTTTTCCCGACTTCTAATAAAGACACCTTCTCCTAAGATCGGTCCTATGCCTAATAACATTGCCCATGGCCTGCCGCCCTCGTTACCACGGACATCTACAATCCAGCCAATGATGTCTTTATTGTCTAACGACCGGATGATGCGCTGCATACTGTCGGCATATTTGTTTGCCCTCACAGGACTGTCGTAAACAAATCCCGGTACCGTTATATAGCCCACGTTCCCGTTTATCAGCTTGCCTTCGGGGTAAGCTATCTCGATGTGATCCTCATTATCTGTGCCGTCAGGAGGATTCATAAAAAAGCTATGCCTGTCTTTCAAGCCTTTCAAAGCAAACTGTATGGCGCTGTAGCAGTCAGCCGGTTTTTTTGCATCAGCGGCAAGCATGCGAGCCGTTGCAACTAAATCATTAAAGTTTACCGAATCTTTATATAAAGCGTGTTCACTGATTATCTGTAAAGCTGTATCGAGATACGCCTTCGCCTCTGGCGATTGCGACATTTTTGGTACCGGTAGCTTTTCAAGGCGAAGGTCATCAAACAGCACTTCACCCGGCCCCAGGATAGAACAAAATAACAGAAGTGAATCGGTTGGTTTCACAACAATACACTCAGCCCACATTTTTGTCCATCCTGTAGTACCAGTACCGCGTAAACTGCTATCACCCATACCAGTTAACACACCACCAATTGAGCCCTTTACCAAAAGACCAGCGGAGCCTTTAGTAACACCTGTTACTTTTACATAACCGCTTAACCGCACCCGTTCAAAGGAGTCGGTGGGCGTATAAGCCACCACCTGCCGTAATGCGCCCCATTCACCTTCGCCGGTGTTCGTCAATTTTGCTACATAGCTCAGCCTTCGGGAGGCGTCTTTTACAACAGAAACGTTATAGCCAAGGTCTTTTGCAAAGCCGAAAAAAGCTGGGTTGGTAAAGGTCCAGCCTAGTATAGTGCCGGTTTCAAAACCGGCATTTTTCAAAACCTGTGCTGTCAAGTGTTGATAAAACAATACGATGGAAAAAAGAAGAACTGAACTTTTTTTCATAACGTTGCTTTTGTCTATTGATGTAATTATATTTAATATTGAATGTTTGAATCGGTGAATAATTGCGCACAACGAACAAGTATTGCCGATGGTGGGGTAGTTGAAAAACGTCCGCCCGGCAACCGAAGTTCA
>CAXUMK010000471.1:2376-2620 GCA_964251885.1 uncultured Segetibacter sp. | reverse complement strand
AAACCCTATTGATGATTATGAAAACGATATTAAATCTCGGTACTCTCATTTAACACCATATTTCTTCGTGTTTTCATATAATCCAGGCGATACACCAAAGCCTTGGACAAATGTTGTTATTGGAGACAGTTTTGCTTCTATTAAAAGTAGTTTGTCAAATGAATTTAAAGACAAGTGGGATTTCTTTGTTGAAGATTTTCTCAATCATTATATACCAGCAACATCAAAACTTATGACTAAAGAC
>CAXUMK010000471.1:331-2366 GCA_964251885.1 uncultured Segetibacter sp. | reverse complement strand
TTTCTCAAAAATAGCTGCGGCTAATAACCAAGTAAATCAATTTATTTCAGAAGTTGTTGACAAGGTAAAAGCACTGTTTCCAATTGACACAATAAAAAGGACAGCTCAACATTCTGCGTGGGGAGACGACACAACAAAAGCAGTAAGACTTTATCCATTTAACACCAATGATAATGTTGTTCTTGTTTTCAGAGGTGACGGCAAATTTTCTGTTACTATTTATTATTACCAAAATCCCCAAACTCATCTTCCAAAACTACACGAACTTGTAGGACACACAGAATATAAAAATTGGAAAGAGGGTTCGGTTTCTTGCTTTACAAGACTTGATGACAAAGAATTTGAGTTACTACTCAGCTCCCAAATTAGTCAAAAGGGTAAGTGCTTCAAAAACATTCTGAGTGTTTTTTATTGTAGTGTCAATTACAGAACGCAGGATGGCAAAACGTTTTGCTCCGGCTTCACTTCTGAATTGTCCGGATACTTTTGCTTTCACTTTTACATTTCTAATGGCTCGCTCTGATGCATTATTATCAGGTGGCACCTTTGGATGGTACAGAAAGGTGAGAATGCTGTCCTTGTTTTTTATCAGGCGCTTACTGAATGCGCGTAGTTTCTTATGCGAAGCGCCATGGTCATACCCTAAGAGTTCGGTTAGCCTTTCCTCTATTTGTATTACAGCAGCCGGTGTTTGTAAATAATCCTGTGGGGTAAGTTGCTTTTTTAATGCTATAGCATCCTGCAACAGTTGCTTCATTGCAATACTCCATTTGCAAGCCAGCGCGTCCTCAAAATTACGCAACTCACGCAGCAGATGTGCAGTGCATAGCTGATGCAGAAAGGCAACTACCTTTAACTGTGCAGCCCAGCAATCGCTCACATAAACAGAGACAGGAAAGCCATTTGCAAAATATTTTTCAATAGTTTCATATCCTCTGTTAAAAGATGCTGCAATAAAGGTGAGGCAGGTGGTTTTCCAGGTATGAAACCATCCTTTTTTTCCACCAAAAGAAGCCCCTGTTTCATCGCTGCCTATCACCTCACTTTGCTGTATTTTCTCTTGAATGGTATTGTAAAAAGGCAAAGCTGTTTGAGCGGTACGTTCAAGCAAATTATCAATACTTCCCTCACTAATGGGCAGCCCGAATAAATCCTTTAACAGAACAGTGATGCGATGATAAGGAATATATTGGTAAACCGATAAATAACTCACCATTGCTCCTACGCTTGGCCCATACTGTACAGGTGCAGTAAGATAAGCGGGCATTGCTGCAGTACAAAGTTTGCCACAACGGGTACATACTTTACTATGGCAACGGTGTTCTACATAACGCACCTGTATGGGCGGGATAACTACTTCCTGCCTCTTTGCACTAAGGACAGATATTACACACTGCAAGTCTTCTCCGCACCCGCTGCAATACAGAGGAGTGTGGTCAATCGTTTCATCCGGCACTTCTTTCATCTGCAGTGTTGTGCCTTCATGACCGGGTTGTCCGCCCGTTTTACGATCTGTTTTTTCACGAAGGCTTTTGGCATTGGAACGACCTATCTGATGGGAAGGCGGAGTATGGCTGGTTCCACTGTTTTTGCCATTTTTTAACAGACGTATCTCTTCATTAAGAGCCTCTATTATTTTCACAAGTTCGGGTACCAATTTCTGAAACTCCGACACCTGCTTGCTAAGGATTGCTACCTGCTTATTAAGCAATACATTATCCTCTTTAAGCCGATTGTATTCTGAAAGTGGTATGCTGATAGTTGTTTCGATTCTTAAAAAGAATCTTTTAATTTAATATATTGACATTATTTTTATAAACATCATGTGAACAACTCCTAGTTCATTGTAAGGTGAGTAGTAACTTTTTTTCTTGTTTAATTAAATGTTTTGCGCAAGACACAATGGTAAATTTCAAAGAAAATCAAACTATCACGTGGGGAAGTCTTTCTGCTCAAAAACCAAATTATGGATTTTACGGACAAGAATTTCAATTTTCTAAAGACATAGAAGTGTACTCGTTTTCGGTATATATTT
>CAXUMK010000471.1:0-321 GCA_964251885.1 uncultured Segetibacter sp. | reverse complement strand
AAAATCCACTATTAACTATTCTATCTGGAGCTTTGACACTATACCTCGAAAGGAGATATTTTTAAGTGAGTCTGTAAATATTACAACAGATGACATAAATAATTGGAAAAGGTATCAATTCAAAACTCCTTTTAAATTATCAAAAGGCAAATATTTATTTGCTGTGGGACAATCTAAAGTTCAGGGTTTTGTTGCATTTGGTAATGGAATTGCAAAAGATAATTACCAAAGTAAATTTTGGGCAAAAACACCATTTGAAGGATACTCAGATGGAACAAAATGGTTTGACTTAATGAAGATTATAAAATCTTCGGATGAACA
>CAXUMK010000470.1:0-2621 GCA_964251885.1 uncultured Segetibacter sp. | reverse complement strand
TTTAATCTCAATGAAGATTGCAAAACATTATCGGCTATACTCGATTTCGAATAGGATGACGTAATAGTTTTACGCAATAGGTAGCCTCTGTTATTATATAACATTTCATACACTTTGTACTTTTTTTATTTGAAATCCCCTTACTATTTAGTGTCTGCAAGAAAACGATAAAACTCTTACTGCTAAAGGGTTTCAATTAATATTTGTTATTGAATATTTGTTCACAGGTGTTACTAATGCTGGATTTCAGGTTTTTTTTGTCGGAGATTCGCTTGTAAATCCTTGCAATATGCGCCAGCGTTTCGAGCAACAAATGAACCTTCGTACTGTATCCATTTCTGATGTTAAGTTTCCTTTAAAGAGCCGTGATGAACTGCCCCCGGTTTTAATGGCTCTGCAGCATATTTTTGTTACGCCTGAGTTAAATGAAAAAGTGTTTGCCTTACTGGAAAATAAGATATGTAATGGCAAAAAGAAAACAGGCCGCAAGGGAATGGATTTGTGGCATATACTTGTGCTGGCCGTAGTTCGCCACGCTTGTAATACCAACTGGGATACGCTTGAGACCTGGTCCAATCATCATGAACTGGTTCGCCGCCTCATGGGCGTTCATGCTACGGCCTTCATTGAAGATGAGAAGATAGAATTTGCTTATCAAACCATATTAGACAATGTCACTCTCATTGATGAAGCATTGCTTTATCAGATCAATCAGCTTCTAACAGATGCAGGACATAAACTGGTCAAAAAAAAAGACGATGAACCCCTTCGGCTTAAGACAGACAGTTATGCGGCAGAGACTAACATACATTTTCCTACCGATTTGAACCTGCTTTGGGACAGCTTGCGCAAGTGCCTGGATATGATAGAGAAGCTGCTTGAAATAACTGCTGTAAAAGGCTGGCGCAAAATAAAGAATATTCGAAAAACGCTTAAGAGCCTCTTCAGAGTTACTTCGCAGCATGTATTTAAAGGTAAAAATGAGCAGCAAAAGAAACACTATGTAAAGCAATATCTTCTGCAGGCAGGGTTACTGCAGCAAAGGGTTGAGGAACTTATAAAAAACCCACCGGTAAGCCCAGGCAATGAAAAGAAAATAATATCAGTCATTGTAATGCTTGAGCAGTATAAAAAATACGTTGCAAAGTTTACAGACCAGATAGAACGCAGATTGCTAAAAGGAGAAACTATAGCTGCTGAAGAGAAGATATATTCGATTTTTGAAGAGCATACAGAATGGATAACCAAAGGCAAGCTTAACAAGAAAGTAGAACTGGGTCATCTTGTACTGATTACTACCGATCAGTATGAGTTTATAGCAGATTATAAAGTAATGGAAAAGCAAAAGGATGCCCAACAGGTGAGTGAGTTATGTGAGAGAATAAAAAAGAACTATGGTGGCAAAAAGCTTTACAGCCACAGCTTTGATAAAGGCTTTTGGAGCAAAGACAATCACACAACCCTTAAAGAGGCAGCAATAGAGCAGGTAATACTTCCCAAAAAAGGCAGGCACAGCAAAGAAGACAAAGAACGGGAAAGCGCTCCTGCTTTTAAAAAGCTTCGCAATGCGCATAGTGCAGTAGAAAGCAATATCAATATGCTGGAGCATCATGGCCTTAACAGATGCATGGATAAAGGACTGCGAGGCTATAAACGCTCTGTAGGATTAAGTGTGTTAGCTTACAACCTGCATATACTTGGGAATGCACTCAAAGCAAAAGAACTGGAAGCTGAAGCCAGGAGAGAAAACCGAAGGCTCAAACAAGTAGCGTAGCTGAAAAGTCACTTTTAAAAAAGGTGGTTGTGGCCAGGTTGTGCCCAATACAAAGAAAAATGGCAATCGGATTTAATATATTAATAATATGATTATAAAAACTATTGCACTTTGTAAGAAAACCAGGTCTTGATACGCTATTGAGCAAAAAAATTAAACTGTCTAAAGTTAAAACTCACCGTTTTCTTGCAGACACTATTTAGGTCGCATTCCACCAGACGTTCCTAATGGAACGCTTAACTACTTTCGCCGATAATGTTCTACGAGCGAAACGTTCAGAAGGAACGACTGTGGTGTAGAGAAATAAATGTATTTGGTTTTTGCGTTCCTTAGGAACGTCTCGTGCTTTGCGACAGTGTGGAATGCACCCCGGTTTATTAAAGTAAAATTGCTTAGAAGAGCTCAGTTGCAGAGCTACATTTCTCAATCATTATGATAACTTCTCAATTTCTTAATCCTTCAGGTTAATTTATTGAGTTATAGTAATAGAAACCTTTTGTTTAGAAGCATCATTGTTTTGGCCGATAGTAAGATTGGTTCCATTAGCAGTAACTGCTTTATCAAGAGACAAAGTTGCTGCAGCCATACCACCGGGAGCAGTAACAATATTACCCGGTATAATAACTGTTGCAACTTACGTCCTGCTGCAAAGCTGTTCTCATTTGAAAAGTAAATGTAGTTGAGCTTCCCTGAGAAACTGTTTTAGCTGCGAGACTGCCTAAAGTAACATAGGGCGGCAGGCTGTTGGTAAAATTATAATTATCGCCAGGTGAAGTTTTGGTGCAAGACTGAATAATCAAAACAACTATTAACGCTATAAGTATTTGATTTTTTCTCATTTTATCTG
>CAXUMK010000469.1:273-2629 GCA_964251885.1 uncultured Segetibacter sp. | reverse complement strand
CGTTCGACAAAATTGGTTTGAAAGTGAACATTGATGATCACAACGAAGTTTGGGATGACACCAATTCTTGGCTTAATCACTCCATTACTTTAAACGGAAGTAACTACACTATTTTTAAAAACTTCAAAGAAGCAGGTTGGAGTGAAGCTGCACAAAGGCTGGCTGAAATATTGAACGCGGAATTAGAAAAGCAGCAAAAGGATGAGAGAGTATATTTAATAAATGGTGGTAATGACGGTAGACTTATCTTCTTGACAAATAAACAGTTCTCATACATCGACAGCGTTTATACAAACAAATATTGGAAACCTCTCAAAGTAAAAGATTGGTGTACAACGTTTGAAGTAGCTCCTATGCGGGAATAAAAACTGCAGGCAACAATCGGCTTGGCATTATGGCGGCGGAACGTTGGAGCCATCGGCTTTTTGTTCGCTGTTGTGCTTTCGTTCGAGCTTGAATTTATCTTTTTACCTTTAGTTTTTATCATCAGCATCATATCATTAATTTAGCTTCGGCTTCCAGGGCGGAAGTTTTTCAAATACCGCCACAACGCCAAGCCGTAACGTCAGACTGTGAAAAAACTCGTTTTTATTTTAAAATCATAGTTTACATCATTTCCCTTTACCATTTCAAGTGCAATTTAAGCAGCCTTCTGAAATGAGTACTGAAAGGGCTTATATAAATGCCTATGCTTGTTTTGATGATAGCGAGCTTGTATAAACGCTTTTATTACAATAAAAGACTCTTGTCTGTAATCAGGCACCCAACTTTTGATGGCTTCCAACAGCTTATTTACTCCCAGGATGTTAGTAGCCCGTTTAAGATTGTATACCAGTGCTATCAGGTTCATTTCTCCATTCACTTTCTTTAACCCCTTAAGCAAAGTATACGTGTAACCCCATGATCGTTTCCATGTCCCAAACACATGTTCTACAATGGCTTGCCTGCTGCGGTATAATTCTTTGTGCATAATAATCCTTGCATTGTTGCTGTCTACTGCATCCTGATACTCGCTTCTTTCCACGGCTCTGCTTTTTAAAACCGTGCAGTGACTCCTAAGCGGACATTCAGCACATGCCGGGGTAATGTACTTCTTAAATCTATAACTGATCTTCCCTTCCTCCCTTTTTTTGAAGTACCACGTTCCGCTGGTTGTAAGGATCTCTTCTTGCGGACAGGTGCAGATGTCCTGCTCTTTGTTATAAATAAAGCTTCTTACCAAAAATTCTTTTTCCAGGTGCTTCACCGTAGACTGTTCTTTAAACGCAACCAGTGTAGTGACATTCATCTGTTCGCACTGCTGCAACTCCTTACCATTGTGGTAGCCTTTATCAGCCAGTGCAATAATGCCGGTAGTTTCTGGTATATCCAGCTGCTCCCTGGTCTGATGTGCCAGGTGCGATAATGCATTGATGTCATTTCTATTGGTCGCTTCCACATACACGATCAGCTTGTGTTTACTGTCAACAACCCTCTGGTTATTGTATGCTACTTCAACTTCCATTTTGTTTGTGATCAGCGCTTTGCTCTCAACATCGGTGGTGCTGATCTGATCAGCTCCACTTTGTTGTAAGTGCTCTGCTAACCCATCATACTTTGCTTTTCGTTTCTGCAGGTTCTTCAACTCGCCAGCTATTCTGCTTTTGTTAATTGCAAATGCCTCCTGCCCGCCTTCCTGCTTATCCTGCTCGTCCAGTTCATGTAAGTACTGATCGACTTTTTCCTGAATGTATGAGAGATGACGGTCTATCTTTTTTTGACTGTAATTGTTCTTGCGGCTATTAACAGCACGAAGCTTTGTGCCATCTATTGCAACGACAGCTGAACCGATAAGATCCTGTTGCTTCATAAACCCTACAAACAATTTAAACACATTTTTCAGGGAGTCCGGATGCACCTTGCGAAAGTCTGCAATACTATGATAGTTGGGTTGCATTTCCTGGATGAGCCATTTGACTTCCATGTTACGGTAACATTCGGTTTCAAGCCTGCGGGAAGAACGTATGCGGTTGATATATCCGTATAAATATAGCTTGAGAAAAACAGCAGGATGAAAGCAAGGCCTTCCTTCACTCTTGTGAACCGTATTGGAAAACTGTAGTTTCTGTAAATCGCACTTGTCTACAAAGGCATCAATAATACGTACAGGATTATCGCTGGCAATCATGTCTTCCAATGACATAAAAGTGGTCTGTAATCTATTGGCTCCCATTATAAAGTGCATAGAAATGAGACATCTTTCATTGGCTGATTGTTGCTTGTCACCACTATTATATTATATTTACCTGACGTTAGTTTTTTCACAGTCTGACGTTAAAGCATTTAGCAGTTGGGGATGCCATGATACGTCCGCCCA
>CAXUMK010000469.1:0-263 GCA_964251885.1 uncultured Segetibacter sp. | reverse complement strand
CTGGTCACAACCTAATTTGAAAAATGTAACGCTGCCCATTCCTCCAACGTCGAGCCCCAATTGCTGGAATGCAGGTGTTAGCCGCTGCATTACTTCTGTTCACATTTCCAACACCGATGGCAAAGCGTTAAATTTCGTATTGCCTCTTACGCTTCTTTACAATGGCATTAAGTCTTGCCTATTTATTTAAATTGAAAAGCCACTTCCAGAATGTGGGTTGCTCAATTGATAGCTGAATTACAGCATTAAAATTCAGATGGTAA
>CAXUMK010000468.1:0-2684 GCA_964251885.1 uncultured Segetibacter sp. | reverse complement strand
AGCCGGATTGACGATTTGGATATTGCCGGTTGGGAGGAAATGATTGACATTAACCTGAAAGGTGTTTTGTATGGAATAGCTGCGGCAGTTCCTGTTTTTAAGAAACAGCAATCGGGACATATCGTCAATATTATTTCTACAGCAGGAATAAAAGTTGCGCCAATGCAAGGCGTGTATGCAGGAACAAAAAACGCTGTCCGCACTATTGCAGAAGCATTTCGGCAAGAATCCGATGGAGCGATAAGGATTACGGGAATTTCACCAGGTTTTGTTAAGACTAACTTTGCCGCAAATATAAAAAACCAACAAATGAAAACCGACATTTTGAAAAATATGGAACAAATCGCCATTAGTCCCGAAGCTATTGCAAATGCTGTTATTTATGCTATTAGCCAACCAAAAGATGTAGAAGTTGGCGATATTGTAATTCGTCCCTCGGCACAAAATTGACTACATTTATAGTACTGAAAATGAAAATTAAACCTGATACATATCATTTTAAAAGTGTCTCTGAATTAATGGGTTGTATGGGGCAACCTGAACAGTTGCACCATCCATTAATTGCATTGATGGATTACAGTAATGTTTCAGTTAATCCATTTGAAAAAGGAACGAAAATCAGCCTTGATTTCTACAAAATTTCATTCAAAAATAAATTCAGCGGACACGTAAAATACGGACAGGGTTATTACGATTTTGATGAAGGCGGACTGGCTTTCTTAAAACCACAGCAAATAGTTATTGCGCCTGATAATGCAGATAGTTACGATGGTTATGTATTGTATTTCCATCCTGATTTTATCAGAAATTATTCTTTAGGCAATTCTATAAATCAGTATGGCTTCTTTTCTTATGCTGTTTCTGAAGCGTTGTTTTTATCCGCTAAAGAAAAAAAGATTATTGGGAATTTATACAGCACAATAGCCAACGAATTAGAAAGCAACATTGACCATTTCAGTCAGGACGTTTTGGTTTCTCAAATTGAATTGTTGTTGAATTATAGCAATCGTTTTTATAATCGTCAGTTCATTACCCGAAAAACAGTAAATCACGAAATCATAAATACATTAGACAATTTATTAGATGAATATTTCATAAAAGATGTCGGTTTGGAAAACGGTTTGCCCTCTGTGCAATATGTGAGCGCTCAACTAAATTTATCGCAACGTTATCTAAGCGATATGTTGCGTTCTCTCACCGGACAAAACACACAACAGTATATTCAAAACAGGATAATTGAGCAAGCTAAAAACTCACTTAGTTCAACTTCTTTTTCTGTAGCAGAGATTGCTTACAAACTTGGTTTTGAACATCCCCAATCGTTCAGCAAGCTGTTTAAAACAAAAACCCATCTTTCTCCTTTGGCGTTCAGACAGACGTTTAACTGATGAGGACGCTACCGCCCGAGAGAAGGGACAGACAGCACCCTTTTATAAATTACAGGACAGCTACAGCAACCCACCACCAGCCGTAATTCTTTCACCTGTTACCCAACCGGCATCATCAGAAACAAGAAAAACGGCAACTTTTGCAATATCTTCCGGCTGACCTATGCGACCCAATGGCGTAACAGCAATGATTTGTTTCTCCATATCGCTGCCAATTATACCAGCACTATGTGTTCCTTCTGTTTCTGTAACACCTGGTGCGATCGTATTTATCCGTATTTTTTTCACCCCTAATTCTTTTGATAATGTTTTTGTAATATTATCAACAGCAGCTTTTGCCGCAGCATATACAACCAGGCCAGGAGTTGGATTTTGGCTTACAGCAGAACTGATATTTATAATACTTCCACCTCCATCACCAAACAATTTAACCGCATGTTGGGTACACAATATATTGCCCAAAACATGTGTATTGAATTGTGCATGAAAACTATCCTCAGTAACCGCCTCTAGTGGTTCAAATTTGAAGTTGCCGGCATTATTTACCAAAATATCCAGTTGTCCAAAAGCATTTTCTGTTTCCTCAAATAGTCTTTTTACATCTGCCGACTTTGTAACATCGCCATGAATGGCAATGGCAGCGCCGCCATTTTTTGTAATCTCACCGACAACTTTTTCTGCACCTTCTTTACCCGACACATAATTAACAACAACTTTTGCACCTGCCTTTGCAAATGCCTTTGCTATTCCTGCACCAATACCTTTTGATGCACCGGTAACTACTGCTACTTTGTCTTTTAGTTTTAAGTCCATTTTTATTTACTTTTTTAATGAACAGCAATACTAAATTATTTGTATGCTTTTGGCAAGTATGTACTTATTTGTATCTTACAAACCAAAAAGTATGTATCGCTGATCATCAACTAATTATAATAAAATGAAAATGAAAAATAAATCAAATATTTCTGCGACAACAGAAACGTGTGGAGTTGACTATGCTTTTAAACGCATCGGCGGAAAATATAAAGGGCGGATTTTGTGGCATTTGCATTCAGAAACAGTACTGCGTTATGGCGAGTTGAGCAGGACTTTGCCTGGTATTACTACTAAAATGCTTACCCAAACTTTACGCGAACTGGAAGAGGATAAGTTAATAATCCGAAAAATGTTTCACGAAGTGCCACCCAAGGTAGAATATTCATTGAGCGACACAGGGCGGGAATTAATTTCGTTTATAGAGCATTTAAACACCTGGGGCAAGAAACAAATAGAAAGTGAATTATTGACAAATAAAAA
>CAXUMK010000467.1:0-2685 GCA_964251885.1 uncultured Segetibacter sp. | reverse complement strand
ATGATTTCGATAATTCTATTTGCTGTTTTATGCGTCTTGCAAGGTTGCCTACAACGTTCAAGGCTTGGCGAAGAACTGGAAATTGAAATCCTTCCGCCTAAACCAAAGCTAAATTTATAACAAAAAGTTGATGCTTCTTTTACCAGCTAAATTTTGTTCCGTCAGCCGGAACTGAAGCAAAATAGCAAAACAAAAGTTGATATTTATTCCGTCCGCCAGTTTTTTGCCAAACCAATGTTATGCACAGGGCTTTATTTGCGTTTCTAATTTCCTTCTATTGAAATATTCAACAATTTCTTTTTTTGTCATCTCAGACAATTTTTCGCTCAATTTTTCCCGTTGTTGACGCATAAATTTCACTGCATCAAATTGTTTTTCAATCGTTGTCTTCATAATTTACAAAGTCTCTTGGTGAACGTATTTCTAAAAGTTGGTAACCATTTTTCAGGTTGATGGCATTGTAACCCCTTATTCTTTGAACGTTTACGATATGCTTAAAATTCCAACTTATCAAATAGTCTGCACGGTTAATTGTTGCCAATGCAATATGCAAACAATCTGCATAACTTGTTTTTCCTACTACTTTTTCGTCAATGTATTCGGTCGCTAAATCAACTGCTTCATCAGTAATTTCAAGAAATTCTGTATTGTCTGCTTTAAGTTGCTTTACCAAATTCCTTACTTTTTCAGGTGCGTTTTCCAGTTCATCTTGGGTTACAGTTGAGAACAGTAGTTTAAATTCTCTACTGTTAAGCCTGTTGAATAGGGGAACAGTAAATTCAACAAACTCTTCGTCATAAAATCCTCCAAATACGGAAGTGTCAAGATATAATCTTTGTCGCTGCACCTTTAGTGTTAATTTTCTATATGCTAAATTAGCTATTTTTTGTCGGTAGTGTCGGTCGCAGCCTTGTGCATAACGGAAAGGGCTTGGCGAAGAACTGGAATTTGAAACCCGTCAGCCGAAACCAAAGTTAAATTTATTATCAAATGTTGATGCTTCTTTTACCAGTTAAATTTAATTCCTTCTGCCGAAACTGAAGCAAAATAGCAAAACAAAAGTTGAGGTTTCATTCGTCCGCCAGTTTTTTGCCAAACCAATGTTAGCGGCAGCCTTTCTTTTTATCGTAGCTATAATTGTTAGTTTGTTGATTTTGAGTCAGAAGTTTTAGCACTTTTTCTTAATACGCCAAACCATAACACAAGTAAAGCAATGACAGCAATAATTAGCACATTTCCATAGTCCGGGCCATTAAGTACAATATCGTCACCAACAGCTTCCATACCGTCTCTAGTTCTAATTGTTTGAGTGTTTCCGATATGTGTCTTTGAGATCGCTTCAAAAATTGCAAGTGTAAATAATGCAACACAAATTAAGCCTGATAGTACTCGTCCCAATGTAATTTCAACTATATCACTTGGCTGCCAATAATTCCACACCCAACTAAGTAGTAACCAAACTAAAAACGGAATAAGAATAAGGTAACTGGTGCGAATAGCTAACCAGGCAGGCCAAGAATGATTAATTGGTCCCCAAATAAGTAAGATCACAAATATTGTCCCAGTTAAATAATTTTTAAAGGCCATAGTGCTTATCAGTTGGGGTTGTTCTTCAGGTTGCCGCTAACGGAAAAGGCTTGGCGAAGAACTGGAAATAGAAACCCGTCCGCCCAAACCAAAGTTAAATTAATGTTCCAATGTTCAATACTGTTTTTACCAGCTAAATTTTATTCCTTCTGCCGGAACTGAAGCAAAATAGTAGAATAAAAGCTGATGTTTATTCCGTCTGCCAGTTTTTTGCCAAACCAATGTTAGCGGCTGCCGTTCTACTCTTCGTCATCATATTCTACTTTGTTTTTTGTCCATTGTCCACCTATAAAATCTCTTTCGGCTTCTTCGCCATATTCAAGGTCAAAAACTTCGTTTAAAGTGTTATCACGTTTTATTATTTCTTCTAACGCAACAATTTTAATATCTTCTGGCATTTGGTCGCCTGTTAAAAACTGCCAATCTCCATCATTGTCGTGAACTACTCTCAATATCGGTTTTTGTTCTTCCAACCAACTTCGAGTTGTAAAAGTCGTCAAGTTTTTTGGTTCGCTAAATTTGAAGTCAGCATTTCTGTCCAGCAAAGGTTGTTTATATAAAAACTCTTCTTCAAAATTTTCTTCCCAAGGGAATTTGTCATTTCGGTCAGTCCAAATAAGTTGAAAGGCATTAAATTTTTCTTCTTTGTAATAATTTAATCCCGCACTGAAATAATAGCGAATGTTTCTTTTGTCAACTTTTAAAAACGTTGCTCGGCTATTTTTAAATATTTCAGTATAGATTTTTCCGCTTTCAAATATTTCTCCACTTTTTATGATTTCCGCAACGTCATTTATTATTTCGTGTCCTAAGTTAGTTGGAAGTCCAAAGCATATTATTTCTGGATGTTTGTATGTTTTTGTCAAACCAATACTATAAGCAAAAGAAGGTGAATAGTTTGTCGAAGTAACCATAATAACTTGAAGTCCAAATTTTTCAATGTTTGATTTGGTCTGTTCAAGTAAGTCGTCTTTACTTATACAATTATGTTCGTTTTCTTTTGTCATATTTTTGTTTAAGTTATGTCTTTCTACGGTTGCCGCTAACGGAAAAGGCTTGGCGAAGAACTGGAATTTGAATTACGTCCGCCGAAACCAA
>CAXUMK010000466.1:0-2708 GCA_964251885.1 uncultured Segetibacter sp. | reverse complement strand
CACCTGTGAAAGATGTACTTAGCCGTAAGCTTACGTTGCGTCGCACTCTTGTACTGATTGTAATTCTATTCATCTAAAACAAAAGCAGGTAAAGCTTCATTAACTTTATAGGGTTTTTTATAGCAAGTAAAACTGCCTCACAAAATTTCTGCTTTCAAAAAACCTTTTATACATTGTCAGCATGAATAAGCTAATTGATAATATTAGAAAAGTAAGAATTTCTTTACTCGAACAGGTAAGCAACCTGTCTGATGATACTTTGAATGAAGTCCCGGCAGGATTTAACAACAACATTGTTTGGAACGTGGGACATCTTATAACTGTACAGCAGGGAGTATGTTACTTGCGTGCCGGACTGAAACCTTTTGTTGATGAACAATATACTGCTGCATATAAACCCGGCACCAAACCTGAAAAGTATATTGGCCTCAGTGAAATTGAGAGCATCAAAAAACTGTTGCTGTCATCTCTCGGCCCGTTGGAAGAAGACTATAGCAACCATATTTTTTCAAACTACCCGGCATGGACAACCCGTTATGGTGTCGAACTTTCAAACATTGATGATGCTCTTGCTTTTCTTGGATTTCACGAAGGACTGCACACAGGATACATCATGGCTTTAAAAAGGGTTGTTAGTAAAGACTGGTAGTTTATTCTGCTTTTTTTGAATGCGCATAGCAACTCCATTGAACAATACATGTTATTATGTACAAGGCTTTACAACTTAGCCCAAAGAGAACCCTTCGACCGGGAGTATGGAATGAAAGAACTGCACATCATCATTCCTCATACTAAAACACTATTGTTATAGGACAGGCGATAAAATAGAAGAATCGCAGAAGCCTTCGGTGATGTTACTATATCGTAAGTTTTACCATCAGCGGCAGCTATCCGGAAAATTCCGGAAAGCTGAATCTTCTTTCAATTCTCTCGTCAACAATGCGACAGTTTTACCCTAACACTGCTTTCCGTACATTTGTTTCTTTATTACCTACATGATGCATAAAAAGCCGGGACTGGATATTGTAAACGATGTGTTGGAAGAATGCATTCTGGCTTATCCTGTTTCATCGTTTGTAATAAGTTTATACAAACAATACCAGGAGCGGGGCAGCCTGAGTAAAAAGCAGTTGCAGGGTCTGTATGGCAAAGCCTCCAAAATAAAAGATATGGCGCCGGGAAAGCTTGCAACAGTTGAAGCGATCATTAATAAAATGCAGACAAAAGATAAATCTGGCCTGCCTGTTGCAAAACCGCCTGCAGTTAAAGAAGAAGGAAATGGACAATTGATTGAAGAGATTTTAGCAAAGTATCCTCAGCATAAAAGAGTGTTATTTTTAAAATCAAAGTATGACCACAACGAGGTGCTTTCCGTAGTTGAGATCGCGGAATTGAAAAAATTTCAACAGTTGCTGAAGTGAGTTTTTTAAAATAAGACGTGGTATATGAATTGCACTAATTGAGCTAATAAAAAATACGATATGAAAAATATATTGATCTTCGCAAGTATTTCAGCAATTGCTTCTGCCATCGCAATTTATTTTGTTACCGAAAACAACCGCAAATTTGACAAACCCAGATATGTTACCGATAATGAAATGGAGGCCTATGATTACATAGAAAATACAGGCAGACCAACGATCGTTGAATAAAATATCGAAACTTCCGGATTATATAAACCTGCAAATGCTGCAGGTTTTTTTATGCGCACCAGACATGTTATACTGCTCAGCGGATAAGATTGTTCATTGCTGAATAATGAATAAAAGTATCCCGCCTGAAGCGCATTGGCGTCAACTTAAAGAAAAAATGCTTGAACTGATGCAGTTTTTGAAAGTAAGGCAAGTAGATTTTGGGTTAAAAGCTGAATAAAGCTTTGCCGTATAAGTGAGTGACACAACGATGTACCACAAAAAACCAATGTTCGTCCACAAAAAACTCTTAAGTTGACGCCTATGCGCCTGAGGCGGAACGACGCAACAATGAAAAATAGTAGTAATGCAGCCCGGCTCAAAAAAATCACTGCACATTCTTAAGCAGCGGGGAAGCATAATAAAAAGCTCGCCAGCATTATTATGGTGACTTATACTTTTCAAGAGAAGTATTGATTAAAAGCATACGAAATAAACTTTAAGAAAAAACGTTAGTCAGAGAAAAGGCTGAGAGTTCTTCTCATCATTCACTCTAACTTAAAAATACAAATGAAAAAAAGACTTGCCATCGGCATAATGGCTATTTGTGCCGCTACACTTCTCGCCATTAATGGTTGTAAAAAATCAGCTTCCGACAGCAGCAGCCCCGATTATACTTCAGGTTTTACTGTTCAGACAGCAGACCAGACACAGGTCTCTACAGAAGATGATGCCGTTTCTAATGACGTTAACCTGATCACAGAAGCAGATTCTTCTTTTGCAGGCCGTACAGAAAATGTGATTTGCGATGCTACCGTAACACGCAGTACTACAGCTACAACAAGAGTTCTTACCATCACTTATACCGGTGTAAACTGTAGCGGAAACCGCACAAGGACAGGCGTTGTTATACTCACTTTGCCCAAAGAAAGAAAATGGGGAGACGCAGGAGCCAAAATGAGTGTTACTTATCAAAATCTTACTATCACCAGGGTAAGTGATCACAAAAGCATTGTGCTTAACGGTACAAAAACGATTACCAATGTTTCGGGTGGTAAATTAATTAATCTCGCTACG
>CAXUMK010000465.1:0-2788 GCA_964251885.1 uncultured Segetibacter sp. | reverse complement strand
CGGAAGAAAAAAAGGCACGTGAACTACAGTTTAAACAACAGGAAGAGGTAAGGCTGAAGGAAGAAGAAAAGCGTAAGGAAGAAGTCCGCCAGCGGGAAGCCGTTCTGAATGAAACAAGGAAACAGCAGGAGCAGGCCAGGCTTAAAGAAATGGAAAGAAAGAAGGAAGAGAGCCGCCTGAAGGAGGCTGCTGATAAAGAGTTAAAGCGGCAGCTGGAAGAAGCCAGGCTTAAAGAAGAACAGCTACAGAAGGAAGAAGCTGCACGTAAAGAATGAAAGAGACAACAGGAAGAAGCAAGGTTACAGGAAGAAAGGCGCAAAGAAGAGATCAGGCTGAAAGAGGCCGCGCAAAAAGAAGCTGCCGAACAAGAATTAAAGAAACAAGAGGAGATACGGTTGAAGGAGGAAGAAAGAAAAAGGGAAGAGGCCCGCCTCATGGAAGCAGCACAAAAAATTGCTGCAGGTAAAGAATTAAGAAGGAAACAGGAAGAAGCCAGGCTTCAGGAAGAGGAAAGAAAGAAGGAAGAGGCTCGCCAGAGAGATATCGCACAGAAAGAAGCTGCAGAAAGAGAATTAAAGAAGCAGCAGGAAGAAACCAGGCTCCGGGAAGAAACGATCCGGGAAGAGAACAGGCGAAAAGAAGCCGCCCGGAAAGAAGCTGAAGAAAGGGAATTGAAACGCAGGCAGGAAGAAGAAAAACTTCAGGAAGAGGAAAGAAAAAGAGAAGAGGCCCGCCAAAGAGAGATAGCTCAGAAAGAAGCGGCAGAAAGAGAACTGAAAAGGCAACAGGAAGAGGCAAGGCTGAAACAAGAGGAAAAAGGAAAAGAAGAGGCATTCCGGAAAGAAGCGGCAGAAAAAGCGTTAAGGAAGCAACAGGAGGAAATTACGCTGAGAGAAGAAGCCAGGAAAAAAGAAGAAATGCGCTTAAAAGAAGCTGCAGACACAGAGGCGAAAAGACAGCAGGAAGAAGCAAGGCTTAAGGAAGAAGAGAGGAAGAAAGAAGTGCTTCGACTGAAAGAAGTCCGGGAAAGAGAATTGAAAAAACAACTGGAACAAGCCCTGGAAGAAGAGAACAGGCAGAAAGAAGCTGCGCAGAAAGCCTTGAAAAAACAACAGGAAGAAGCCAGGTTAAAGGAGGAAAACCGGAGAAAAGAAGAATTTCTTCAAAAAGAAGCCGAACAGACGAAAGCCCGGGAAAATGAGATACTGCTGCAGAAACAACGCGAAGAGCCCGCTGAGAACGGGCCGGAGCCTACTAAAATACCCCAAGCTATTGTTCAGGAGGGAAACAGGAAAGACAAAGTATGGTTTTATACAGATCCGGGTACAGACCAGCAACCGGTTATTTTTCTGAACAGTGTGGTGCTTTACATCCAGGTTGCCCTGAAAGCTGGCGCAGAAGAAGAAGTTTTCAATTTTTCAGCTCCGCTGGAAATGAAAGTGGGAGAGTTCTTTAATTTCTTTATTAACCAGAAAAGAAAGAACATGAAGGTCGCCTTTGATACAACAAATGAAGAGAAACAAGCCTACGGATGGAAATTTTACACAAAGGGATTTCTGGGTTTCGGGATGCGGGAACTGGATCCTATGCTGAGCTTACAAAAGAACAAGATAAAAGAAACAGCGGTGATCTCAGCAAAGAGGCTGTAATTTTTGCCGGTAATACGCTGTGTCTCTTTTTATAACGTCATTCCTGAATAGTCAGCTCATCGAACTTTATAGAACTGCCGGGATACAATAGTTATTCCCTCAGCTGCTGAATACTTTGTAAATAGAGCAAAGTAGGCCTTTAACACAAACGGCAGGAACAATACATATTGTTCCTGCCGTTTGTGCAAATTCTTTATCCTGTTATCCGTTGATGAGGTTGTACAATTCATCCAGTTTAGGACTCAGAATGATTTCGGTTCTGCGGTTCTTTGCCCTGCCTTCAGGTGTTGTATTGGAATCGACCGGATCGTACAAACTATGGCCTGAAGCTTCCACCCTTATTGGATCTACCTTGTAGTCTTTGGTCAGGATGCGAACGATGGATGTTGCCCTTGCAGTGCTGAGCGCCCAGTTGTCTTCAAAGCGGCTTTTGATCGGAATACTATCGGTGTGCCCTTCAATATTTACATTGATATCCGGATTGCCGTTCAATACTTCTGCCAGCGTACCCAGCGCTTCTTTGCCTTTAGGATTTACTGCTGCGCTACCGGATGGGAAAAGCAGGCTTTCCTGCAAACTAACGTATACCTTGCCATTCTTAACGGTTACGGTCAGTTCATTTGAATTAAATTTGATCAGGGCGTCAGCCATCTTCTGGCGGAGTGCATCGGCATTTTTCTTTTGCTGTTCCAGCAGTCCCTGTAAAGATTCAAGTTTTCTCTGCTGTTCGGCAAGGTCCTCCTTGCTTTTGTTCAGGAGTGACTGCTGGGAAGCTATCTTGCCCGCTGCATCTCTTGAAGTGGCATCATACTGTTGTTTCAGGGTATTAATGTTTTGCTGTAAGGAGGCGTTGTTCTGCGACATATCGCTCACATTCTTTTCAAGCTGTGATACCCTTCCTGCAAGCGAGGTACTGTCAGTGCGAACACGCTGCAATTCTGCCTGGGAGGCCAGATATTTTTTCTTGGAAACACAACCTGCCAGTATAAGTAAACAACCGGCTACCGTTAAAAGGCGTACAATCAATCCTGTTTTCATATTATATATTATTTAAGTAGATAAGCGCTGTTAAAGCGAAAACAAATCTACAGCAAGTAGGGGATGGAAACGATTAAAAACGGAAGAAATTGAGCGAATAA
>CAXUMK010000464.1:0-2818 GCA_964251885.1 uncultured Segetibacter sp. | reverse complement strand
GCCGGGTTTTGGGCATTCCAGATTCCGCTGGCTTATATGCTTGCCATTTATTTTAAACTCGGCCCCAAAGGTGTTTTTCTTGCCATACTGATCGCTGAAACCGTTATTACGTTCGGCACTTATCTTATTTTCAGAAAGGGGTTGTGGAAGACAGTGAAGATTTAACCCTAAATCCTTAAAGGGGCTTGTACCCTAAATCCCTGAAGGGACTTGTTGAACGTTGTTGCAGTAAAATAGGGTTAATGATATAGCTATACTTCCCGCCGCATAAAAATCCCGTAGTGACGGGACAAGTAGTGCAGTGATTTTTTTTGAGCCGGGCTGCATTACTACTATGAGTCATCGTTGCGTCGCACACTTGTACTTTTGTTCATTATTCAGCAATGCACTACCTGTCTCGTTTTCGGGAATCTTATTCTGTGTGCAGTATAACTTATTTCAGGTACATTGATTGTTTGTAAGTGAATAATGGAAATAGCAGAAGATATTTGTCTTTTATGTGGACGTAAGATGGCGGAACCTTTCAATCGCCATCACCTGATTCCGGTGAGCAAAGGAGGTAAGAATACGCAGACTATTCTGCTGCATAAGATTTGTCACGATAAGATACATGCGGTTTTTAGCGAGAAAGAATTGAAGAGACATTATCATACTATAGAGCGGCTGCAGCAACAGGACGAGATGGCGGCGTTTATAAAATGGGTTCGTAAAAAAGAACCAGAGTTTTATGATAAATCGGTTAAAACAAAAAGCAGGCGGAGTAAGTAGAAATTTTCTTTTCGGTAATGCTTCTTTCCTGTTTTTTTGCAAATACGATTTCAGCTATCGCTTTTTTTACTTGTTATATTTACAACTAAATAAACTTTTCAGGCGGAGTATTTCCATCTGACAGGTGAAGCGAATTATATATTCATCAATAAAAGCATTCTATTGAACCAGAACTGTCTAAGCCTTTTTCGAATTTGTCTCATCTTCATTATTCTTCATCCGGCGTGTATTGCAACAAAAGATGCAAAAACAAAATTAAACATTATTCGTCCTGGCGAAGTATGGCCCGATAGCAATGGCAAACATATTCAGGCACATGGCGGCGGCATTATAAAATTAAAAGACACATGGTATTGGTTTGGTGAAGACCGCTCAAAAGACAATAACCCTGACCGCAGATATGTCGGCTGTTATTCCTCTAAAGATCTTACCAACTGGACTTTCAGGAAACAAATTCAGTTTTCTGATCCGGCTAACTTAGGACAAGGCTGGGTGCTTGAGCGGCCGAAAGTTTTTTACAACAGCAAGACCGAGAAGTTTGTGATGTATATGCACCTCGACAACAGAAGTTACAAACATGCAAGTGTAGCTGTAGCAGTCAGCGATAAAGTGGATGGAGATTATACTTATGTAAAAAACTTTCGCCCGCTCGGGCAGGAAAGCAGGGATATCGGTCAGTTTATCGATGATGACGGAAGCGCTTACCTCATTTTTGAAGACCGGCCTGCCAAAGGGTTTCACATAGCAAAACTGTCGGATGATTATATGAATGTCGAGAAGGAAGTGTGCCTGATAAAGTCGCCTTTGGAGGGCGGGGCAGTAGTGCACTACAAAGGTTTATACTATGCAATTGGTTCCGCCTTGACGGGTTGGAATCCCAATCCGAATAAATATGCTACCGCTCCCTCGCTTGAAGGTCCGTGGTCTGCATTTAAAGACATTGCTCCACCTGAAACCAATACCTACAACTCTCAATCTTCGATGATGGTAAAAGTTGATGGAACTGCATCAACTACAGTTATCTTTCTTGCCGACCAGTGGAAGCCGGATGCACAATGGGATTCCCGTTATTTGTGGATGCCGCTCGAAATAGGAGAGGGAAAGCTGAGGCTAAATAAACCGCAACCCTGGATATTAAATACAAAAACAGGAGAATGGAGATATGCTTCGGAAGGCAAAGGGAAGTAGTCGTTGCCACTAATCGTCATTGCGAGGTACGAAGCAATCCCCCTGCACAATCAGGCTGACAAGTTAGCCGGTAATGAAGACTCATGATAATAGAAAAGGCAATTTATGCACTGCTTAACCTGCCCTCTTATAATGAGTTATGCCGGGCATAATACGTTTTATCTGCAGCAGCTTTTTCATTAATTACCGGAAACAAAACCTTTCCATTCGATGTTTGTTTATCATCTTTCGTTTTATGGCTTTCAATTACCTTTCTGAAAAATGTTATTAAATCTTCAACATGGTAATCGAACATAAAGAGTTGCCTTTGGTTCCATACGCTTTCCCTTAGGTTCAGCATTAGTTGCCTGTCTCTCAGCATGCTTCCAAGCTCTTTCATATCGTTAAAAAGTAAACCTAAATTTTGTTTTCTTACTGCAGATTGAATGGCAACAATATGCCCGCTGTTGTCTCTTTGCAACATCGGTATCCCTGCAAGCGCCAATGTCGCCATTCGTGCGGGAATATTCAGGTCGTCCCAGTTGGAGCGTTTTATTTCACCATTGTTTTCGCTTTTGAAGAAATGGAGCCAGCCAGAGTCGTATTGCGAAAATTCCTGTACCCAGTTTTCCTGGTCAATATTGGGATGAATATGAAGAAAGCCGGGAGCCATTAGGTGTGTTTTATCAATCCATTGTTTCCACTGGCCGTGGGTGAAGTCGCCATAAAAATGTAAGTGTATTTTTTGCTCAGCCAGTTCAACTACTGTATGCGGATGCAAACCAATTGGCCTGCCGGGAACAACCGTATGAAATGCTCCCGGCGTACTGTCTGATAACAGTTTTGATTGTGGTTGGTCAAACCAATCTTTCTTTGGCAAATC
>CAXUMK010000463.1:0-2823 GCA_964251885.1 uncultured Segetibacter sp. | reverse complement strand
GCATAAATTGCAGCAACTCTTCTTTAGGTAATAGCCCCACCGGCCCTGCCTTAACGTGAATGACCCGTATACTGTTTTCCCAATCTATCACCTTTGGAAGTTTAGGATCATCCCAGCGTGTAAAAATATCGACCTGGTGCCCCTGTGATGCGAGATGTTTGGCAAGTTCTGCAACATATACATTTTGCCCGCCACTATCTACTCCTCCAAGAGATGCTAATGGTGAAGCATGTTCACTGATGAATGCGATCTTTCTTTTCATATAGTAGTTGTTTGCAGAGATTTCTGAATAGAAAATCCTGTATTATTATCCGATCTAAGCAACAAATTAGTTTTTTCAGAGAAGTGAACAAAAAAATTTTTCCAACTATGACGATACATTGTTGTAAAGAATGGTAATGAGAAGGTTAGTAACCGGTTTAAAAATGTGTCTGCATACTCTTCAATTGAAAACTGTAAGAGTTTCAATTTTACTTTGTAAAAATTACAGACATGCAGGATATGTTCATTAACACTACCGGTTGAAAAAATATTTTCATCAGGAGTTGAAGTATTTGGTATAGAAAACTTTGCAGTAAGTTTTTGTAACAGAGAGGAACAATTAAAAGATGTGGCAGAAATAGTAAATGCTTTAGGATGAACTTTAATTTTTATTTTTTTTACCCCATAAAATTCATTTACCATAAACTTTTCGGTTATTACTAATATTAATTAACAAACGATTTCAATTTTAATACCATTTTGATTTTCAATTGAAAAGAAGGTGAACGGTCAGTTGACAGGCGCTAGAAGAACGGATAGTAGAAAAATTTCCTCGACTTGTTAATGACTTGTTAAGCAGGATAGATTTTATTGAAATAAAGAAGTTATAAAGATTTTTTGCGGAGAAAATTATTGTGGTGCCATTTTTTCTGCTGGCTTTAATGCTTTTCCAAATTGTTCTATTTATTTGTTTTTTGCCTCTTCTACATTAGCTTTGCAAAAGTTCTTATAAAACTTATCAAGAAAGGCAGAGGGTATGGCCCTTCGAAGCCTTGGCAACCCTTGCATTTCACTCTGCTGTAAGAAGGTGCCAACTCCATCCCGTGTAAAACGGAAAGATAAGCATGAGTAAAAGTTTGCAATATTATCAGCAGTACTGATTTTAAAATATACAACGCTCATCAACTTATCCTGATGGGCTTTTTTTTGCCGGAAATTTGTCTTTCTGTAAAACGTTTTTAAAAAATATGTCTCTCTTCCCCCCCTCTCCACCCCGTGGAGAGGGGGTCGGGGGGTGAGGTTTATCACCGCAAAAAGAATTTTATAAAAATGGAAGCACACAAAAGCCTTACAATCGGCATTTTTGGATTTGGAGTAGTTGGAGAAGGATTATACAGGGTACTGCACCAGACACCCTCACTAAAAGCGCAGATAAAAAAAGTATGCATAAAACATCCCGGCAAAAAAAGAAACGCACCTGCAGAGCTTTTCACTACAAATAAAGATGACCTTCTTTATGATAAAGACATAAACGTAATAGTCGAAGTAATTGATGATGCCGAAGCAGGTTTTGATATTGTATCAACCGCTTTAAAAAACGGAAAGGCTGTAGTAAGTGCAAGCAAAAAAATGATCGCCGACCACCTTACACAACTGCTGCAGCTTCAAAAAGAAACCGGTCTGCCTTTTCTGTATGAGGCAGCGGCTTGCGCCAGTATTCCTGTTATCAGAAACCTCGAAGAATATTATGACAACGACCTGCTGCATGCCATCAAAGGCATTATAAACGGATCAACCAATTTCATTCTTACAAAGATGTTTGAAGACAAGCTCGACTTCAACCAGGCTCTAATGCTTGCCCAGCAATTAGGATTTGCAGAAAGCAATCCGGTATTAGATGTCGAAGGTTTTGACTCGGTTAACAAGTGGAGCATTTTGCTAAACCATGCGTATGGAATTGTAGAGCGTCCTGAAAACATTCTTTTCACCGGCATTCAAAACATACAGGCAGGCGATGCATTGGTTGCAAAAGAAAAACAGGTAGATATAAAGCTGGTTGCCCAGGCTAAAAAACTGAAAAACGGAAAAGTAGCCGCTTTTGTGCTTCCGCAGTTTGTGAAGCACGATGACCCGCTGGCTTTTGTAAAATACCAGTACAACGGTGTGGTTATAGAGAGTGGTTTTGCAGATAAACAGTTTTTCTATGGCAAAGGCGCAGGTAGTTTTCCAACCGCATCTGCAGTGCTCAGCGACCTGTCGGCGCTGCGGTACGATTACAAATACGAGTACAAAAAATTATATCATCATGTTCCAAATGAACTTACCAACGACTTTTATGTAAAAGTGTATGTAAGCTTTGATGACTGGGCATATATTCCACGCGAAAAATTTGAATGGATAGAAGAGTGGCATGCCGAGGCTGAAAGAAAATACCTGATAGGCGTTCTGCATATTTCTGAATTGAGGCAAAACAACTGGTGGAAAGAAAACAGGACTTCACTTGTGCTTGCAGCAGAACCGATCATTGAAGATTTTGAAGTGATAAAATTAAAAAAACGAAGCCTTGAACTGGCGGGTATTGTGTAAGAACAATTTTTTGTTGTTTGCCACTAAGGCGCGAAGACACAAAAGGGAGATATAAAAAAGGTAAGTAGAATTTTTTTGAACCGGGCTGAGTTACTACTATGAGACAGCCGTTGCGTCGCACACTTGTACTGAATGTGCCTGCTTCGGCAAAAAGAGAGCCGTCGTTGCAAGGAGAAACGACGAAGCAATTCACTAATAGCAGGCCTGTTCAAACACAAATGGGATTGCTTCGTACCTCGCAATGACGAACGACTT
>CAXUMK010000462.1:1507-2862 GCA_964251885.1 uncultured Segetibacter sp. | reverse complement strand
CCAACGTCGCCGTCACCAATTGGAAAAACAGTAATTGATATTTGAGTAAAGATTGCAAGGTGGGCATTGCCCATCTTGCAATTAATGTTTAATTAAATAAAATCCCCAAATGCTTTCATAGGAATTAGGCAAAAGCTTTGTTGTAAGATTGCGAACTTTGCTAGCGCTACGCTGAAAATGACAAAAATTCGCTATCAATGCCTAAGTTCTGTTTCAGTTTTATAATTGTCCTAGCAGCAGCTAATAAAATGGGTGGCTGAATATCGCCTGAGAAATGTTTGGTAAAACATTTCTAAATAATATAGTATTCAGCTGATTTGCCCTTTTTTTGAGTCTGTTTCTACCCACTATAACGGTTCGCTTTTGAGTTAATTACAGTGTTTGCTAACTCTCCATTAAACCTCTGACAAAAATCATAGCTTGATGATTTTGAATCACAGATTATTATCGGTGTTTATCCGTGTTTATCTGTGGTTTAATCTCTCAAGATTTGATGTTTGCAAGAAGTCTATTCCCTACTTTTTAGCAATCTGTAGCTCATTCAACTGCGACTCGCTATAAATATCACCTTGGAAGGTTCCAAAAATTATGGATTTGTCAAACTTTTCCACTCTCCAAAATTTAGAAGCTGCCTTCGGCGGTGAATCGATGGCAAATCGCAAATATTTGTTTTTTGCTGACGTGGCGCGGAAACTTGGGTTTGCAGACTTAGCTAAACTTTTTAAAGAAACAGCAGAACAAGAAACTCAACATGCTTTTGCACATTTTGTTTTGCTACATCCAGAACTTGTTGTAGAAGATCCAACAGCTTTAACTGAAGAACAAAAGCGGGAAATTATGTCTCGCTGCCTATCTTTGGCAGTTGAAGGTGAAACCTATGAATACACCACAATGTATCCAGAGTTTGCCGCAGCTGCCCAGAAAGACAGAGACAATCCTGCAACTGAAGAATTTCTCAAACAAGCTAAAGAATCTGCCGATCATGCTAATATATTTCGCGAAGCCGCGCATCGTTTTGGCTTGTTGAAATTCGTAGAAAATTACCATGCCGATCGCTACGCCGAAGCTTTAGAAGTTTTGAATGGAGGAAACGCAGCAGCCAAAGCAGCAGGTGATGATGCAAAAACTCGCAAATGGATTTGCAAAGTATGCAGCATGATTTACGATCCGATTGCTGGCGATCCTGATTCAGGAATTGCTCCTGGTACACCTTTTGAACAAATTCCCGATGATTGGCATTGTCCCATCTGCGGTGCTAGTAAAAAAGCGTTTACACCGCTTGAGGAAAAAATTGCTGCATAAAACAGCAACAAATTAGGTGTTATAGTAAGCAGGCGTTGGCGAGGTATCTTCGG
>CAXUMK010000462.1:269-1497 GCA_964251885.1 uncultured Segetibacter sp. | reverse complement strand
GGATATGCTTCGCCAACTTGTCTATTCAACCACAAAATAATATCATGAATTCATCAGAAGAAAATCAGCAATTTGAGCGCCAAAAACCACTTGCTCAAGACCAAAATTTTCAGATTATTTGTGCAGTTTCTCTGATGGCAGTTCTCGGAGTAGCTAGCGTAGGTCCGGCTTTTCCCTATTTAGCTGAGGCATTAAAAGTTAATCCGAAAAATAATGGTTTATTGATTACAGTATTCACCCTTCCCGCTGTAGTTTTAGGTCCGGTTATTGGTGTCCTTGCCGATAGATTGGGCAGAAAGAAAATTATCGTTCCCTCACTGTTTTTATTTGGAATCGCTGGAACAGCTTGCGCTTTTGCCCGTGACTTTAACCTTTTGTTATTATTGCGTTTCTTGCAAGGAATTGGCGCTGCTTCTTTGCCTTCTCTCAGCGTCACCTTACTTGGCGATTTGTATGGAGCAGACAAACGCACTACTGCAATGGGTTACAACGCCAGTGTCAGCAGTATCGGCACAGCAAGTTATCCCGCAATTGGCGGTGCATTAGCAACACTTGGCTGGTTTTATCCCTTTATGCTGCCCATAGTAGCGATTCCTATCGGCTTGTTGGTGTTATTGAAATTAAAAAATCCGGAACCGAAAGGAAACCGAAACCTGAAAGAGTATTTGAGAAATGCTGGCAAAGTTTTGAAAAATCGCCAATTTTTTGGACTTTTCATTGCCAGCGGTGCTAACTTCTTTCTCCTCTATGGAGCTTATGTAATTTATCTACCACAATTAATTAAAAATATATTCAAACAACCGCCTTGGACAATTGGACTGATACTCTCAAGTGTTTCGGTGGCGCTTGCTATCACAGCTTTACAGTTAGGAAAAATATCCAGAAAATATTCCGCAACAACTTTAATTAGAGCGTCTTTTGTTTTGTATGCTTTAGCTCTATTCATTGTTCCCTTTTTACACAATATCTGGTTATTATTAATCCCCACCACAATTTTTGGCGTTGGTTTGGGTATTGGGTTGCCCAGTACTCAAACACTTTTAGCAGAGTTAGCACCAAGAGAATATCTCGCTACGATTCTATCGGTGAATGGTACATTTTTCGGTATAGGGCAAACATTAGGACCCCTTTTGATGGGAATAGCCTTTGGTATTGGCGGAATTAATAGCGTGTTTTTTACAGGTGTAGGTTTTGCAATTCTTACTCTGATTGTATTTAGATATTGCAC
>CAXUMK010000462.1:0-259 GCA_964251885.1 uncultured Segetibacter sp. | reverse complement strand
ACGCCCTAGTTTCTACCGTAAGCAAGATGTGTAATAGCAACTTTAGGTAAATACTGTTTTTATCTGTTTTGCGTAATAGGGCATAGGGCATAGGTAAAAAAACTAATTGCTTCCCAATATCGAATTTGCAATTACAGCCCTACACAGTTACCAAAAGTCAACTGAACTTAATATCACTTAATAAATTTGATTAGCGATGAAAGTAGCATCTGCATACACAAGACTCTTAGTCTCTGACTTGAAAACTTCTTTTGATTTC
>CAXUMK010000461.1:2440-2862 GCA_964251885.1 uncultured Segetibacter sp. | reverse complement strand
TACTACTGTGGCTTCGGCATTTGTATTTCATGCATATTCTTTTTTGGATTGTCTAATTCATAAAAGGCATTTTGCCACTTATTAAGGCATCGAAGCTGCACTGCTATTCACCAAAGTAGTACAAAAGCTTAATTGAAATACCTCGCCGAAAAAGGTTTGTTTCGTCGCGAGGAACGAAGCAATCTGTATTTGCTTCCTTTTGACGATGTTTTAAAAAGCCCCCCGTGAGAAAAGCTGAATAAACAAAATACCGCAGAAGTGAGTGACACAACGATGCTGAAAAAAGTTATTCCGCGTGTTCCCAAACTCCTTCTTATAAAAGCCTGCAGCAACATTACTATCTTGTATCATTTATGTAAATTAATCCTGTTTGTTAATTAAACTGTCTTCAATACCGTACTCAGTTCTTCGTGTAAGTAAAA
>CAXUMK010000461.1:0-2430 GCA_964251885.1 uncultured Segetibacter sp. | reverse complement strand
CTAAATTTGCTTTTGACCCCGCAGGTTGTAAACAGCATAAAAAGTGATTAAAAAACTTGACAAACTAATTATAAAAGCCTTTATAGGACCATTTTTTGCAACCTTCTTTATTGCCCTGTTTGTGCTGGTCATGCAGTTTTTCTGGCTGTACATAGATGACCTTGTTGGCAAAGGATTGGATTTGGGAACACTTGCCCATTTAACAGGATTAGTAGCTGTAAACTGGGTGCCGCTTGCATTGCCGCTTGCCTTATTGCTTTCATCTATCATGACTTTTGGTAACCTTGGCGAGAGCTTTGAACTGGTAGCCATTAAGTCGGCCGGCATTCCTTTGCTCCGGTTTATGCAGCCGCTGTTTATTACGGCCATTTTTATAGCTGGCGTCTCCTTTTTGTTTGCCAATAACATCATGCCTGTTGCCGCATTGAAACTGAATACCCTTAAATATGACATCATCGTTTCGAAACCTGCATTTGATATTAAAGAAGGTGTTTTTTATGACAAGATAGAAGGGTATGTAATTAAAATTGGCCAGAAGTCAAAAGATGGTAACATGATTAAAAATGTAATTATTTATGAAAAAAGTTATGGCCTGCAGGATTACAGCCTGGTAGCTGAAAGTGGTATTATGAAAGTCGCACCCGGCAATAAACTGGAATTTGATTTAAAAAATGGATGGCGATACTCCGAGAAAGGCCAGCGTTTTACTACCAATACCGAATTTATAAGGCTCGGTTTTAAAGAGTATAAAAAGATTTTGGATTTAAGCAGTTTTCAGATGAACAAGACTTCTGACAGCGCTTTCAGGGATAATTATAAAATGCTAAGTGTACGACAGTTGGGTAAAACAATTGACTCGCTTAAAAATTCTGAAAAACGATTTGAAAAAAGGTCGCAGGGCGAGATCTCTGTTTACTTTCCTTTTTCTAAATATGCAGATACAGGTTTGATAAATATTGATCCGAAAACTTTGCCTGCAGTAAAAAGTATGGACCAGATTATTCCCGACTCAGCAAAAACAGCAGTGAAGGACAAGGCGATGATACAGGTAAGCTCTTTGAAACCGAATTTGGAATCTATAGCGGCAGATTATGACAACAAACAAAAAGAAATTATCTATCACCAGATCGAGTGGCACCGCAAGTTTACCTTATCTTTTGCCTGTATTGTTTTGTTTTTGATTGGTGCACCACTTGGTTCTATCATAAGAAAAGGCGGGCTGGGAACGCCTTTGGTATTTGCGGTTGTCTTCTTTGTTATCTTTCACCTGTTAAACACTTTCGGTGAGAAGTTTGTAAGAGGTGATGTCTTGTCGCCATTTGCAGGAATGTGGCTTTCAACGGCTCTCCTGTTACCCATTAGTTTTTTTCTAACTTACAAAGCGATGAAAGACTCGCAGTTATTCAACCAGGAGTATTATTACCGTTCATTTAAAAAGCTTCGGATTTTTTTAGGTAATTTTAAAGACAAAAGATTAAATAAATAAAACCCACTGTATGAAAAAAGAGCAGTTATCGCGCAGGAACTTTATTGAGAAGACAGGCAAAGCCGGAGTAGCGCTTGGTCTTTCAGCTACTGTTTTGCCGTCTGTATTTTCGTTTAAAGCTGCTGCGGCAATGGCAGAAAGCTTACCGCCAACTCCTTATACACAGCAACCGCTGCCCTATAGCTATTCTGCACTGGAACCTTCCATTGACGCAATGACAATGGAAATTCATTTTACAAAACATGCTGCTACTTATGCAAAAAATCTTGCGGAAGCTACCACTGCCGAAGGAGTAAACACAGCAGATACAAGCCTCGAAAGCCTGTTGGGTAAAATATCTAAGTACTCGCCAAAAATGCGAAACAATGCCGGCGGTCATTACAACCACGAATTGTTCTGGAAGGTGATGCAACCTAAACACGATGAAAAGCCGGAGGCAGTCTTGCTGTCTGCTATTCAAAAAGATTTTGGCTCTTATGAAGCATTTACTACACAATTCAGCGAGGCAGGTAAAACCCGCTTTGGAAGCGGATGGGCATGGCTGGTGATGATGCCTGACAAAAAATTAAAAATCGGTTCAACTCCAAACCAGGATAACCCGTTGATGGATGTCAGCGACCTCAAAGGCTTTCCCCTGCTGGGCTTAGACGTGTGGGAACATGCCTATTATCTCAAATACCAAAACAGAAGACCCGACTATATAACCAACTGGTGGAATGTTGTAAACTGGAAATTTGTCAGCGATAGGTTTACTGCAATGAAGTAAGTTTAAATAGGTATACTGAACGCTTTATAAAAATGTTTGGTGATTTTTTATGAGCCAAGCATTTTTACTACTATTTTTCATCGTTGCGTCGCACACTTGTGCTATCTATTCTATATTCGGCAATCAATCTCTTTGACTTAAGCACAAAGCGAAAAACCGTCATTGCGAGGAACGACTT
>CAXUMK010000460.1:0-2888 GCA_964251885.1 uncultured Segetibacter sp. | reverse complement strand
TTATCATGATTAAAGGCATCGAAATCAAAATCGGGCATCAAATCAGTTTTTACATAATCCACTGCTTCATTCAGCGCTTTGGTAAATTTATTAAAGTCTTCTTTATACAAAAAGATCTTATGCCTGTCATAACCATTGTCATTAAATCTTTTACGGCTCTCGGTAATGGTTAAAAAATAATCATTACTGCGGGTCGCCCTCACATCAAAAAAATAAGTTCTTCTTTTACCTGCACGAATTCTTTTGCTGTAAACACTTTCAATTTTTTGTTCGTTATTTTCGTACGCCACAGTTGTTGGGTTTTGTTAAGACTTAATTAAAAAACAATGATGCACAAATATATAATTACTTTTCAATTGCCAAAATATTTAAAGAAAAGTAGAAAAAATAAATGGTTTAATGGTTCAATTGCTCAATGGCTCAATTACTCAATGCCTCGTTAGCTCAATGACTCGTTGGCTAATGACTCGACAGCTTAATGGCTTAATGACTTCTTAATTGACTTAATGACTCAATGCCTTATACTTCTCGCTTTAAAAGTTTCCCGCTAAACGGACAAGTGGGTGCATTGCTGAATATTGTAACAAGTGGCACAAGAGTGCGACGCAACGATGAAAAATAGTAGTAGTACAGCCCGGCTCATAATTACTCATTGCACACTTTTATGCAACGCTCAATACAACAGCTCAATGACTCAATGACTCAATGACTCAATGACTCAATCCCTCAATGACTTATTGCCTCAATGACTTACTGCCTCAATGACCTATTGACCCAATGACCTATTGACTATTGACTATTCACCTATTGACTTACAGAATGCACCGTTTGCATTCTGTACAATTCTGCATAGTAGCCATTCTTAAGCAACAGTTCTTCATGCGTTCCCTGCTCGGTTATTTGTCCGTCTTCCAGTATCACTATTTTATCAAATCTTAGTAAAGTAAATATTCTATGCGTGATAATGATAGCTGTTTTGTGTTGCAGGTATTGATACAGATTAGACAGAATTGTATTTTCTGTTGCGGTGTCTACAGCGCTCAGGCAATCGTCAAAAACAACTATTTCAGGTTGTTTTATCAATCCCCTCGCTATTGATATTCTTTGCTTCTGACCGCCGCTCAGGGTTACTCCCCTCTCTCCGATCATTGTTTCGTAACCTTTTGCAAACTGCATAATTTCACTTTCAACACTTGCCTGCCTGGCTGCCTTGCTTACTTTGTCAAAAGGAGAATCTGCACCGAGACCAAAACTGATATTGTTGGTCACCGTTTCGCTAAACAGGAAAACATCTTGTGGAATGTAACTGATCTGCTCTCTCAGATTTTTCAAGCCATAGTCTTGCAGATGCACGTTTCCGATAGTGATTGTTCCTTTTTGAGGTTCATAAAATCGTAAAAGCAATTGCGCTATAGTTGATTTGCCCGAGCCGGTTCTGCCTAATATCAATACCTTTTCACCCTTCTTAATAGTAAGCGAAAAATTGTCGATTGCATGAATGCCGGTGTGCGGATAAACGAAATCGACTTTATCGAATACAATGTCTCCCTGCACTTGCTGAATCACCCTTCCTTTATCTTTGATAACCGGCTTTGTATCCAAAAACTCATTGAGCCTTTTTTGAGATGCAGAGGCTCTTTGTATCATACTCGCCACCCACCCGATAGCGCTCACGGGGAACTGAAGCATATTAATGTAAATCACAAATTCCACTATCACGCCTACTTTTGAGGTATCGTGCAAGGCCTGCATGCCGCCAATTAAAATGGTTATCAGCGTGCTTAGTCCAATGATCAAACCCATGCTCGGAAAATAAACCGACTCTAATTTTGCCAGGCTGATCGCATTGTTTTTATAGTCCTCACTGTTTTTCTCAAAAAAACCGAACATTGCTTTTTCCTGCACAAAAGATTTGATGACCCTGATGCCCGAATAACTTTCCTGCGCATTTGTAGTCAGGTCAGAGAGCAGCGATTGTATCTTTTCACTCTTCTTATAAATGATCTGGTTAACAATGTAAATGGTCGCAGCGAGAATGGGCAGCGGAGCCAGCACATACAACGTAAGCATCGGGTCTTTTCTTACCATATTTATGACACAAAAGGCGATAAGAGACAACAGGTTGATAAGGTACATGATCGAAGGGCCGGTATAACTTCTCACACGGCTGACGTCTTCCGTCATACGGTTCATCATGTCGCCGGTGCTGTGGGTTTTAAAAAAGTTGGTATCGAGCACCTGGTAATGCTTAAATATTTCGTTCTTCTGGTCGTACTCGATGTGGCGGCTCATCACGATGATGGTTTGCCGCATAAAAAACATTAAGAGTCCACGTATCAGTGCAAGCACCAGAATGGTAATGCAGCAAATTGTGACAAGCTTTGTAAAATTGCCTTTTAGCGGTTCGAGAACACGAATAAACCATTCAACAATGGGGTCATTAAGAGCATGAGACGTAACAGGTTTTGCGCCAGGTAACCGCTGCTGCACGATATTTACCACATAACTTGTAACCTGGGGAGCGAGCACGGCAAAGTAGTTAGATGCTGCAACAAAAAGAATTCCTGCAAGAAACCTGTACCTGTATTTCCAGAAATATTTATTAACTGCCGAGAGATGTTTCAAAAAAGAAATAATTTTCGCAAAGGTAGGTCATCGAGCTTCTCCACTCGCAACCGTTGAAGGCAGTATATTCTATATTGCAGGGAAAATCAATAAATGCCCGCTTCGCTTTCTCTTTTTAGGAAGTTTTTTGGTTACCAGCATTTGTTCTCCTTTCATCTACCGTTGCGTCGCACACTTCCTCTGAGGAAGTTGCTTCGGCAAAAAAAGAGCCGTCATTGCGAGTAATTGATTTTTGGTTCCCAAACAAGTTCTTTGAACATGAC
>CAXUMK010000459.1:0-2912 GCA_964251885.1 uncultured Segetibacter sp. | reverse complement strand
CACCAGTTTATTCATGGCATCCTCATTACCGAAAAGCGCCTTTGCCATACTTTCTGTAAGAACGATTGAATAAGCATCTTTAAAAGCTATATTTACACTGCCTTTAATAAACGGGTATTGAAGTATCTTCAAAAAATCAGTGCCTGCAATGGCGCCGGCGACATATAATTTCTTATCACCAACCATTAATCCATGCTGTCCGTACAATTGGCCTTCAGCAACATATTGTATCTCCGGAATTTGATTGCGTAATGCTTCTGCTAATTTTAACGAAGTAGTTTCAAACGTAAGCGTATCGCCATTACTATTAAAGTTGCGTTGAACCCGGTATGCAGACTGGTACTCAGGTAAAAATTTATCATAAGAATATTGATTATAAACCCATAGTCCAATCAGCAATGCAACAGCCATTCCTATAGCAAGTCCTGATACATTCAAAGTGGTGTAGCCAATAGTTTTTGTGATATTGCGCCATGCCGTTTTGAAATAGTTTTTGAACATAGAGAAGTTTTTATTTGTGGTGTATTATGTTATATACTGTGCAAGGGATAAAAAGTGAAGAGAGTTTTTTTGAACCAGGCTGAATTACTACTATCAGTCAGCCGTTGCAATCATGGATTTGTCGTTTTCTTTTCTTCCAGTGGAAGGAAAGAAAAGGATCACTCTTTTACTTTTCATTCTTTATTCGACAAGCTGTAGAGTCGCTAATTTATCCCTTGACAACTATAAGTCAAAAGGAAAAATTCAGAACTCAAAACTTTCTTCATTCATAATTCATCATTGTCTTCACTCCGTTCTTAAACTTTTCACCGGATTTGGAATTGCTGCTTCAACTACCTGGTATTTATCCATGCTGTTTGTTTTCAAATCAACATAATTGCGATTCAAATGATCATTCAAAGCATTTCCTGAGCTAATCTTACAGGTATTGGTACATGTTTCTCAAATAAGACTGCATTTTATTACGTAGCGCCAACCAATAATTATCAGGAAAAATATGCCATTAAGATAAGTACTGATTATCAATGGTTTTACAAAGTAAAAAGTATAGAGGTTGTTCGGTTTTGATACAGTACATGACTGATTTTGATACAAGCAACTTTGGCTCTGGAGATGTGTAGAGATAAAAGAAATTATGGCAGTTTATAAAACTAATTATTCCCACAAGCACGAGACGTTCCTACGGAACGAAAAAAGTCTTTACATTCATTTTTCTACCACCAGTTGTTCTAAAGGAACGGTTCCGTGGTAATGCATTACCAAAGAAATGCCTTACTGACTTAACGGGATTTCACCGTTTTGAGTTCAGACATCTTTGCTACGTTTATCGGCGCAGGTGTTATTACTTTCGGTACGAAGTCACGATCGATAAGTTGCTGCATGGGAACCCGCTTAGTAAGAAGACCCATTTTCAATCCCATATCCTGTATCTGTTGAAGGTCGTCATCTGTAGGTGTCAGCTTCACATAGCTTACACGATGGGGATCGGCTGTAAGTACATAGTTAAGCACTTTTTCATCCTGCCGGTAATAAGGTGAAGCTAATTTTGCTGCTTCTGCCCTGTGCGTTTCGGCCCATGCACCTGACTGTGCAATACCCCGTACCAAATCCTGCACAACGTCCGAATGTTCCTTTATCCCTGGCATAGTACAGTATTCGTCCGGTGCCATCAAGTTCTGCTTTTGCACAGAAGGGTTCTCCCACAAAGTATCCGTCGATTGCCCCGGCTGCCAGTGAGGTGGGCATATCAGGGGGTGGCAACACAACAAAGGTGATGTCGTCAGGCTTCATACCGTAGTCTTCCATCAGTTTGTGAATAACAAAATTCTGATTGCTGTACAGGCTCGGTATAGCCACCTTCTTCCCTTTCAAATCGACCAAACTCCTGATCTTACTGTTTTTACCGACGACAATTTCAGAACCATCACGATGACCGAGATAGCAAATCTTTACGGGTACACCTTGTTCACGCAGTTTCATAGCTAATGGAACGATCATAAAAGTCGCCTGAACCTGTTTTGCTTCCAATGCGCTTACTACTGTTGGAAAATCAGAAAATACACGGGAGTTAAAATTGGTATTTGAATTTGTAGTCTTTGACGCAAAATCTGTCACCGGACAGGTAAGATGGCACGTTACCGGTAGATAACCAACTGTCAGTTCACGTAAAGCGCTTTTGTTTGATCCCTTATGAATTACATCACGGGAGTTGGTTGTAGTATCGTTATTCCATGGGCGATAACGAAGCAGGCCCAATATGATAAGAGTAAAAATGACTCCTATAATAATACGGTTAAAGGTTAATTTCATAATAATAATGTTTTGAATAATAATATTCTGGATGATCGTCATTGCGAGGTACGAAGCAATCCGATTTATTTCAGCAAACTGTATCGATATTAGCAGATTGCTTCTCGTTCCTCCTGCCAATGACGAACGACAAGTTCTATTCATCACTGTTATTAGAAGTTTGCAATCCTAACTCTTTAAGAACCTCTTTCATTGCTTCGACAACAGCGCTTTGTGTAAGATCTCTGGGGCGCTTTGCTTTGATCTGTAACTCACGCTTTATGGTAGCAGGCCTGTCGGATAAAACCAGGATGCGGTCAGCCAGTTGCGCTGCTTCTTCTATATCATGCGTGACAAAAACAATGGTTTTGGGACGCTTTTCCAGTAAACGTACCAGCTCTTGTCTCATGCGTAAACGCGACTGGTAATCAAGCGCCGAAAACGGTTCATCCATAAGCAGAATATCAGAGTCGCCGGCAAGAACTCTTGCAAGCTCCACACGCTGACGCATTCCTCCCGACAACTGATGCGGATAATGATTTTCGAAGCCTTCCAGGCGGATCAGCTCAACAAGCTCGTGCAACTCCTTTTTACTCCATGCTGCGTCTTTAACAGAACGAAGT
>CAXUMK010000458.1:0-2985 GCA_964251885.1 uncultured Segetibacter sp. | reverse complement strand
ACACACTGTTGACATTGGCTCTTAAAGAAGGAATTAAATTCACAATCAGCAGAAAGAATACTGAGCCTGCCAAACCTCCGTAGATATAAACCGGAATAAGTTTTCTGTTGCCTGTAAAGTCCTGGAAAATAAAGCCAAAGCCCCAAAGCCACAACATGCTGCTTAGCAATTCCCAAATATCGAAATGCGCAAACATATAAGTAAGCAAAGTCCAGGGACGGGTAGCAAACACGGGAGGCTGGGCAGGAACAGAAATCCAGCTAAGAACCTGCGCCTGAAAAACGCCTTCAGTACTGTTGTTGAGCAGGTAAACTATTTTTACAAAGTTCAGCAGGATGTAAACGACCACATTAAAAACGATAAGCAGAACAAGAGAATTGCCATCCTGTCCAAGTGAAATTCTTTTCCTGCTGTTTTGCTGTAATAAGCTCATGAGTTAAAATTAAGCTTCCTTTTTGTTCAATAAAAATTCCTGCGGTTTTTTTTATTCCACGTCAGTACCAGTAAAAAACCAACCAAAGCGCCGCCTAAATGCGCCCAGTGAGCGATGTTGTCTCCTTCTGAATTGCTTATTGCAAAATAAAGTTCCTGTCCAAAATAAATCAATCCTAACCATTTGGCTTTGACAGGTATTAAAAAATATAAGTAAATAGCTGTATTAGGGAACAAATACATAAAAGCTGCCAGCACTCCTGCAATAGCTCCGCTTGCGCCAATTGTCGCTACGTTTAATCTTACAAGAGTAGTTTGACTGATAAAAGACATTGCTTCGCTCATAGCAGCCGGATTATCAGGGTTGCTGTCGTAAAAGTTTAACACATCATCTGCTCTCTCAAAGCGACCTAATATAAATTGATGGAAAAAACTGTCAATCTTAAAAGGTGTCGGATGTTGTTTTATAAGAACAAACTGGTTAAGCATATCAATATTGTCGAACCAAAGAAAGGTAAGGTGTAACAAGGCTGCGCCTATGCCGCAAATGAAATAAAATGTAAGAAATCTTTTTGGCCCCCATAAATTTTCAAGAACAGATCCAAACATCCAAAGAGACAGCATGTTGAAAAACAAATGTCCCCAGCTTCCATGCAAAAACAAGTGCGTTATTATTTGCCAGGGTTGGAAAAGGGGCGATTTTATATGATGTAATCCAAACAGATCATCCATATTGAAGTAACTGCCCTTACCAATACTAATCTGGGCAAGAAAAATAAGCACATTTATAATTAACAGGTTCTTTATTACGAGTGGAAGCACCTGGAAATTACTGGGTCTGAATTGAGTCATGATAAATTTTAGATTAACAAAGGTAAGCAGCCAAAAGTTAGCGAAGTTTTAATTGCACCACATTCTCAATATGCAGCGTGTGTGGAAACATATCGACCGGCTGAACTTTGGTGACTATATATTTTTCATCGAGCAAAGCAAGGTCGCGTGCCTGTGTAGCAGGATTGCAGCTTACATACACAATAACAGGTGCAGCGATCTCAAGCAGCTTTCTTACCAGTTTTTCGTGCATACCGGCACGTGGCGGATCGGTAATAATCACATCGGGACTGCCGTATGTTTCAAAGAAAGCATCATCACAAATAGCAATAACGTCACCTGCAAAGAAAGCGGCATTTTCAAGATGGTTTAAAAGCGAATTTTCTTTTGCATCGGCAACCGCGTCTTCCACCACTTCGACGCCAACAATTTTTTTGGCCAGTTTGCTTACAAAAATGCCAATGCTTCCGGTGCCGCAGTATAAGTCGTAAACAGTTTGCGTGCCGTTTAGTTCTGCAAATTCGCGGGTAACCTTGTATAATTTTTCTGCCTGCCGTGTATTGGTCTGAAAGAAAGATTTGGGCGAAATTTTAAATTCAAAATCTTCCAGCTTTTCTGTAATATATCCTTTTCCAGAAAATATCTGTGGTTCAAGATCAAAAAGGCTGTCGTTCCATTTTGGGTTGATAGTGTAAAGCAGCGTTGTTATTTCAGGAAATTTATTTTGAATAAATTCAAGCAATGCAATTCTTGTTTTTTTGTCTTCATATCCCACAACGATGTTCGCCATTATTTCACCCGTTATTGCTATTCGTATCGTCAGGTTGCGCAAGTAGCCGGCGTGGTTACGGATGTCATAATGCGTTAAGCCGTGTTGCTTTGCGTATTCCAACACAGCAAGGCGCAAATAGTTGGTTGGCTCATTTTGCAAATGACATTCATAAATGGGTACTACTTTATCAAAAAAACCACGGGCATGAAAACCGGCAACGTTTTCATCTGCAGATACCTCCGGGTTGTTAAGTTCCTGCGGCAGCAAAAAGCGTTTATTCGAAAAGGTGTATTCCATTTTATTCCGGTAGCGGGTCGTTAGCTCTGCACCTATAATGGGCATTATTTCGGGAAGTGCAACCTTGCCAATGCGCTTTAAATGATCGGTTACCTGCTGCTGCTTGTACTGCAGTTGCTGCGCATAAGGAAGCATTTGCCACTGGCAACCTCCGCAAACACCAAAATGCTGGCAAAAAGGTTCAACCCGCAAATTGCTATAGGTATGATAGTGAAGAGCGATGCCTTCGCCCCAGTCTTTTTTATTTTTTTGTACCAGCACATCTACCTCGTCGCCGGGAATAGTGTTTTCAACGAAAATCACTTTTCCCTCAACCCGTGCAAGCGACTTACCTTCTGCGGCATAGTTTTCCATAACCACATGATGCAGCACCACTTTCTTCCTTTTCATACTGCAAAAGTAGGGTTAGCAAATTGTAGTATTTAGTAAAGAATTTTTACAGTTTGAAGATGACTGAAGAGACAGGTTAAAGAACCACCTCTTATTTCTGCTTTGTATTTAAACCCTCATAAAATGTGCAAAGAATTTTTATGAGCCGGGCTGTATTACTACTATTTTTCATCGTTGCGTCGCACACTTGAGACGGTTTGTTCGCTACTCGGCAAGACCTCATCCTCCGTCTCCTTCTCCTCGCGGAGAAGGAGCGGTACAGC
>CAXUMK010000457.1:0-2990 GCA_964251885.1 uncultured Segetibacter sp. | reverse complement strand
AAGGAAGAAAAAGTGCCTACTATTTCCAATAATTATATCAGCAATCCGTATGTGTATGGAAAAATAAACAACTTCTATTACGTAAAGCTCGGATATGCTCAGCAGCGTTTGATCGGTAACAAAGGAATTAAAAACGGAGTGGCCGTATCAGCGATATATGGGGGCGGTGTAAGCGCAGGTTTGCTGAAGCCCTACTATCTCAAATTGCAGGATCCACAAACAAGCACTGTTAGCGATGTTAAATACCATAATAATGATTCTGTCTTCATTCTCAACCCCAACTATGTTTTGGGTGCAGCGGGTTTTACCAAAGGATTTGGTGAAATAAAGTTTACGCCCGGCGCTTATATAAAAACAGCCATGCGCTTCGATTACGGACGATATAACGAATTGGTCAGTGCTATCGAAGTAGGAATGAACCTCGAATTTTACACATCAAAAATGCCGATACTGCTGTTGCAAAAACAAAAGCAGTTGTTTTTTAACGCTTATGCAGCCATCGAGTTTGGTAGAAGGAAATAGATCAGAGTCTTTGGTTTTCATTATAAATATTATGTAACTGGCTATAGTATTACAATCAAGCATAGTTGCGTCGCACACTTGTACTGATTATCAACAGGTAGCTTTTTACCACCTTGTCTTCCAAATCCAATTTCTTCTGTTTTTACGTTTTAATACAAGACCTTTGCTGTTTAAGTACTTTATTTTAAAAAGTATACAATCAATATTATCATTTTTAATTTCATTGGTATCAAATGCAAGAATTACCTGTAGTTGCAAAGATTGACCCTTCCAATTCAAGGATAAAAAAACCAGACTGGCTTCGTGTAAAACTGCCTATTGGCGAAAGCTACAAGCATGTTCGTGGCCTGGTTGATACACACAAGCTTCATACAATTTGTGAAAGCGGCAACTGTCCTAATATGGGCGAGTGCTGGGGTGAGGGAACTGCTACGTTCATGATATTGGGAAACACCTGCACACGCAGTTGCGGCTTTTGTGCAGTTGCCACCGGTCGTCCAGACCCTGTCGATTGGGATGAACCGCAAAGAGTTGCGGAAGCTATTCACTTAATGAAAGTGAAACACGCTGTTTTAACCAGTGTTGACCGCGATGAACTGAAAGACGGCGGTTCAATAATATGGCAGAATACGATCAAAGCCGTAAAAGCCTTAAACCCTGATACAACTTTAGAAACGTTAATTCCTGATTTTAAAGGATATGCTGACCAGGTGCAACGAATAACAGATGCGGTGCCTGATGTAGTAAGTCACAATATGGAAACGGTTGAGCGGCTCAGCCGCCAGGTTCGCATACAGGCAAAATATCGCAGAAGTCTCGAAGTGCTGCGCCTGTTAAAAGAAGGCGGAATGAGAACAAAAACCGGTATCATGCTTGGTCTTGGCGAGAAGAAAGAAGAAGTTATTCAAAGTATGGAAGACCTTGTAGCTGTAGGTGTAGATGTACTTACCTTAGGCCAGTACCTGCAGCCGACCAAGAAACATTTACCAGTAGAAAGATTTGTTCACCCAAATGAGTTTGCAGAATTAAGGGAGATTGGCTATCAACTTGGGTTTGACTATGTAGAAAGCGGCCCGCTTGTTCGCTCTTCTTATCACAGCGAAAAGCATGTCATTCCCGGTTATGGAAGAAAGAAATACGAAGAAGAAAAGGCGTTGATGATAGCTTAGGATTTTTTAGAAGTAATAGAACCTGCTGAAAAAAATTGACAGCCAAAGAGAAAAAAATACTTAAAGGGTTAGAGGAAGCTGTTGAGCAGGTTAACCTGCATAAAGAAGGAAAAGCTACACTCAAAACAATTCAACAGGTGCTCAATGAGCTTTAGCATTATAACTATGTATCACGCCGGATAAGTTTCTGTAAATAGGACAAGTAGTGCAAAGCCGAATAGCGAAAATACTGTACAAGGGAGTGACACAACGATGTTTAATGCTTTTTCTACTGCCGCCTAATAAAAAAGAAAATGATCGTGTTGAAAGCCAGGTTTAAGAACGTGAACTGCTTTTGCTCTTTTAAAAAAATATGAGATAGAATTTTAGAAAGCGAGACATCTTTCATTCTACAACTCATTTTTCTGTCACCTTCTTCAGATTATCTAAAGATTTTTCCATTGCCGGTCCCATCACTTTATCTGAAACTATTGAAGCAAACTTTTGCCACGGATACCATTTCAGGTGCTGTGTAAAATGCCATTGTAAAGTGATTTGAGAGGAGTCTTTTTGCCTGAAGAAATTAAAATCACTTTCTAAAGATTTACTGCCCGACTGCCACAAGGTTTTTATTTTTTCCTGGGTATTTTCCGTAATTGTAACAGTCGTTTTATTCATCGTTATTGTGGCACCCTTGCCGGCAGTGATTGTAGAAAATGAGGTGTGTAAAGAGTCGTAATTGGCATACCAGTTTTTCCATTTCGCTAAATCGTTGATGTTATTGTACAACGAGTCAGCAGGAGCATTTATATCGATCGCTCTCGATATATTAACTGTCGATGGCAGCAATAAAGAAATGGCGGTTATCAGCAAAAAAAGAATAACGAAACTAATGAGTGCAAGCTTTATCAATTTCATATTATTCCCACTTAAAAACTTTTACAGCGATAGTATATGCTACCACAGCCCAAATTGCAAGTATGCCAATCTCGGTAAGGCAATCACTTAAATGGGCGCCTTCAAAAGCAATTTTACGCATGGCATTATTAAAGTGAGTCAAAGGCAGCACTTTGCAAATTGGCTGCAGCCACGAAGGAAAAACCTCTATAGGGAAAAATGTACCTGCCAGCAGAAATTGCGGCAGCGTAAAAATATTTGCCAAAGGCGGTATGGTGCTTTCGGTTTTGGCTATTCCACTTACAATAAATCCAAAACCCATAAAAAGAATAAGTGCAAGAAAACTTAAAAACATGATCTCTAAAAAAGTTTCTACACCGTGAACCAGTGTGTAGTGAAAAGCAAAACGACCTATTAAAATAA
>CAXUMK010000456.1:0-2994 GCA_964251885.1 uncultured Segetibacter sp. | reverse complement strand
ACATGGATTATTACTCGCACGATTATGCAATGAATGAGTACAATGCCTTGAATGTGTACATTGTACTGGCAGTAAATTACCGCAGCGGTATTGGCTATGGATTAAATTTCAGAGAGGCGTTGCACTATGGCGCAAATGGCGGCAGCGAATACAACGATGTGATAGGCGCCGGCTTGTATATGAAAAGCCGTGCGGATGTAGATGCAAAACGTATCGGCTTATGGGGCGGTTCTTACGGAGGGTATCTTACTGCTATGGGACTTGCACAAAATTCTGATGTATTTGCCTGTGGCGTAGATATTCATGGCGTGCATAACTGGAGCGAAGAAATGAAGAACTGGGTTGCCGATTATGACCCTGCAACCCGTGCTGCCTTTGCAAAAATTGCTTTCCAATCTTCCCCTGTTAACTTCTTAAAAGGCTGGCGTTCACCTGTTTTATTTATACATGGAGACGACGACCGCAATGTGCCTTTTGACCAGACCGTAAACCTCATAGAAAAATTAAGAGAGCAAAACACATACTTCGAACAATTGATCTTTCCTGATGAAGTACACAGTTTTTTGCTGCATAGTAATTGGCTAAAAGCGTATCATGCAAGTATTGATTTTTTTCAAAAGCGGTTGAAGTAAGCTATCCTTTTTCAAGTTTCTTTTTTTTACCGGCATTTTCACTTGTTCAACTTTGGTTGTGTCCCTTGTACTTTTTGTTCATTACGCTGCGAGAAAAGTTGACAGATGTTTGTTGACAGTTGACGGAAAAGAAAGTTCTGTCATCAGTCATCTACCAACTGTCATCTCTTGTCCTTGCTATCGCCAGTAGCTAATAGGAGGAAGAACGAAAAAGCCCAGTTACTTCACAGGCAACGGGGCTTAATTTTAGGGATTTTCGTCTACTCCATATAATGTTGCAAGCAGTTTGGTAACACTAATGAAGGTGTTTTGGTGCTATTTACTTTATTTAATGACTATTGGTAGAAAAGATTTAACCCTTTCGGTGTTGCGATATCTTGTTTTACCTTTTTCCGCCGGTTACACCAACGGCTATTTAGATGAAAGCCTCTATTATAATATAAATCTATCTTCTACTATAGTTGTCAGGGGATAATTAATGACTTGCTGGTCTGTTGAATAAAGAATAAAAAGTACACGAGTGCGACGCAACGCTGACTCATAGTAGTAACCCAGTCTGGTTCAAAAAAAATTCTACTCACTTTTTATTTCCCATCCAACTGTCAACCTTATTGTTGAGGGGATTGCTTCGTTCGTTGCAACTACGAATAATAGAACTTACAAAAGGACAACAATCAAAAGTGACCATGAAATGCACTCCATGCATCGTTATCACTTTTTACTTCCCTTTATTGCTAATTATTATTATTTTGAACGATGATTAGATGGTTCACTGTTCTCATCCTGTTTATCACAACCCATTCATCTGCACAGGATGCGGACTTTTTTAAACCCGATTCTGTTAGAAAACAAATTAAGGCCATCCCAATAACCTATTCCATTCGTATTGATGGTGTATTAAATGAAGCGGAATGGAAATTGGCTACGCCTTCATCACGCTTTATACAGGTTGAGCCTTACCAGGGACGCCATCCGAATTATGAAACGGAAGTAAAGGTTCTTTACAACCGGCAATATCTTTACTTCGGCATCATCGCTCATGACTCCGCTGGTAAAAAATCCATACGTGCTACCGACTTTAAACGTGACTTCGATTACCGTCAGCATGACTTGGTTTCATTGGCTTTTGATGCTTTTAACGACAGGAGGAACGCGATGTCTTTTGCTGCAAATGCCTACGGAGTGCAGCGTGATCTATTATCGTTCGACGACATTTATTACGACATTGACTGGAACGGTTTGTGGCAGGTACGTACTACACGCACCGACACAGGATGGAATGCAGAGATCGCCATTCCCTGGCAAACCCTGCGCTATCCCAGGACAACCGATACCATACAAAGCTGGGGCTTTAACGTGTACAGAAACAGGCGGCTGACCAACGAAGTCACGGCATTTTCACCTTTTCCGCGCTCCTTTTCTTCTCTGCGTATGGATTATGCAGGTATTTTAACCAACCTAAGACCTCCACCGCCTACATCTAACATTCGTGTTCAACCTTACATCTTAACTTCTTATGACCATTACAAAGGCTTTGACTCAAGTGTAAAGGGTGAGACGAACAATTATAAAGTGGGTGGAGAAGTAAAATGGGCTATCAATCCCACTGCTGTTTTAGACGTTACTGCCAATACCGATTTTGCCCAGGCAGATGCCGACCAGCAGGTAAACAACGTAACCCAGTTCTCGGTGTTTTTTCCGGAGAAAAGGCAATTCTTTCTGGAGAATGCTTCTTTATTTGGTGTAGGCGTTGGTCCGACCGACGACGGTTCGGGCGGCAGTATGAGGCTGCAGCCTTTTTTCAGCAGAAGAATTGGCCTTGACGATAACGGAAACCCCATTCCCATAGATGTAGGTGGCCGGTTTGTTTACCGCTCTTCCAAAATAAATTATGGCGGCATCTTAATGCGCCAAAGGCAGTCAGGCGATATTCCCGGCACTAACTTTTTTGTGGGCAGGTTCTCAGAAAATTTTGGCGGGCAAAACCGCATCGGCGGATTGATGACTGTAAAGAACAGTTCAAAAGGAACCAATGTGGTCAGTACGATTGATGGTTTTTTTCGTCTCGGCGAGTCGCATTCGCTAAATACAATGGTGGTTCATTCTACCTCGACCAATACGGGCAAACAAGGTTTTGCCGGTATTGCCCAATATTTATATACCACCAATCAAGCTAAAATATGGTTAACGCAGTCTGTTATCACCAAAAACTTTGACCCCAAGGTTGGTTTCGTTTCACGTACTGACGTTATTGGCACCACGCCCGGCATTAACTGGTATTATCGGGGCAGGTTACTGCCTTTCAAAAAAATACTCCGCGCATTCGAGCCCGGCCTTCTGCCCGAATTGTATCACCAGGCTT
>CAXUMK010000455.1:0-3015 GCA_964251885.1 uncultured Segetibacter sp. | reverse complement strand
AAGCACAAGTGCGGGCAAATGATGTTGCAGTCCAAGAATTAGCACCAGCAGCTAAGGATTTTCCGGGAAGGTTAAACGGTCAGTTTAATGTGGCGGGAAGCGCCGAATCAATTACACCGGAAACTATCAAAGCAACTGGTCAGGCACGGGTGAATTTTGGTAAGGGTACAGTTACAGCTTCAAATATTCAATTGGCGAATAATCGATATCAAGCACAAGTGCAAGCAAATAATGTGCCTTTGCAGCGTTTGCCATCAGTACCGCCACAGTTTCAAGGTGATTTAAACGGTCAATTTAATGTGGCGGGAAGCGCTACTTCCTTCCAACCGGAAACTATCCAAGCCACCGGTCGGGCAAAGGTGAATTTTGGCAATGGTACAGTTACAGCTTCAGATATTCAACTAGCTAATGGCGTGTATAAGGCACAAGTCCAAGCAAATAATGTACCTTTGCAGCGTTTGCCATCAGTACCACCGCAGTTTCAAGGTGATTTAAACGGTCAATTTAATGTGGCGGGAAGTTTGGAAGCATCCCAACGGCAAAATATCCAAGCCACCGGTCAAGCGCGGGTGAATTTTGGTAAGGGTACAGTTACAGCTTCAAATATTCAATTGGCGAATAATCGCTATCAGGCGCAAGTTCAGGCAAAAGTACCAGCGCAGTTTCAGGGTGATTTAAACGGTCAATTTAATGTGGCGGGAAGCCTGGAAGCATCGCAACGGCAAAATATTCAAGCGAGTGGTCAAGCGCGGGTAAATGTTGCCGGTGGAACAGTTACAGCTTCTAATATCCAACTGGCTAATGGTCGCTATCAAGCTTTAGTTGCGGCTTCGGGTGTCGCATTAAACCGCTTTAATCAGCAGTTACGCGGTGATTTGGGCGGTCAGTTACAAGTGGCGGGAACGGTGGCATCGCCCAAATTAACTGATGTGCGTGCTGCTGGTGATGTACAGTTATCTCAAGGTATTCCAGGACTTCAGCAACCGTTAAATGCTGCGATCGCCTGGAATGGTCAAAAGCTGACGATTGTCCAAGCCACGGCTCCAGATTTAAAGGCTAGTGGTGATATATTTCTCAACACTCAAGCAAGTATCCCGGAAATTACTAATTTAAATCTGAATGTACAAGCACAAAATTACAATCTGCAACAGTTGCCCCTGAAGCTACCGAATGCAGTGGCATTGGCAGGAAAAGCTGATTTTAGCGGACAAATTACCGGAAAGTTGCCTTTGCCAAATGTACAAGGGCAACTCAATTTACGTGACTTAGTAGTAAATAAGTTAGCTTTTGAGCCGGTGTTGAGTGGCAAAGTTGTGTCACAGGGGCGTGGTTTAAATTTAGACGTAGCAGGGACACGCGATCGCATTGCTTTCGCCCTCAACGCCAATAATCGCCCGGAATCCTTCGCAGTGCAGTGGCAGCAAGCATTGGCAATTGGTCGCAGTCAAGGAGATGATTTGGCGGTGCAAGTCAGAAATTTCCCCTTGCAGGTATTGAAATTAAATCCGCCACCGAATATTCGCTTGGGTGCAAGTGCGATCACTGGATTGATATCAGGAGATTTACAGGTTAATCAGCGAACATATGCGACAACCGGGAATATTAACATTGATAAACCAGAAATTGGCATAATTAAAGGCGATCGCTTTGCGGCACAGTTCCGCTATGGCGATGGTACCGCCACACTCGCAAATAGCGAATTTGTTAAAGGAAAGAGTCGCTATGCCTTCAGCGGTACTTTGAAGCAAACTGGTAAAACTCCACAATTACAAGGCAAAGTTAATATCAGCCAGGGCGATATCCAAGATGTTCTGGTTGCAGCACAGTTATTTGAATTACAAGATTTCCAACGCGGTGCGAAAGCACCAACTTATGGTAAGGCGCAGGATCTAGTCACCACGCCGCAGGGTTTGCCAAACCAGTCCTTATTTACGCAACTGCAACGCTTTTATGAAATTGATGCACTGGTAGCAAAGCAGGAACAACAGCGACAGGATGCTTCCCCCATACCAGAATTGGCAGACTTGACGGGGACTTTCAATGGCGAAGTTGCCGTAGATACAGGCAAAGGACTGGCTGTCAACTTTAATTTAAACGGTCAAAACTTTGTTTGGGGTACAAAAAACGATCTAGATCAATGTCTTGATCTAGATCGTTGTTATAGTGCCGAACAAGTCATTGCACAAGGCAACTTTGAAAATGGTGTTCTCAAGTTGTCACCTTTGCGACTTGAGTCTCAAAACAAACTTATCGCCTTTACAGGTGCGATCGGCAGTGAAGAACAATCTGGTCAATTACAAGTCAGTAATTTTCCTGTAGGGGTACTGAATAATTTTGTCAAACTGCCAGTTGGTTTTACAGGTAATCTCAATGCTACAGCAGCTTTAGCAGGCAGCATTAAGAATCCCCAAGCTAAAGGGAAATTGCAAGTCACCAACGGAACTCTTAATCAAAAGCCAGTAGAATCAGCTACCGCAAGTTTCGACTATGCCAAAGGACGCTTGGACTTTGGCAGTCAAGTCAAGGTTTCTGGTCCAGAACCTGTCAACATCAGCGGTAGCATTCCCTACCAGTTTCCTTTTGCTTCAGCCGCACCAGATAGCAATGAAATTCAGCTAGATGTAAAGGTGAAAAATGAAGGCTTGGCGTTATTAAATTTGTTTACTAACCAGGTGGCGTTGGAGAACGGTCAGGGAGAAATAGACCTGGCGGTGCGCGGAACCAGACAGGAACCAGTTGTCAATGGAATTGCCACGATCAACAATGGCATCTTTTCAGCTCAGGCTTTGCCAGAAAAACTGACAGATGTCACAGGAAAAGTGGTGTTTAACTTTAACAGTATCTTAGTAGAAAATCTCCAGGGTAATTATAGCCGGGGTAAGATAGCGGCTGCGGGAGAGATTGCCATCTCCCAAAATCGGCAAGTACAAATAAAAAATCCCCTTACCGTTACCCTTAACCAGTTGGCATTAAATCTCAAAGGATTGTATCAAGGTGGCGCTAGCGGCAAGGTGC
>CAXUMK010000454.1:0-3024 GCA_964251885.1 uncultured Segetibacter sp. | reverse complement strand
GCAGCTTAAAGCGACAATTTGGTATGCACCCATACAAACTGTTTGTAACATTTTTTGATTCCACTGAAGGTGTGTATGATGTAAGTCATCTTGCAGGTAAAGGAGTTTTTGAAAGTTGGGAAGCAGATAACAACTTTTTTAAAGTCTCTGTTAACCCGGAGTCAGGAGCCATTACGTGGCCGGGAGAATTAGATATTGATACTATTAATGCTTATTGCAAAGTAAAAGGTGTTGATGCAGATGGGTGCATTTCAAATTTTCACTTCAATTAAAGGTTCTCGTCATTGCGAACCTGTGCAGCCTGGAATCAATCACCGATCGATAGTCAACTTGATTGTGCGGGGGATTGCTTCGTGCCTCGCAATGACGAACACTGTAATATACTTTTGGCATCTGCTTACAACGAAAGATTTGGAATGCATCCATATTAACAGGATTTAAAATCAAAACATCTACACGATTTAGAATAGTTCAATCGAGGCGGAAAAGATGAACGAAATGCGTCGCAACGATGACTCATCAGGGAACAAATGCCTGTAACAAAAAAATTATCAACTCACATACCTGCCCCCAAATTGCTGCTTTTAATCCTGCTTATTTTATCTTAATTTGTATTTATTCTTATTAAAACATGCATCTATGACCCGTGTAAATGAACCGCAACATATACTTGAAACCGTCTTTGGCTACGACACTTACAGGCATAACCAGCAGGAAATTATAGAGCATGTGCTTGCAGGAAAAGATGCCGTGGTGCTGATGCCTACCGGCGGTGGTAAAAGCCTTTGCTACCAGGTGCCTGCATTGTGTTTACCTGGAGTGACAATTGTAGTAAGCCCTTTGATCGCACTGATGAAAGACCAGGTAGATGCATTGCTGGTGAATGGCATTAAAGCGGCTTTCCTCAACAGCACGCAAAGCAGCGCAGAGCAGGCTTTCATTTTTCAGCAATTAAAGGCAAACCAGTTAAAGCTCTTATACCTTGCTCCCGAACGGCTGATGGGCAATGAAACCCAGTTTATGCAGTTTCTGCAGCAAATACAGGTTTCTATGTTTGCTGTAGATGAGGCGCATTGCATCTCGCAGTGGGGACACGATTTTCGTCCGGAGTATTTGGTTTTAGGTCAGCTTAAAGAAAGGTTTCCAGCCATTCCTTTGATCGCTTTAACAGCTACAGCAGATGCACTTACGCAAAAAGACATTATAGACAAACTCCATTTTCGTGAATACAGGGTTTTTGAAAACAGCTTCAACCGGCCAAACATCTGGTATTATGTAAAGCCTAAAAGAAGTTATTATGAGGAGTTATTCAGTTACTTGCAAGAACATAAAAAAGACAGCGGTATCATTTATTGTTTGAGCCGGACAGCAACCGAAAAACTTGCGGAAGATTTAAAAGAAGATGGCTTTAATGCCGAAGCTTATCACGCAGGCTTAGAAAAAAGCGTACGGGATGAAAGGCAGGAAAAATTTTTGAGAGATGATATAAACATAATTGTCGCAACCATTGCTTTTGGAATGGGCATTAACAAAAGCAATGTGCGGTTTGTGATTCATGTTGATTTGCCCAAAAACATCGAAGGTTATTACCAGGAAACAGGTCGCGCCGGGCGGGATGGTTTGCACAGCGAAGCAATCTTATTTTATGGTGCAGGTGATGTAATAAAGCTGAAACGTTTTGCAGAAGTGGAAGGCAATGAAGCACAGACGAAAATTATGCTGCAGAAACTGGATAAGATGAGCAGGTTCTGCGAAATAAAAACGTGCAGAAGAAAATATCTGCTCAACTATTTTGGCGGTGAAGCGCCTGATTACTGCGGCAGTTGCGACGTGTGTTTAAACAAACCTGTTTTGCAGGAAGCAACGGTTATTGCACAAAAGATCTTGAGTACAGTGGCAAGGCTAAAAGAAAGCTTTGGCGCCGGTTATGTTGTAGATGTGCTAAAAGGCAGCAACAGCGTGAAGATGCGTGCCGAGCATAAATTGCTTTCTGTGTATGGCATAGGCAAAGACGCTGCGAAGGAAGAATGGCTGCATTATACAAAAGAACTTATTCAGTATGACTATCTGAAACAATCTGATGGACAATATCCTATATTGCAATTGACCGAAAAAGGCAAAGCAGTATTGTTTAAGAAAGAAAAGGTTTACCTGTCTGCTCCTGTACACATTGAAATTGCCAAAGAACCTGAAAATTATCAACAGCATAATTATGAAAAGGAATTGTTTGAAAACCTGAAGCAGTTGCGTAACAAAATTGCCCACCAGGAAAATGTGCCTGCATACATCATCTTTAGCGACAGCACTTTGCTTGACCTTGCCACGTACCTTCCCGTTACACAAACTGACCTGTTAAAAATTTCCGGCTTCGGTACTTTTAAGGCAGAGAAATACGGGCAGCCTTTTTTAGAGATGGTGCAGGATTATTGTATTGCTTACAAGCTTGAAACCCGCATCGGTTTAAAACAGCCAAAACGCGAAAGAAAGCAGATAGACGAGCGGCCATCTGATACCAAGCGTATCACCTTTCAAATGTATAAAGGCGGAAAAACGATTAAGGAAATTGCTGAAGAAAGAGAGCTTTCTGTAAACACGATCGAAACGCACCTAAGCTATTATATTTCTAAACAGGAATTGCAGATTGATGAGTTTGTGGATAATCAAAAACAGCATGCAATTCAAAAAGCAGCAGAAACATTTGGTACAGTTAGTCTTAAAGTTTTAAAAGACAATCTGCCCGAGGAGATCAGTTATGGCGAGATAAAAATGGCGTTGGCAGCGATAGCGGGGTGACTGTTATACTTCACCCCGCATAAACATGTGCAGTGATTTTTTTGGAGCCGGCTGCATTACTGCTATGAATCATCGTTGCGTTGCACACTTCCTCTGAAGGTACTTCTTCGGCAAAAAGATAGCCGTCATTGCGAGTAACGACTTTTTCAGAGCCAAAAAAGAAAAAAAGCTGAATGACATCCATACGTTACTTCTTGTTTTCAAAGGGTTAGAGTGGATGTCATTATAAGG
>CAXUMK010000453.1:0-3047 GCA_964251885.1 uncultured Segetibacter sp. | reverse complement strand
AATGGTGACTGCAGATGGACAGGTGGTTCATCTGTCAAAGGAAAAAGATGGTGAAAACTTTCTTGCTGCAGTGGTGGGTCTTGGTGCGCTTGGAGTGATTACAAAGGTTACGCTTACCATTCAGCCTGCGTTTATGGTGCGGCAAAATGTGTATGAACACCTGCCAATAGCACAACTGAAAGATAACTTCGAAAAGATCGTTTCTGGGGGTTACAGTGTCAGCCTTTTTACCGACTGGCAAACCGAAAAAATCAACGAGGTATGGATAAAAAGCCGGGTAGATACCGGCAAGGACTATACCCATGTTCCCGAATTTTTTGGTGCAAAAGCAGCTACCAAAAACCTTCATCCTATTGCCGAGTTGTCGGCAGAAAACTGTACAGAACAAATGGGTGTTCCCGGTGCGTGGTATGAGCGGTTGCCACACTTTAAAATGGGCTTTACACCCAGCAGCGGCAAAGAGCTGCAGTCAGAATATTTCATTGCCCGTCACAATGCACCGGAAGCCATTCTTGCTATTCAGCGAATGGGTAAGCAAATTGGCCCGCATCTTCTGATCTCCGAAATACGCACCATTGCTGCCGATGATCTATGGATGAGTCCATGCCGCAACCAGCCTTCTGCCGCTATTCATTTTACCTGGAAACAGGAATGGGATGCAGTAAACAAACTGCTGCCATTGATAGAAAAAGAACTTGAACCTTTTAAAGCAAGGCCACATTGGGGTAAGGTGTTCACCATGTCACCAAAAGTGCTGGCATCGCGTTACGAGAAGTTACCTGACTTCAAAAAAATGATAGCACACTATGACCCAAAAGGCAAGCTGCGAAACGATTTTATAAATACAAATATTTTTGGAGGTTGAGATAACGTTGCCGTCATTGCGGGGAACTAATCAATCTGCTCTTACAATTTAATCTGCTTTCAAACTTTAAACAGCAGATTGCTTCTGTCTTCTTTTGTTAATCACCCGATTTTTGACCTGTCAGCTTTGCTATCACTTCCCGGTAGGTTTCTCCCACAGGAAATTCATGCTCCTGAATAAATACACTGTTTTTACGAACAGCAGAAATACTGTTTATGCTTACCATAAATGATTTGTGTATTCTTATAAACTTAGATGGCGGCAATTGTTCCTCCAGCATTTTTATTGTAGTACGGGTTATAACAGGCTTAGACGTACTTTTCAAATGAATTTTTACGTAATCCCGCAGGCCTTCAATCCATAAAATATCGTTAAAGAAAATTTTAAGAAGGCTGTAGTCAACATTCAGAAAAAAGAATTCGGAGGTGGCTGCATTTGCACTTTCCTTATTTAATATTTTAAGCTGATGCATTTGCAAAGCTTTGTTACAGGCTTTCATAAAACGGTCGAGAGCAACCGGCTTTACCAGGTAATCAATTACATCAAGGTCATAACTATCGAGAGCATATTGTTTGTATGCAGTTATTAAAATAATCATGGGCTTTTGCGCCAGGCTCTTTATAAACTGTAATCCGCTTAATCCGGGCATTTGAATGTCAATGAAAATGAGGTCTATCTGCTGCTCCTGCAACACTTTTGTTGCTTCAAATGCATCGCTGCATTTGGCTGCCAGATGCAGGTTGGGTACTTTACTAATATTATCCTCCAGCAGGCTGAGCGCTAAGGGCTCATCATCTACAGCTATACATTGCAGCATTAGTGTAAGTTTAATTTTAAAGAAATCGAAAACCAGCCATCCTGCCGGGTAATCAATAACTCGTGCTGGTTACCGTACAGTAAATTTAAACGCCGCATTACATTTGGCAATCCAATACCCGAGGTTTTATCTTTTACTTCTTCTGTTTCACTATTATATTTATTACTTACATTAAATGACAGTTCCTTCCCGATTGTGCGGAGACTTATGTTTATCTCGGGCTTTTCAATCATACCCACACCATGCTTAAATGCATTTTCAACAAATGGTATCAGCATCATCGGCTCAATCGAATACCAGTCTTCTTTTACATCAAACGACACATTCAGCTTTACTTTCGCTCCAAACCGCTGCTGCTGCAGGTCAATATAACTTTGTAAATATTCTACTTCTGTGCCCAGCATTACTTTTTCTTCATCTGTTTCGTACAGCATATACTGCATCAGGTTAGACAGCTTCATTATTGTTGGTTCCAACTGGTCGCTTTTCAATCTTACAAGCGCTACCATATTGTTCAATACATTAAACACAAAGTGCGGACTAATCTGCGAACGCAGAAAGGACAGTTCGGTCTTTAAATTCTCTTCGTGTTTTTGCTGCGAAAGCCGGTCGGCTGCAGTCTTGTCAGTCACCATTTTATAAGTGATGCTTGCCACAATAGTCAGCAAAAAGGTGGTTAAATTAAAGCTGGCCGACAGTTGAAAAATGAAAGGCCTGGTCTTAATAAAATGAGTATACAGTAAGCCATGAAACAGCATGATAATGCAATAAATGCCTGTGAGTATAAGTATGTATTGCAGGTATTTATTGGTGTAAATAAAACGGGCAGTTAAAACATGAGCATTCAAATAAAAAAGACCTACCCAAAAAAAACCGGTTATCAGGTTCAGGTAAATGATTCCCTGCTGGTCGTGGTCTTTGGGACGATTTTGGTCAAAAGGAGCCCTTAAAAGATAAGGCAAAGAAAAAACGACAATCCAGGCCGCTACATGCAGTACAATCTTTAGTCCTTTTCGATTTATATTAATTGCCTTCATTTTTTACTGTAATTTTTATGTAGCCGGCTTTTGTTCTTTGTTGTTGCTTCTGTTGCGTTGCACACTTGTGCTGGTTGTTCTTTATCGGCCGGTCGCCTCACCCTCAATCCCTCTCCTCGCGGAGAGGGAGGAAAGAAGTCTCCTGAAGTTGTGCCACACCTTTAAGGTGTGGCACAACTAACATCCTGTATCCGTTGAATAATGAACTAAGAGTACAAGAGTGCGACGCAAGTAAAGCTCCTGTCCGCTAATTCTTATTTCGAGATACTAACTAAAGAGCTGAAAACCCTGAAAGGGTTAAATTAAAGTAGCCACGGGTGCAACCCGT
>CAXUMK010000452.1:0-3073 GCA_964251885.1 uncultured Segetibacter sp. | reverse complement strand
TCAGCAATGCACTACTTGTCCCATTTACGGGAAACTTATCCTGCATGGAGTATAGTAAGGCAATTGCTAACCCATAACCTCAGCGCAGCAGTTGAAACTATGATCGGAAGTATAAGCTTTAAAAGTGAGACAATTCAATGCTTTTATACAAAAATTACAACAGCAGCCATCGATAAACAAAGCGACGCTTTTGGTTATATTGATACTGTTATTTATACCTCACTGGATACATTTTTATCAAAATATCAATAACTCCATCGGCCCCGATTTGTTATTAAGAACAATAGGGTCACGATTGCAGCAAGCGGGGAAGCCAATGTATGGGTATAAATGGAAACCCGGTGACCCATCAGCCTGGCTGAACCCTTATGAAGATACAAGAATAGGTGTAAATGGTGTAGTGTCGACTCCGTTTCTTTTATGGCTGTTTCAACCACTTTCCAGGCTTAGCTATTGTAACATCAGGATCATCTGGAGCTGTACCCAGGAAGTTTTTCTTTTTGCAACAATGTGGTTTTGCTGCCTTACTTTTTCAAAACGTTTTCATCAGATAGTATTTATAATAACAGCATTTTTGTTTTTTGTCTACGACCGCAACTGGCTCGCACATCTGTACAACGGGCAGGTATATGTTATTTATGCTTTTATTTTTGCTTTAAGCGGATACATGGTAAAATCAGTTACGGACAAAAGAATAGTAATCTTTTTATTTCCCCTGGTAAGTCTTATACGGCCGTTTTTTATAACGGCTGTCATACCGTTTTTAAAGGTCAATAAGCAGTACCTGCTTTATTTTACATCTTCTGCAGCAATAGCTGTTATTCTAACTCTTGCGGCAACTTCGCAGTTCGAATGGAAACAGTATAATAATGCTATGAAGTTATATGCAAAAGAGCAGACAGATGAGTTAGCTATGGGTACTAATTCGCCGCGTTTATATTGGCAATATGCCGATGCCTGTACCAAAGACAGGCAAGCTGCATTTACTGTTTTTGGTGCAGGCTGCCTTTTTAGTTTACAGCATTACCTGTTTCTCATTGGCATTAGTGTGAGCAATATTTTGGTATTTCAGGTAGTTCTTCTTGTTTCATTTTTGACTATTTTATTTATTTCTTTTAAAAAGGGATGGCTTAATAACATACCGAAACAATTATTGCTCTCTTTCCTCTTTTACCAGCTTTGCGAATTGATCACTCCGGCTTCCCGAAATCCTTATAATATGATACAATGGCTGCCAGCAATAGCATGGCTGATGGCATTTGGAAACAGGCATTTACTATGGCTGATACTTGCGGGATTGTGTTTAAATCATGATATTCCTTTTTGGTTCAAATACGAACGCGAAATAGGTGAAATACTTTTATTTGTTGCCGTCATCCTGTTTTTGTTCGAAAGGAACAAAAATATATCCGACAGGTTTTATGGTATTTCTTCTGATGCTGCAGTTAAATAGCCTGCTGCAATATTGCCCTATGAAACTGTAAGTGGTTCCCTGATTAAACCAAATAACACTCTTTCTCCTGCAAAATCACTAATTTAAATTCTGGAAATAACAAGCTTATTTTATGTCAGAAAAAACGCCTCCTCAAAGCAGTGTTTGTAGAGTTCTCGACAAACATTTAGGTTAAGGTAAACCATCACTAAATTTTTATTCATCATCCTATTAAACAAAAAAATGAAAGCAGCAGTATTACATCAATTAGGTAGCCTTCCGGTATTTGAAGATTTTCCTGATCCGGTTCCCCGGAATACCGATGAACTTTTAATGACCGTGAAAGCGGCTTCTGTTAAAAACATAGATAAGCTGCGTGCAAGTGGCGGACACTACGCAAGCTATACCAACCTTCCTGTAGTGGCAGGTATAGACGGGGTTGGCTTATTGGAAGACGGTACAAGAGTGTATGCCCAGGCACTCACCGGAACGATTGCGGAAAAAGCTTTGATCCACAAAAACAATTACACGGTCTTACCCGAAAAAGTGGACGATGCCACTGCTGCTGCTCTTCCAAATGCAGTGGTAGGGGCCGCAATGGCACTGCGTTTCAGGGCGGCAATACAAGAAGGAGAGGTGGTTTTAATAAACGGAGCAACAGGCGTAACTGGTCAGTTAGCAGTGCAGATTGCAAAATATTACGGCGCCTCCAAAGTAATTGCCACCGGCAGAAATGCAGATGCTCTTGAAAAATTAAAAACCCTTGGTGCAGATGTAACTGTTTCGCTGAAACAAGATGATGAAGCTATTGTAAAACAGTTGAAAGAAATACAGGCAAGTACCCCGGTTGATATAGTGATTGATTATTTATGGGGACATCCCGCGGAATTGATGATTACTGCATTGAAAGGTGGAGGAGGCCTGAATGCCGTATCTCACAGGCTGCGTATTGTTACAGTTGGAAGCATGGCAGGTGAAAATATCAATCTGCCATCTGGCGTTTTAAGAAGTTCACCTATCGAGATATCAGGTTCAGGTTTTGGCAGCTTATCTGGGCAGGACTTTAAAAAATTCAATGCAGAAGTACTTCCCGAAATGTTTGAACTGGCGGCAGGCGGAAAAATAACCATTGCAACCGAAAGTAATACATTGGAAAATATAGGAACCGCCTGGCAGCAAGAGACAGCACCGGGAAGCAGAATGGTAATACTCATTTAATCCATAGCAAACCTACATTATGAGTTAAGGCAGCACCTAAGTTGGTTAAAAGAGCAGGTATGCGGAATGAGCAGAACGATGCTATAAAAACCACGGTTGAAAGGAGCGTCGCAACGAATGCTTCGCAGTGATGAAATGATGGTCAACAAAAAAGATTACAGCAAAAGCTAAACATCTGTATGAGAAATCAATCCTTTACGTCAGGCTAAAAAGACTCGTTAGACAGAGTTGACGGACAGTTGCCAGCCGTTCCAGGGTTGACCGTTGCAGGTGTTATCACCTGCAACCGAAGTATAGTACTATGTCTGAAAACGTTGACTGAGTTTTTATAACTTTACAATATGAAGTTTGTAGACGTAAAAAATGATGTTGCGTTCCGAAAAATATTTGGAAACGAAAACAGGAAAGAAGTATTGATCTCTT
>CAXUMK010000451.1:0-3084 GCA_964251885.1 uncultured Segetibacter sp. | reverse complement strand
AGGCAAGACCTCATCCTCCGTCTCCTTCTCCTCGCAGAGAAGGAGCGGTACAGCATCGCATAACCTAACATTTTATCTACCACATCATCGTTCATTTTCTACCCGTCATTGGCAGCCTTGCATAGCCTGGAGAAGCAATCACCCAGCCAATTGTCAACCTGATGACGGCATTAATGACTTAATGAACTTAATGACTTAATTGTTGGAATATATTTTTTCGCTAAAGCAGTTCTGTACTGCATCTTTTCATAACATAGCTCAGTCTGTCATTTATGCATTTTATGCAAATTGTGATTTTTAAAACGTTTTTTTATTTGAAGGAAATACTATTTTAAAGCCCTGAACGTTAGTTAAATTATTAAAATACCAATTTAAAAAACCCTATAGAAAATGTCGAATTACGAACAATACGAAATTCAGGAAAAGATTGCGCAGATAATTGAAAGATCCCGCCACCAGGAAGAAATGTTTTTGGTTGACAGTAAGACTGCCGCATCAGACATCTGGAACTATCTTAAAAATAAAAACATCCTCGGCGAGTATTTTACAGAGAGCATAGATCATAATCTGGTAGCTGCATAGCAGGCCATCTTTAGAATTGCAGTAATGAATTGCTACTTTTTTTGCTACAGTTGAATGGAGCGTCGCAACAATGCTAAATAGCAAGTTAAAGCTGGTAACAAAAAAAGAACTTTCATTAAAAAATGTCCGGGCTTATCTTAAAATAACAACATAGCCCGTCATCTTAGGCAGAAAGCTTTGTTTTAGATCGAGCAGGTAATAGTAAGTACCAACCGGCAAAGGTTTATCATTATACGTCCCGTTCCAGGGATGACTATAATTTTTTGTTTCAAAAACTTTTACTCCATACCTGTTAAAAACAGACAACTCGTACTCATCATAAGAATTTAGTGCAGTGATGATCCAGGTATCATTTACGCCGTCTCCATTCGGCGAAAACGCGTTGGGAATAATTACTTTTTTAAATACACGCACATTCACCGTATCACTTGAGCTTCCACAACCATTGTTGGACATAACAGTTAAAATATAGTTGGTTGTAATTACAGGGTTAACTGTCGGTTTAAGAGAATGAATATCGCTGATAGCCGTAATGGGAAACCAGCTAATTGCGGCAACGTTACCCGAGGCAGAGCCAGCTAATTGCACCGATTGTCCTTCAACCAAAACCTGGTCGGGACCTGCATCTGCTGCTGGTTTATGAATGACATTGACCGCCACCGATGCGCTGTCGGTACATGCTGCAGCGTTAGAAACGGTAACAACATACCGGGTAGTGTCTGATGGCTTCGCCACGGGGTTAGAAATACCTGCTGAGGACAAACCACCGGCAGGAGACCACAAGTAATACAGCCCACCCGAACTGGTGAGCGATACACTATCACCCGAACAAATGGTTGTACGGTCTGCACCAGCCAATGCAACCGGAGCAGGCTTAACGCTAACGACCAAAGAATCGGCGTTTTTGCATCCAAAAGTATCGGTCACATTTACATAATACTTTCCTGCATCGCTCAGCTTTGCATTTTGGATAGTTACCGTGTTGACTGAAGATGAGAAAGCATTGACGCCTGTCCATGCATACTGATTGCCGCCTGTTGCAGTTAAACTAATTGAAGACCTCTCGCAAACAGGACTGTTATTTACAATAGAAACAGCAGGAATTGGATGGACACGAATCGTTAGAACAGCCGAGGCTACCCTGCATGCAGGTAAACGTCCATTTGCTGACTCACCTGCCGTTATGCGGTATAAATAATCACCTGCAGGGCTGTTTGAAAAAATATGTTTTATATAAGTGGCGCCATTGGCGCCGGTGATATCTGTCCACGTGATGCCGTCTAAACTTTGCTGCCATTGAAAAAGAGGATTGGTATATCCGGCAGAAACATCACACTTAAGTAATACATCCGCATCCTGGCCTGCACACAATTCTTTAACCAATACGGGAATTCCAACAATGGAGGGAGTAAGCTTTGCACCACATGGGCGAAAAGTAATATCATCAATTGCAATGTCGTTGCCACAACCGCCGATTGAGTTGTTTTTAATGCGCAGCACAACATTTTGTGCTGCCGGAGGAGTAGTGAAGAAAAAACCGTACTGTTTCCATATTGGCATTGAAGAAGGATCAATATTGCCCGTACTGTATGTGTTTAAGACAACGCCATCGGTGCTTTCTATATTAAGAGTAAGATTGGGTCTTATCGTGTTTCCGTTGCACGAAGTAGGAATAATGATATTCATGATCCATGCCGCAAACTCATAAGTTGTATTAGGACAAAGCCCTCTAACTGTATCAAGGTAAAACTGGCTTGGTGCAAAAGATGCATTGATAAGCATAAAATACCCGTTCGGATCTCCCGTATGATCGGTAAACGTATGCCATGTATTTCCAAAACACTGACTGGTAGTATTTCTAATGGTGTACGAACCGTCGTCGGGACAGTCGCTGCTTATATAATTCATGTTTGTAATAGTGAGAGGCGGACCCGGGTTAGACCCTGATCCGAAAGTGATATCTACTATCGGATCGCCGAGACTGCCCTGGCATAGCTGTGCGGGTACTTTAAAAAAAGACAGCAGTACCACAAGCAACAGAAGATATTTTTTCAGGCGCATGAAAGAGATGAAATGATAGCGAATAGTATCGCTGATGTAATATTATGCTTTATTAGTCTTTCTTGTTTTATAAAAGAAGTTTTCAAGGGATACAAGCGACTCTTTAGCTTGTCGAATAAAGAATTAAAAGTACAAGTGTGCGACGCAACTTAAGCTCATAGTAGTAATGCGGCGGGGTTCAAAAATATTTTCACTCAGCGTTCGCCGCGGTTGTCGCCGCGTTCGCAGCGTGAAAAATTCTTTTGCCGGTTCACCGAATAGTCAAAAGAATAATATCAGAAATAGTAAACCTCCGCCAGTTTAGTTAACCACCAAAGTAGCAATAGAATGAGGAAGGCTTGTTGTTTGCGCTGCTTTTCCTCCTATCCATAAATTGTAATCCAATTTTTCATCGCTTTCATTCATTACAACTACAGCCAACTTACCATCGGGGTTAATGAA
>CAXUMK010000450.1:0-3087 GCA_964251885.1 uncultured Segetibacter sp. | reverse complement strand
AGACAGGAGTTGCACACGGAATTGCTCAGGCAAGCCATGGAAAAGCCGCGCCATTAAAAAGAATGCAAAAAGGAGATTTTGTTATTTACTATTCAGGAAAGCAAACGCTGGGCAAACCCGACAAATGCCAGGAGTTTACGGCATTAGGAAAGGTAAGCGATGATGAAATATACCAGTTTGAGGTGTCGAAAGACTTTTGCCCTTTTAGACGCAACATTGAATTTTTGAAAAGTGAAGACACCTCGATTCTTCCTTTAATAAACGGTTTAAACTTCATTCAAAACAAAAAAAGCTGGGGTTATCCATTTCGCTTTGGCTTTTTTGAAATTGACCAGCACGATTTTGATTTAATTTCCTCACAAATGCTTCAATATAATTATGCCTGAAGAAATTGAATTTCAGTTTAAAAGCCCGAATGACAGCCCTGGCTATCTGCTTGGACAACTAACAATGTTATGGCAACGTAAGCTAAAAAAGGTTTTAGACCCATTAGATCTGACACACACCCAATTTGTATTGTTGGCAGCATTAGGCTGGCTTTCAAAAAAAAATAAAGCTGTTACACAAGTTGACATTGCCAACCAAAGCAATGCCGACAGGATGATGGTATCGAAAGTATTGCGAACGTTAGAAGAAAAAAAGTTTATAACACGGCAGGAACATGAAACTGATACAAGAGCAAAAACCATTAGACTGACGGCCGACGGTGTAGCAGTTTTGCAAAAAGCCATTAAAAATGTAGAAAATGCTGACCTTGATTTTTTCTCTGTTTTAGAAACAACACTTCCATCGTTCAACTCCAACATGGTAAAACTTATTGAAGAAAATAGAAATTAACAGAAAAGCAAGAGTGTATCACACAATTATCGCACTGTTGCAGATGGTTGATGGATAAAAGTGTATGAGAAAAGCCGACATGAAAAGATACCGTACAAGTCCCGATTCAAAGGTATCTATCGGGATGCCGCAAAGAGCGGCAAGTGACACAACCGGAGCCTGATAAAAGTACAAATGCCCGTCCCAAAAGAACAACAATTTGGGATGCACCTGAAAAGCAATAAACGATATTTTAAAAACTAAAAATAAATTATATGACAACCATTGACAGCAACAAAAAAATTTGCACGCTCATTAATGTTTTTACAGTTGACCCTGAAAAACATGTAGAATTATTTAAGGACTTAAAAGAAGCTACCGAAAAAATTATGAGTAAATTTCCCGGATATATTTCTGCCAACCTTCATATCAGTGATGACAAAAAAACAATTACCAATTATGCACAATGGGCATCTTTGGAGGACTTTCTTAACATGCAAAAAAATGAAGAAGCTCAAATACACATGAAGAAAGCGGCTTCCATAGCCATAAAATTTGTACCTGTAACTTACAATGAAATATGGACACACTCTTGTTGACCCTACAAGGTTAATTTTAGTGTAATCTAATTTACAAACACGCTGACATAAAAGCAAAATCTCTGAAAGATATAGACCGCAAGGAGGCAGTTCTATATCAAGAGCCGGCTTAGCTTTTTTTGTTTTAAATCAGGTAATCAATGATGAATGGGCTCATAAAACACCAACATTGGTTTATTAATTCATTAGGACATTGTAAATATTTTTACTGACTACCTTACAATAAACATCACAAAAAACAAATGGAAATAAAAATTCGTAAAGCAGTTGAAAACGACAGCGGTAAACTTTGGTTTTTAATGAGAGAATTGGCTGTTTTTGAAAAATATATTGACTCTTTTGTAATCACGCCAGAAATTGTACGGGAAAGTGGATTTAGAAAAAATACGCCTGATTTTTATTGCATCATTGCCGAAGACAAAGACAAAATTGTTGGAATGTTGGTGTATTATTTTCTTCCTTATACTTCACAAAATAGACCAGCGATTTATATGAAAGAACTGTATGTTGATGAAAACTACAGAGGCCAAAAGATTGGTGAACAATTAATGAATGCTTTACGAAATGAGGCTGAACTAAATAATTGTGTACAAATTAAATGGACTGTTGCACCCTGGAATGAAGCAGGACAAAAATTTTATGAAAGATTAGGAGCAAAAGAAAACAAAGATTGGCTAAACTATGAATGGAATTTGTGACTTAGCAGTTGTATTTAAAAAACGTATCAATGAAAGTCGTCAGTCAGACAAACGTTGACTATATTTAGTTATGTGTCTGGGTCGAAAAAGAGTAATCATTTTATATAAGAAAAACAGCTTTTTCAATAGCAGAACGCAAAATGACACAAACAGACTGGACAGGATTTATTGGGGTGACCATTTTATTGATAGCTTATTTTCTAAACCTGAGAGACATTGTTAAGAAAGACAGCCTGACATATTTGTTATTAAATGCAATTGGTGCAGCAATTGCCTGCTTTGCTTCTGTACTTTTAAAATATTTACCTTTTATAATACTTGAGGGTTGCTGGACATTTGTTTCAGCAATAGGATTAATAAATTATTTTTTAAAAACGATAAACAATGGCAGGAGAAAAAAATTTAGAGACACTTCTAAAAACAATGAAACCAAGACTTAATGTCGGTGGATATGTTTTTTGTACAATACACGACTTGTCATCAATCGACCTGAATGACGTTCTTTTAATTTTTAGAGAACAGGAAGGAATTACTGTTATTGTAAAAAAAGAAATAGCAGACAAACTGCAACTTGATTACTCATTTGTGGCATCCTGGATTACATTAACAATCCACTCTTCTTTAGAAGCTATTGGATTTACAGCAGCATTCTCAAAGGCGCTTACCGAAGAAAATATTGGTTGTAACGTTGTTGCTGCTTTTTTTCATGACCATATATTTGTTGACCAAAAAGACGCTGAAAGAGCAATGATTGTTCTTAATAGATTTATGGCCAGCTAAAAGGTAAAAAAGTTTTCTTAATTACTCTGTAGTATGCAGTTGTTGTAGTCTCACGGCCGTGGTCACCTTTTTTATTTCTACTTCGCACTGCATAAAAATGTGCAATGGCTTTTTGGAGCCCAACTGGATTACCACTATTAGGCATCGTTGCAATCATGGATTTGTCGTTTTCTTTTCTTCCAGTGGAAGGAAAG
>CAXUMK010000449.1:0-3139 GCA_964251885.1 uncultured Segetibacter sp. | reverse complement strand
TTCTCTCCAACGCCCAATCTATTTCTTCTTGGGAAATAACCAGAGGTGGCGCAAAACGAATAACATTATCTCGCGTCTCTTTTGCTAATAATCCCTCTTTTGCTAATGCCTTACAAAAACGTCTGGCACCACCAGCTTCTGGATATAATTCCATGCCAATTAGTAAGCCTTTACCGCGTACTTCTTGAATATATTGGCTGTTAATTGACTGTAATTTGGACATGAAAGAATCACCTAGTTTTGCCGCTTTTTCTGGTAAATTTTCTTCGATGATTACATCAAGAGCGGCATTTCCAATAGCCGCAGCTAAAGGATTTCCGCCAAAGGTACTTCCGTGATCGCCAGGATTAAATACATCCATTACCTCTGAGGTAGAAATAAAAGCAGAAATTGGATAAAATCCTCCAGATAAAGCTTTACCAACAGTTATCCCATCTGGCTTAACATCTTCATATTGATGAGCAAACATTTTACCAGTGCGTCCTAAACCAGTTTGAATTTCATCGAAAATCAGCAATACTTTGTGACGACGGCAAATTTGTTCAGCTTGTTTTAAAAATCCATTTTGCGGTACAATAATACCTCCCTCACCCTGAATCGGCTCGACTAAAAAGGCAGCAGTATTCGGAGTAATTGCTTTTTCTAAAGCCTCAGCATCACCAAAAGGAATGATTTTAAAACCACCCGTCAAAGGACCAAATCCATCTTGATATTGTTCTTCTGTAGAGAAACTAATCAAACTAATTGTACGTCCCGAAAAATTATTACTACAAACGATAATTTCAGCCTGATTTTCTGGTAAACCTTTAACTTTATAAGCCCATTTACGAATGGCTTTGATAGCAGTTTCCACTGCTTCGGCTCCCGAATTCATCGGCAAAGCTTTCGGTAAACCAGAAATTTGACAAAGCTTTTTGTAAAATATGCCTAGTTGGTCATTGCGAAAAGCCCTGGAAGTCAAAGTAACTTTCTGAGCTTGTTTTATCATGGCTTCAATAATTTTAGGATGACAATGACCTTGATTTAATGCTGAATAAGCAGAAAGAAAATCGAGGTATTTTTTACCTTCTATATCCCATACCCAAACTCCTTCTCCTTTGGTGATGACTACATCTAAAGGATGGTAATTATTTGCTCCATATTCTTGCTCTAATTCGATGTAATTCTGGGTATTCATCGTATTGAAGTTGGGAATTCCTATAGTTTTGTTTGCGGCTTGCATATTTGCTCCTAAAAATTTTTAAATGTTGAAATCAAACTGGATAACAACCGAAAGATTACCCGTCAAATAAGTCATTTAACAGGCGTAAGCATTATTTTTAGAAAAATAATGCTTTGTTTTATAATTCCCAATTACCGGGTTTTATTCACGTCTCTTGAGTAACAGTTCAATCCCAAAGATTAGCCCTGTGATGTCAAAGACAAGAGATATTATTTGATACTGATGGATTTTTTATGAGTATCTAAATAGCCAGTAATTATTGACAAGCCATTTGCTTTTCTTCCAGACAAGCAACTTGTGTAGGACATCTCCTGCCTACTTTTAGTGAAGAAAACCAGTTGCCCATTCTGTCTGAATGTAAAATTTTACTGGCATAAAACCAATACTATAAATTATTGCTATTCTAGCATTAACTTTACTTTTATCCGTTCTTCACGGGTAAAAAATAAAGAGCTACTTGTTTAACCTATCATAAAAGCTACTGCCCCTCCCTGGCATTGAGGGGCATACAAAAAACTACAATCTTCAAAAGTAGGTGTAGAAGCAAGCAGAGTTATTTATTTTTGCTTCGTATCTCCGGCATCATTCTAAATTATGCCAAATCAGGTTTACGGCTTCGCTGTTCGATATCTTCCAGTGTTTGTAAAACCAAACGTTTGGCTTGCAGTTTCCAGCCCCACTTTTGTAAGTTTATAGCGATCGCCGTACCAGCGACGGTAGCAATCAAGTCTAACGGCTGCATAAAAGAAATCCCTAGCAGTAACCCCAGACCTGCAATGCCCCAAAAAGGCAGTGCTATGGTCTGGCGTTGTTGTTCCACAAGTTGACTGATGGCATCAGTAGGCATCTCTGCAAGAAGAGCTTTTTTGACCTCTTGTTGTTCTTTAGCAGACACCGAAAGACCAATCTTTTGCCGAAGTTTTTCGATTTTACGGGCATCAGTGCTGTACTGTGTGAGTTCATCCTCTGCCATGAGAATCAAGCGTTCGTACTGTGCCATTGCTTTGTGTCCTTTGATGTCCTTTTGCTAGTTCGAGCCATTATCACATGAATTTTCGAGTTAAGGTTTCTCAGAAAACACCTGTTTGTTTCCACCAATTCATTTTGCTGTGTTCTTTTCCATCTTGCAAGATTGCACCTGTTATGATGGCTTCGGGTAGATTTGCTTGAGTTAGATGTTTAGCTGCAATCAAATAAACGTTGTGTGCATAGCACCATTCTATCTAGGAACTCGGAGAGAGCCAGTCAAAAATAGTTTGTACTAATAACCAAGCATTTAAACTAACAATTATAATAGCAGCTAACCAAGATAAAATATTCAGCCAAAAAGGATTGACAAAGTTACCCATTAAGCGGCGATTACTCGTAAATATTACCAATGGCACCACCGCAAACGATAGCTGTAAACTTAAAACAACTTGACTAAAAATCAATAATTTTCCTGTACTTTTTTCTCCAAATAAAGCTATCGAAATCAAAGCTGGAACAATCGCAATTAACCTCGTCACCAATCGACGCAACCAAGGTTTCAGGCGCAAATTAAGAAATCCTTCCATGACAATTTGCCCTGCTAAGGTTGCCGTTAGCGTTGAGCTTTGACCAGAAGCGAGTAATGCAAAGCCGAAAATCGCACTAGCAGCATTCACACCCAATAAGGGAGAAAGTAATTTATACGCATCTTGAATTTCTGCCACATCCTGATTACCAGAAAAATGAAAAGTGGCAGCAGCGACAATCAAAATCGCTGAGTTGATAAACAATGCAAAAAACAAAGCTACTGTTGAATCAATTGTGCTGAACTTAATTGCTTCCCATTTCTTTTTGATTGTTGGTTCCCAATCCCGCGTTTGCACAATTGATGAATGTAGATATAAGTTGTGTGGCATCACCGTCGCCCCTAAAATGCCGATAGCAATG
>CAXUMK010000448.1:2157-3164 GCA_964251885.1 uncultured Segetibacter sp. | reverse complement strand
TCATTCAGCTTGCTGAGGATTTCTTGGGTATTTTTAGCTTCACCGAGATCCACTATGACAAAAAACAGATCCTGCGGGACATTAAGCTCGATGATATCAGTGCGATCGCCATCAAATATCATCGCAATTGGGCGGTTCCCGTAAGCACAAGCCTGATCCATCCGTCCACAGCGCGAAGGCGTGGTAATTTCCCCCAGATAAGCAAACTCCATCTCGCCCCGCTGCGTCATTTTTAAGTTATACACTTGATTAAACGCCCTCGCCACCAATACGCAAATAGCCGCACTTGAAGACAGTCCTTTTTGAATCGGCAAATCTGTTAGATAATTGTCAATTTCCAGTCCACCCACATGAAAGTGTGTCAGCAATTGGTAAGCAACGCCAGCCGCATAACTGAAAAAACCGCCTTTTTTAGCTTCAGCAAGCAAAGCCTGCTTGGACATCGCCAAAGTTAGCGTTTTATCAGTTCCGTCACTCATACAGGTGTGCATAACTAGCTGGTTGGTATGAGGCTTTACCTCGGCATAAAGCCCCTGATTAGTGCCTACAAGCAGCGTGTAGCCCGCTTTGAGTTGAGGATTGATGCGGCGATAACTTCCAGCCCAATCACTGTGTTCGCCAAACAAACACAAGCGCCCCGGAACAAAAATTTTCATTGCTTTTCACCCTCATTGGCAAGTCCCTTATGAATCAGTATCGCTTTCAAAAGTCATTTGCTGAAGATGCAAGATTAAGCGATCGCCTTTTTAACTTATTGGAAATTGTCTTCCCGGAAATCAAAATTAGCGACGCGGCGTTGGTAGGGCGCTTGGTGCATCGTGGGAAGCTGCTTCTACTCTCTTCCTCCGCTTGCATGATGACGTAGCGATTAGCCATGTGGGAGTGCTAGAAATTCCCATGCAACTGATGGGACAAAATATCACAGTTGGCGGAATCCACGCAGTATGTACTCATCCGGAATTCCGACGGCGTGGTTATTACCGTGAGGTTATGGAAGAGGTGCTTGA
>CAXUMK010000448.1:0-2147 GCA_964251885.1 uncultured Segetibacter sp. | reverse complement strand
GCGTTACGGTACGCTTGTGCTAACAACAGCACAACCAGAGTTGTATCAACCTTTTGGCTTTCGCGTTGTCGGAGAACACATTTTCATCGCCAAATGTGACTCAGCAGGTGGCACGGATGGCTTCCGATTAATTAATACTTCTGATACTAATGACGTTAAATTGCTACACCGACTCTTGGAAACACGCGAACCTGTCTCCAACATCCTAGGCATAGTGAATGAAAAGGCTGTATTCTGCGTCAATGAAGGAAGAAACCCTCTATACTATGCCCCAGACTTGGATGTTATCATTTGCATGGAAATAAAAGATACACAACTTCAGCTTTTCGATGTGGTTGGGACGCGAATCTGTAGTTTAGCTGAGATTCTTGAAAGAATACCCCAACGCATTCAAGAAGTTGCGATCTACTTCAGCCCAAATCGCCTGAATGCTGATGTGCAAGCATTATCTCACATTTTCGCTGGAGATTCTTTGCTGATGGTTCGCGGTAACTTTGCCGCCGAGGGTGAGAAATTCATGCTAACGCGTTCTGCACGTTGTTGATGTGGTTGATGTGCGATCGCCAACTACAGACGCAGATAGTTGATTATTTTTTATACCAAAACCCCAAATTCTCTACAGTCTTGCTTCGTCTTTTTCGTCACCCATAATGGTAAGTCATGTTTTATTAACAAGTGTCAGTTAATAAAGTGTCACTCACCAGATTCCCGGCTTTATGGCAGAAGAGATATTCTTAGTAGTGCAAGGAGTGATACCACTTCATTATATGTTTGCCACAGGTTATCCTCACAATCCTCCTAAATTAGGGGGTATTGCTGGTTCCAGATGTTGCATCAAACAAGTGGGTTGGTATACAGTTATACGAGAAAGCGCTTGAGTGAGCAAAACTCTCAAGCGCTTGTTCGTGTGTGAAAAAAAAGGGTTACTAGCATTAAATAACACCTTGTAATCCTTTATGTATGCTTCTGAAAATTTTCCCAAAACCTCAATTTATACCGCTTATACCGCTTTTAGGAAAGCGTACAATACCCGCTGTCGGGACACAAGATGTTGTGCCCCTACAAACAACTCAAAGGTTAGTGCAGGTAATTTACCCGATGACGAAGTTTACCAACTTCCCTGGAACCACAATCACCTTTTTAATTTCCCTACCCTCAATGTAACGCTGGGCAATTTCCGATTCACGGGCGTACTTTTCCAAAGCTACTTTATCAGCTTGCGCCGGCACTTGAATTGACCCGCGAGTTTTGCCCATAATTTGAATCACCAAAGTGATTTCATCAGCAACCAAAGCAGTAGGGTCAAATTTTAGCCAAGGTTGAGTGTGAACTGAATCAGTGTTGCCCAACAAATGCCACAATTCATCAGTAATATGTGGAGCAAAAGGTGCCAGCAATATCACCAAAGTTTGAATACCTTCAGCATAAATTGGTGAATCTTTGCAGCTAGCATCAGCAAGGGCATTACTTAACTTCATCAATTCCGAAATAGCAGTATTAAATTGATAATCGCCCTGCAAATCTTCCGTAACTTCCTTAATAGCAGTATGAATTGCCCGCCGCAATTCCTTCTCAGGCTTACTTACTTCCTTCGTAGGGACGCGATTCATCGCGTCCCTATTATCAACAGATACAAGCAAACGCCAAACCCGATTCAAAAACCGAAATTGACCTTCAACATCAGCATCTTCCCATTCCAAATCTTTTTCTGGGGGTGCTTTAAACAAGATAAACATGCGTGCAGTATCCGCCCCATACTTCGCCAAAACTTCCTCTGGATCGATGCCATTATATTTCGACTTAGACATCTTTTCATAGAAGATTTGTAGCGTTTCGCCCGTTTCTGGATCTCTCGGATTTGCGGGGTCAACTTGTGCCGATGGAATATACTTCGCGGTGGTAGGATTTTTGTAAGTTAAACCTTGCACCATACCTTGAGTCAACAAACGTTGAAAGGGTTCATCGAAATTCAACAAACCTCTGTCTCGCAATACTTTAGTAAAGAACCGCGAATATAACAAGTGCAAAATCGCGTGTTCAATTCCACCCACATATTGATCCACCGACATCCAGTCATTCGTCTTCGCTGAATCAAAAACCTGCTGTTCATTCTTAGCATCAGGATACCGCAAGAAATACCACGAGGA
>CAXUMK010000447.1:0-3164 GCA_964251885.1 uncultured Segetibacter sp. | reverse complement strand
TTCTGATGTTCAAAAGAGTTCCTTCCGCCCGAACCAAAGCCAAATAGCGAACTGCAACCGATTGCTCCAACGTCCAGCCCCACTATTGGCAATAATCTTGTTGTGCCCCGTTTTTCGTCCTGTCACCATAAGCTGTCGTCTTTTTGACAACCAAAATACTTGTTTTCAGGAGGAGCATTTTATAAGTTTGGTTTAAATGAAATTAAGTAAGCTTCAACTGTTGGAAGTTCAATTTTTGAAAATGAGTTATCAAAAGAAACGCCGTCTGTGAATTTAAATGTTCTAAATTTTATCAAGTACTGATTATTTTCTTGAAGATTTAGTAATTGCTTCTCTTTTATTATGCACTCGACTTTAATATAATGTTTGTCATCTTCAAAAATAAAGTTTCCATATGCAATCCCATTATGTGTTGTGGTAACAGCTAATTTGAAAGGGATGTCTTCGTAAAGTCCTTTTTTGTCTATTAAAGGAAGCATATGTTTTGTACATAAACTCTCATAATGTTCCTTTAAAGCATTGTTCTTATTAATTGCTCCATTGCTTGAGTTGATAAAACTATCAATATACTTTATGGATTTGTATTCGGATTGGTTTTCTTTTTTTGTTATAGTGCTATCTAAATTTGATTGTTCTACATTTTTTATCTTAATTGGATTATTGCAGGACATAATCAAATAAGCAGTAACAAGTGTAAGTACAATTCCTCCATTTTTCATCATGTCAATAATATGTTTTTTCCTTATTCAAGAGGTTTCAAATAAAATGACGACCAACGCGTTTATTACTGCAATTGTACGAAATTTTAAAGCTTTTCTACATTCATTATAACTCACTGGCTCTCACCTTTTGCCTATTGCGCTTTTTATGTTGGTATTTTCACATCCTTTACCGCAGTGTCAATTTTCCGACAAAAAAACCATAACAGTCCCAACACAAAAACCGCAAGTCTGTATTATACTGCACTCAGGATAAGATTGCCGAAAACGGGACAGATAGTGCATTGCTGAATAAAGAGAAAAAAGTACAAGTGTGCGACGCAACAATGTAAAATAGTAGCAATGCAGCTCGGCTCCAAAAAAATCATTGTACATTTTTATGCGGCGAGAAGTTTAACTGCCAAGACGGTTAAGAGCGCAACTTTTCGTTTTAAAAAAATAAGAACCGCATGACAGAAAAGCGCGACATCCTAAACATTCTACTTACCCATATCTGTATTGCTGATGAAAGCGATCCTCTTACTATCGGGCGACCACGATGGTGTATTGATGGAGCCTTGTCCACCATACACATACGCCAACACTTTTGGCTTTCCTCCTGCTATTGGCATGTAACGGATGTAGATGTGCTTGTATGGCGGATGCATTCCCGGTACTACTTCATCCTTTAAAAAAGAAATAAATACCATTGATTTTCCATCGGGAGAAATGTGTGCAAACCAGTTGTTGAAGTCATCATTGGTAACCTGTTCCTGCCCGCTTCCGTCGGGCTTCATTCTCCATATTTGCATCATGCCCGAGCGAACCGAATTGAAGTAAATGTATTTTCCATCGGGAGTATATTCAGGGCCATCATCCAATCCTTTTTCAGTAGTTAACCTAACTTCGGCGCCACCGCCGGCAGGTACTTTATATACATCGAATTCACCGTTTCTTTCCCCGCAAAATACAAGGTCTTTTCCATCGACAGACCACCCATGAAGATACGACGGCCCTTTGGGCGTAACCTGTTTTGGCGTACCTCCGGTTATGGGCACAGTGTAAATAATAGAACCTCCCAACTCTTTTACATTGCTGCTCAATCCAAGCATTTTTCCATCAAAAGAAAGAACATGGTCGTTGTTGTTGCTTTTTACATTGCCGGTATTAATCAGTTGGGGCTTGCGGCTTGCCAGGTCAAAGTTATAGATCAACCCATCGCTGCCGTTAAAGATCAGGCTCTTGCCATCGTTCGTCCAGTTAGGCGCCTGTATAGAGTAAGGAACCGAATAGATGATCTCACGTTTGCCGGTGGCTATTTCCATCAGTTCGAGATTGCTTCCAAGGGTCATTTGTGTAGTGTTATCGGCCACACCTTTATAAGGAACCGTAATGCGAACATCTCTGTAAACACCGGTCTCTACAACATCGCCATTGTGTGAGCCTGCAAATATGCCTACATACACGTCATCTCCCAGGTCAATATCAGTAACTTCTTCCGTCACAAATGGTTCTCCATACTTCGCTACACGCATGGTAAATGTATTGCCGGTTCTTTCAAGCTGAATGATATTGGCATGTGTGAGCGCAGATTTTTTCTCTTCGGTTTGCGCCCCTGCTGTTCTTCTGAATTGTAAAGAGGTTAGTCCGTCGCCATGCTCCACTGCATTTACCTGTGCCGAATTGCCGTCAAGGCTTTTTCTAACCATCCAGCCCACTTTGCGGTGTTCTTCTACCCCGTTCCAGCCCACAAACTCGGCCCTTGCGTAGAGGATAAAATTTCCCTTCATCTTCTTCCATACAAAGTGAAATTCATCGTGGTCTGCCCAGATATTTGCTCCTGCGCCTCCAACGACATATTGTTGCGTCTCCGGAATGTATGTAGCAAAACCCGGTTTTACATTCGTACCTATGTCGCCCTGACCATCAAAGATTCCTACTTGTTGCGCAATGGCAGAAGAAGTAAACAGCAGCGCTAACGCTATGCTAAAACAGCATTTTAAATTGTTTGTATTCATTTTTTAAGAGTTATATGACAAGAATTGTTTCAGTGAAATTAGGGAAGTAAAATTAAAAGCCCCCTAAATCCCCCGAAGGGGGACTTGAAGAAATACACGTGAACTAAAACTCCCCGTTGACGGGGAGTTTTAGTTAGGTTCCTTTAGGGCGGGTTTCTTTTACCTCCCTTTAGGGCGGGGGGTTCTAAATGACGAAGCATTCACCATAGCTTAGAAATAGATGGTGAGGCAACTAAGGTTATAAAGGTATCAGCAATTGTAAGGCATACATAATCTCCTTTTTGCTCAACAAGCAGTTGAATAAATATTGCAGCTTTTCTTCTTTCTTCATCTTTTGTCACTTTTTGCTTGCCCAAAAAGTAACCAAAAAAGGCAGCCGAAAACGAAACAGCCCGTTTTCGGCGAGGTATTTCAATTAAGCTTTTGTACTACTGTGGTGAAGGGCAGT
>CAXUMK010000446.1:0-3237 GCA_964251885.1 uncultured Segetibacter sp. | reverse complement strand
CAAAGACCTACCTTACTGCCGGAGTATACGAGATAAAACTGCTTGCTGACTTTGGTTCGTGCAGAGATTCGGCAGTTAAATCTGTTACAGTGCTTGCAAAACCAGATGTGTCATTTACCGCCACCAATACTGCCGGGTGTGCAGCTCCTTTAACTGTTTCTTTTCAAAACACTTCTGCAAATGCCGTTTCGTACAAATGGTCTTTTGGAGATGGCACTACATCGCTACTTCAAAATCCTGTTCACACATACACCTCTGCCGGAAGTTTTGCTGTCAGCCTAACGGTTACCAATGCAAATGGCTGCAGTAATACTTTGGCAAAAGATACGCTGGTAAAAATAACATCACTCAAAATAACAGCTATAAGTAATCTTGGGGTAAAAGGTTGTTTGCCGATCACGGTTTCGCCTGTTGCCTCCATCCGCGACAGTCTTCCGATAGCCACTTACTTATGGGATTTTGGTGATGGCGCCACGTCAACAAGCGCTACGCCTACTCATACTTATACCACAACCGGCGTTTTTGATGTAAAATTGACTGTTACTACTGCTGAAGGCTGTACCGCTTCACTGGTCATGCCAAAGGCTGTAAAAACAGGTAACCAACCCGTTACTCAGTTTTCTGCTATCCCTACTGATGTTTGTGCTATCACACCTGTTAGTTTCACCGATCTTACGACAACCGGAACTGCAAATGAATGGCTGTGGTATTTTGGCGACGGAGGTACCTCTGCTCAGCAAAACCCTGTGTATACTTATAACGATACAGGTTACTTCAATGTAACTTTGATCAGTTCTTTTAATGGTTGTCCCGATACATTAAAGATGCTTAACTATATTCACGTTCGTCCGCCGATTGCAAAATTCGATACATCTTTTTTATGCAGCGATCCCTTTACAAGAAATTTCATTAATAACTCGATTGGTGCAACATCGTGGACCTGGGATTTTGGTGACGGAACTACTTCAACTGCCGAACAGCCTTCGCATACTTATGCCGGACCCGGTGTCTATGTGGTTGTTTTAAAGGCTACCAATGGTCAGTGCGATCATTTTGCAAAAAAGACTGTAGTGGTAGTAAAAGAGCAGGGAACACTTGCACTCACCAACAGTGTAAGCTGCTTAAACACCCGTGTTATTTACAATATAGGCAATATAAACGCCGCTAATATTTCTACTTATACCTGGTATTTTAATGGTATTCCCGGCGATCCGATCGAAACCGTTAACAACCCGGTTGCATGGAGTTTTAATACGCCCGGCTCACGCAACACAGTAGTTATTCTAAAAGATATTTTACAATGTAAAGACACTGTTTATGCTGCTGTACCCGTTATTTCTTATGGGCCAACAGCAGGATTTGCAAGTTCAAATCCCAATACCTGTTTTGGCAGTACCGTTAATTTTACAGACACCAGTAAAACAGATGGCATTCATCCGATAACATCTTACTTATGGAACTATGGTGAAGGCAGTTCTGTTGATTATGCAACCGGCCCTTTTTCTCACGATTACTCTGCATTAGGAACGTATAATGTAAAGCTGGTAGTTTCTGATACTTACGGATGTAAAGACAGCATCACCAAGCTCTTATATGTCAGTATCACCAAACCTGTGGCACGCTTTACTCCGTCAGATACCATTTTGTGCCCTGCTTTGCCTATTACATTTGCTAACAAATCAACAGGTGTAAACGCAACTTATAACTGGGATTTTGGTGATGGTGCAAACTCAAATGCATTCTCGCCGGTTCATTCATTTACACAGCCTGGTTCTTATAAAGTAAAGATGCTGATGATTGATAAAAATGGCTGCAGCGACTCTGCCTCAACTGTTATAAATGTGTATACGGCAAAAGCTGATTTTTCTTTGAGCGATTCGTTTACAACCTGTCCTCCTTTGGTAGTAAACATAACCAACAAGTCTGCTAACTTTATAAATATCAACTGGGATTTTGGTGATGGAGGTAATTCTCAATTAAACGATCCTTCTCACATTTACACTTATCCCGGTAATTATACAGTAAAGCTTTGGGTGAAGAATAACGGAGGCTGTATCGATACATTGACCAAAGGAGTAGTTATACAAGGTCCAACCGGTACATTTGACTACTTGCCGAAGGAAGCCTGTAACCCCGGTAAAGTAATTTATAAATTAACTGCGCAAAATGCGGTAAATTTTATCTGGGACTTCAACGATGGCACTACCATCTTCACCTCGGTTCCGCAGGTTTCACATTCGTATACTGCTTCGGGTATATACCTTCCAAAAATAATCCTCGAAGATTCAAAGGGCTGCAAAGTACCTGTTACAGGGCTCGATACTATTAAAATACATTCCATTACAGCAAATATGGCAAGCACAACCAAAATGCTATGCGACAGCGGTTACATTTCTTTTAGCGACTCTTCTGTTTCTGATGACGTTATCAACCAGTATTTGTGGAATTTTGGCGATGGAACTACATCCACTCAAAAAAATCCGGTGCATGGTTTTGAGGATACCGGTTTTTATTCAATCAGCCTGACTGCCACTACGCGTTTTGGCTGTACAGACAGCGCTGTTGCTGTGAATTACGTAAAGATTGTTAATTCTCCTGCTATTAAAATGCTTGGCGATACTTCGGCATGCGAACCTGCAATGATAAAGCTGAACGGAGGTTTTGTAAGAACAGATACTTCTGCAGTAACATGGGTGTGGGATTTTGGAAACGGCAAGGTTTCTAATCAGCAGCAGCCCGACAGCCAGGCCTATACCAATGCCGGATCTTATTTGGTTACCTTAAAGGCAACTAACAGCGATGGCTGCACTAATGTGGTGACGCGAACAGCCGTGATACATCCTAAGCCTGCTGTTGATGCAGGAGCAAATGTAACCGTTTGCCGCTTTAGCCCTTATACATTACAGGCGACAGGTGCTGACAGCTATATCTGGAAAAGCGATCCTTCTTTAAGCTGCACCAGTTGCGCTGCTCCGGTTGCCAATCCCAAAGGCCCCGTCACTTATTATGTAACCGGTAAGACTTTATTTGGGTGTACAAATGAAGATTCTGTAACAATAAAAGTACAGCAACCATTTACTATGGCCGTGGATAAAGTGGATACCTTATGTAAAGGAGAAAGCATTCTTTTAAAGGCAACCGGTGCAGACCTGTATCAATGGAGCCCTTCTTTATGGCTTAATAGTTCAACTGCATCAACTGTCTCAGCAAAACCTGATACAACTATTACCTACCAGG
>CAXUMK010000445.1:0-3244 GCA_964251885.1 uncultured Segetibacter sp. | reverse complement strand
AGGTCTTGCCGAACAGCGAACAAAGCGTACAAGTGTGCGACGCAACGATGACTCATAGTAGTAATGCAGCCCGGCTCCCAAAAAAATCACTGCACATTTTTATGCTGAAGGAAGTATACAACCACTTACTACTCATCACTCATCACTCACCACTTACTACTCACCACTTACTACTCACCACTCCCTACTCCTACTCCCTACTCACCACTTAAAAAGCATATCTTATTCCTAACCCGCCCCAGCTACCAACAAAGTTGCGGCCATCGGCAAATTCGAAAGTCGGCTGCCAGTCAATAGAAAAATTAAAGGGCGCATTGTTTACTTTATAATCGAGACCTAAAACACCATCTACGCCGGCAACTGCTTTATCGCCTATATATCCTTTATAACTGTAAAGGCTCAAATGTGCGCCAGGTCCAACATACCATTTCAGGCCTGGCGCACCGGCGATGTCGCCATGCATTTCGTATAGTCCCGTAAATCTTGAACCATCACCATAAAAATAGCCGATCACTTCAATTGCTTTGTCAGGAGCGATAAATGTCTTAAAAGAAATGCCTCCGCCATCCCACACTTTCACCCCTAAGGCTGTTTTATAACTTCTTCCCAGGCTTTGTGCACGTACGCCACATACAGCAACACAGCAGAATGAGAATAACGTCAGCATTTTTTTCATAGTCGGGGGTTTTGTTTTGTTTTTGAAAAGATTTGCGCCATCAATTATACTTACTTTAAAAAATATAGAGCAGTTTTCTTTTATAAAATAACATATTTTTTCTAACCCTTTGTTTTCCAGGAAGTGCCGTGGAAAATTTTACGCATCTAACTTACTTGAACCACTTAAACAATGAATAGGCATCGCAGTAAAAAGTGGCGCATTTTTTTAAGAGACACATTACTAAAGATTTAAAAATAAAATTTACAATTATGGAAAAGCAGGAAGAATTAATTGGCGTTCTAAATGATCTGATAAAGATCAATAACGACCGCATTGAAGGATACGAAAGAGGCATTAAAGAAGCAAAAGACCTGGATGTGGATTTAATTGCAGTTTTTAATGAAATGGGTGATCAAAGCAGAAAATATGTTGCGCAATTAGTGCAGGAAGTAGGACGTTTGGGTGGTGAAGCTGCATCAGATACAACTGTTTCTGGTAAAGTGTACCGGGTATGGATGGATCTGAAAGCCGCTATTACGGGCAAAGACCGGGAAACTGTCTTAGGCAATTGCGAATACGGTGAAGATGTGGCGCAAAGAGCTTATGAAGCAGCTTTGGAATCTGATGCCTACATGAGCACCGAAATACGGCAATTAATTACTACCCAAAAAAGTTCTCTGAAAGAATCGCACGATTTGATTAAGAAATACCGCGATTTGCATGAGAAAGTAAGTTAACGGGTTAAAATACCGGTTAGATAATTACAAAGCCGGTTAACTGCCGGCTTTGTAATTATATTTTACATCAAAAGTATATGGCAAGGAATTTTATGTTACATAATTTAAATAGCTGTTATGGAAGATAATAATGATTTCATGGAAAATAACGACCTGATACCACACATGAAGACACTTACTTCAGTAACCAATAAGATGGTACTGGAAGGGTACGATGACGACTTCAAAATTTCGGATAAGGGTTTACGTTCGCTAAAGACCGAAAAAGTATACCAGCCTGAAGAGATCAATGTGATTAATTTTTTCAGGTTTGAAGGTCAGTCTGACCCAAACGATAATACCATTATGTATGTGATAGAAACAAACGACGGATTGAAAGGTACATTAGTAGATGCTTATGGTCCATACGCTGATGTAAAGCTTTCTGAGTTTATGCAGCAGGTAGAAAGCATTCAAAAAAAGGTAGTTAAATAGAAGACTTGAAGACTTTATACCCCAAGGCTTTTCTTAGCATCGTTTCAAATCATTTTAGCGATATAAGTCCGCAGTTAATTAGTGAACCAACTTGCTGAAATTACTCTTTGCCGGTCAGTGACCGGCAATTCTTTTATGAGTGCATTCGATGGTTGCTTTTGTAGTTGTTCTTTTGTAAGTTCTATCGTTCGTCATTGCGAAGCACAGCTTGTCCCGCAACAAAAGCGGAAAAGTGATCTTTTACACAATCAGTTTAATAGTTGAATGGGGGATTGCTTCGTGCCTCGCAATGACGCGACTATGAAATGTCAAAAATATTTCTCCGCACTCAACCCAAATGTGATCAGCAGATTTTCGCTTTGGGTACGTTGAATTCGGTTGTAAGTAGCTGCCGTTGTAAGGCTTAGCCATTTTCTTAGTTTAAGAGAAAGACTGTTGGTTGAGTTGATGATGTAATCGCTTTTATAAGACAAGGAATTTTGAAAAAGATTAAGGCCATCCAAAATGATAATATTGCGTATGACCAGCCGATAACGGATACGCAAAGAATTTCGGAAAGTTTTATAAACCGCATTTGTGCTGTCATTCAGTTTTATATCGCTGCTTTCGTACAATATTCCTTCACTAATGTTGATTGAAGTGTTTGGCTTGTCAGCAATATTATACGCTCCTCCAAGTCCGCCCTGCCAGCGGTTATTTATTTTTAAAGAATAACTTTTATCGAAGTGGCCAAGCCCCCAGTAATAAAAATGCGGCCAGGTTTTATATAAATTAAAATCGAGCGAAGAGCTGAAGTCGTTATTAGTAAGGGTGTGCTGCTGATAACCATACAGCCAACTGCTGCTGCTGTTAACTACTGCGCTTTTCTTTTTTACGCTAAACTTTAATGCATTGCTTAGAATATAAGAACTGGCGTCTCTTGTTTTATTTATTGTACCGGTAGAAGTATAGTTAGTATAATAATGGGTAGAGTCATTGAATTGTGCCTGTACTGTGTTAAGCAAAAACGATATAGTTATAAATAGAATTATTCGCATGAGAACTGAATTATTATTTTCAGGCAAGCTTTAAAAAAGCTGAACCAGACCTTTCATTACAACGACTTATACTTCCGCCTTATAGTTTTCCCGCCAATAGCACAAGTAGTGCATTGCTAAAATAGAACAAATGGTACAATTCATCACGCAGCTTAACGAGTTGGCGGGGGATTGTTTCCCCGCCTCGGGTGAGGCAAGGCTGCTAATGACGGGTAGAAAATTAACGACGATTTGGTAGATAAAATGTTGGGTTATGCAATGCTGTACCGCTCCTTCTCCACGAGGAGAAGGAGACGGAGGATGAGGTCTTGCCGAACAGCGAACAAAGCGTATAAGTG
>CAXUMK010000444.1:0-3246 GCA_964251885.1 uncultured Segetibacter sp. | reverse complement strand
CCAAGGATGGAAATTAGCCCGATCTGTTCAAATAAATGTGTCCTAACGGTAGCCTCGTGGAGAAGGAGCGGTACAGCATTGCATAACCTAACATTTTATCTACCACATCGTCGTTAATTTTCTACCCGTCAGCGGCAGCCTTGCGTAGCTTGGTGAAACAATCCCCCGCTAACTGTCAGCCTGATTGTATAAAGGGATTGCTTTCCCACTTTTGTTGCGGGACAAGCTGTGCCACGCAATGACGAGGAGTTCTTAAACAAACTGCTACCACAAGGGAGTAGCACTTGAAGGTTGTCAAATATAGTGTCTTATCTATGCTTGTTTACCTGTACCAAAATGTCTCTTTTCTTCCTTTTTACACGACATATTTTACATCTTATTTCTAATTCTGCCATTATTTCACCTATCATTCCATTGGCATAATGATTGACATATCCTACTCAAATTATTAATTCAAAAGGAAAAATTATGGGAAAGATTATAGGCATTGACCTTGGTACCACCAACAGTTGCGTGGCCGTAATGGAGGGTAACGAACCGGTGGTTATTGCCAACGACGAGGGCAGAAGAACAACGCCCAGTATCGTTGCTTTTATAAAAGACGGTGAGCGTAAGGTAGGTGATCCTGCAAAGCGTCAGGCTATTACTAACCCTGGTAAGACAATTATGAGCGTGAAGCGTTTCATGGGTCATAAGTTTGACGAAGTGACTACTGAGGCAGGGCATTGGAGCTATAAAGTGGTAAAGGGTGACAATAACACTGTGCGCATTGATATTGACGGCCGTCAATACACTCCACAGGAGATCAGCGCTATGATCTTGCAGAAAATGAAAAAAACTGCAGAAGATTATCTTGGAACAGAAGTGACCGAAGCAGTGATTACTGTTCCTGCTTACTTTAACGATGCGCAGCGCCAGGCTACTAAAGAAGCTGGTGAAATTGCCGGTTTAAATGTGCGCCGTATTATCAATGAGCCTACTGCTGCTGCATTGGCTTATGGCCTGGATAAAAAGCACAGCGACCAGAAAATTGCGGTATTCGACCTCGGTGGCGGTACTTTCGATATATCTATTCTTGAATTGGGTGAAGGTGTGTTTGAAGTAAAATCAACCAACGGTGATACTCACCTGGGTGGTGATGATTTTGATAAAGTAGTGATGGACTGGCTGGCTGAAGAATTTAAGAAAGATGAAAATGTTGACTTGCGCAAAGATCCTATGAGCTGGCAGCGTTTGAAAGAAGCGGCTGAAAAAGCGAAGGTTGAACTAAGTTCTTCTTCTGAAACAGAAATTAACCTGCCATATATAACAGCAATTGACGGGGTACCTAAACACCTTGTAAAAAAATTGACCCGTGCCAAATTTGAGCAGTTGAGCGACAGCTTATTTGCAAGATGCCTTAAGCCATGTGAACTTGCTTTAAAAGATGCAGGTTACAATACTTCTCAAATCGATGAAGTGATTTTGGTAGGAGGCAGCACACGTATTCCTAAAGTACAGGAAATAGTAGAAAAATTCTTTGGTAAAAAACCTAACAGAAGTGTAAATCCTGATGAAGTTGTAGCAATTGGTGCTTGTATTCAGGGAGGTGTATTAACCGGTGAAGTAAAAGATGTATTGCTTCTCGACGTTACCCCGCTTAGTCTTGGTATCGAAACAATGGGCGGAGTAATGACCCGTTTGATCGAAAGCAACACAACCATTCCAACAAAGAAAACCGAGGTTTTCTCTACTGCAAGCGATAATCAGCCAGGTGTACAAATTCACATACTTCAGGGCGAAAGACCAATGTCTTCTCAAAACAAGAGTCTTGGTATGTTTAACCTCGATGGTATTCCACCTGCGCCAAGAGGCGTACCTCAGATTGAAGTTACTTTTGATATAGATGCCAACGGTATTTTGCATGTAACCGCAAAAGATAAAGGAACCGGAAAATCGCACAATATTCGCATAGAAGCTGGCAGTGGCTTAAGTAAGGATGAGATTGAAAAAATGAAGAATGAAGCCAAAGCCAACGAAGCTTCTGATAAAGAAGCACGTGAGAAAGTGGAGAAAATTAACCAGGCTGACAGTATGATTTTCCAGACTGAAAAACAACTGAAAGAGTATGGCGATAAGATTCCTGCAGGCAAGAAAGCACCTATTGAAAGCGCTTTAAATAAGTTGAGGGATGCCCATAAATCTCAGAACTTATCACAAATTGATGCTGCTTTAGCTGAAATGAACACTGCCTGGACTGCTGCAAGTGAAGACATGTACAAAGCAACACAGGATGCAGGCGGACAACAAAATGGTAACGGACAGCAAGGACCCGATGCAGGTGCTGGCGCCGGTGAACCCGTAACTGATGCTGAATTTGAAGAAGTAAAGTAGATCATTCTTTCTATGACGAGCAGAATAATCAGAATTGATTGAATTATATTAAAAAGCCCCAACATCTGGGGCTTTTTTGTAAATTAAATACAATTGGATAAATAGTTTTTGGCTTAGTCAGTATGAAACAATCCAATCGCCTCATCGTAGATCTCTGTTAATGGTATAGCTAATTGTAAGGCTGGTATCTGCAATACTTCATCAACCCTGTTATATTCTTCAAGTTCCCAGTGATTATCTTTATTGAGACGAAAAGCTTCTACACTTACGCCAAGTGAGTCTATTAATATATATTCTTTTAGTGAAGGAATATCGCGATATAATTTGAACTTGTCTCCTCTATCATAGTTCTTTGTTGACTTTGATAATATTTCAATAATGAGTACCGGGTTAAGTAAATTAAAGTTGTCATTATTTAAAGTCTCAGGTTTACCACATACTACAGAGATGTCAGGATAAGTAAACAGCGTGTTTTTTTCTATGTGAACACGCATGTCACTATTAAAAGGACGACAGCCTTTACCTTTTAAGCGATGATGGAGACTAACTAAAGTATTTCCTGAAATAATATTATGAGGAAGCAATACAACGGGCATTGTAAAGATTCCCCCCTTGTAATATTCATGCTTTTCTATGGCCGCCGCTTCCATTTCGAGATATTCTTCTATCGTAAATATTTTTTCCCCGTATGCGACTACCGGTTCTCTTACTGTATACATTAATGCAGGTGTTAATGATGTGTATACTAAAGTTATATATTAATCTAAATATTTTTAGACTATAGCTGCCAATGTCATTAACTTAAAGTTTTGTCGGGACAAACATTTGTTCTTTCTTCTGCTCTGGTTGTGTCACTTGCCGCTCTTTGCGGCA
>CAXUMK010000443.1:259-3255 GCA_964251885.1 uncultured Segetibacter sp. | reverse complement strand
GAGCTTGTAGCTTGCTCCGATACCGATAATACTTTTATCATTTAACTTATATCCGGCAGTTAGTGCTATATCACTGGTGACAGGTAAAAAGGCGTTCGTCTTTTGGCTTTGAATATTAGCTCCGTATTCTATCCGCTTTAAGAAGCTTTTTGTCTTTTGACTGTTGGGCTTAAAGTCGGGCATCTCTAAGTCACTGCTACCACCTCCCGCTTTATTGATTTTGTCTTTAAGTTTCGATAATTCACTCTGCGCCTGTCCCATTTGCTGCTGCAGGTATTGCTGCGGATTAGTACCCGAAGAAGCGAAACGTGTGAGTAGTTGCGATTGTACCGATGCCCTGGTTTGTAATCCTGCAAGAGCCTGAGGAGTGCCATAGTTTTCCGGCATGGGAAACAACTGTGCGAGCATGGAATTCTTTTTCATGAAAGCAGAAAATGCAGGCAGTTTTCTCAGTTGGGTTAATGCTTGCTGCTCCACTTTTGAACGGTCTTTCAGCATCGCTTTATATTCACTCAGTTGCTGCTGGTAATAGTATGCCTGTTTGTTCAGTTTCTTCATATCCTTTACCAGGCCGAAATTCTGCAATTGGTTTTTTAAGTATTCTCTTCGTTCTTTTATAAAGGCTTTTACCTCATTTGCCTGTTGCAGTTTCGATTGAAAGCTTTGAAGGCTGCTGTTTGCACGAGTAATCTTATCTGAAATGCCTGTGGGCAGTGTAGAAGAAAGATTGGGTGTTTTTAAAAACGTAAGGCTTGTTTGTAAACTGTCAAATTCAGGAATGTACTCAGATAGTTTCTTTTGCGCTGAAGAATTTTTAATTTGAGAAATCAGTTGCTGATATTTTTCTGTTCCTTTAAATACCTCTTTTGCTGCAAGGCTGTCTTTTGCGGATAGTTTATTTTGTAATGTTTTTTCCTGCTTTTCTAATTGCTGTAATGTTCGAAGTGTTTTCTTCTCTATTTTATCATTGAGGCTGCTAAATTTTGTATTGATGCCTGCCAGGTATTTTGAGTTAAGCTTTGCTGTAAGAGTATCTTTTATGGCAACCTCTTGCTGGCTTTTAGCGGTTAGATAAGTACAGATGAATAAAGTAAACAAACAGGCTAGCTTTCGTATCATGCTTTTTAAGTAGATTATTAAAGCAATATTAATGGAGCTTTATCAAATAAGCAATAGGTCTAACATGAATTGATACATACAAATTATTAACTATCTGATAATCAATGATAAAAATTTTAATATTTAGTAGTTATACTGGTGAAAATGCGTAAAATTACGGAAGCCAAAAAGGGAGATAGAAGCGGAACGATGGAATATGATTACTGCATCTTACGCACTTAGTATAGTAAAAAGAACCTGATTTCTCAGGTTCTTGATTTCTTCTGTTACTCCTCCTCTTTCCCTACGTTTACTATACAGTCAACCGCTCGTTGTGCTTGAGAACTTGCATACACAATACAGCGTGCGTCATTTTTGAGTTGCCGTAACCATCCCTCAGTATAGGCAACACTGTTCGTAAAGGTGGTTGTAATACCAACAAGGGAGGTAAGGTTACATGAGTCCATTTCTGCCGTAATTCTTCAATGGAATAAGGCTCTGACCCAAACTCTGCCATTTGATTCAATTCCTTTCGGTCTAACTGCTTAGGCCCGGTCCTATCAATGAGTTTTTGTGAAAGGGGTTGCACCTAAAATAGAATAAGTCGTTTATCCTGAAGAATAACTTTCTCCCTAATTCTTTTTATATTTGTAAGGATAAGTCTGTTTAAATAAAATTAGTTAAGGCTGCCAAAAGTTCTTATTGCAAATCGACAAAAAAATCGACAAAAAATATTTGTAATTGATTTTCAGCTATTTCTGAAGTTACTTCGAATCCGCTCGGGACCTCTGAAGTAAGGATTACAGAAATGTGATCCTTACTTGTTTTTACCCATCCTTACTTTTAAGTAGTTGATTTTATCTTCTTGCAACATTTGCCCATTTCCAAAAGAAAGAAGATTGCTTGTGCAGAAAAACGGCTGCTATGGACATTGTTTCAATGAAAGATTTCCATTCCTGCTTTACCAAGTTACCATACGTCAAAGCACACAAGTGACACTGATAAGATAACGGCGATAAGATCTTGTGAGCAAAGCCGGTGATAGTACAAACAAATCGATGCCGGCATTATATACGAAGATGAGTTTTTCTTTCATTGCTTTTGTATTTTACACTCTTCCAAATCTTTTTCTTCATCAATGTCAATCAATACAGGCGATAAATGATATGTTAAGTGCAACTCATTACACTTCTTTATAGTGTCGTTAAGAACGGTGTTTGTGCTCCACTGAATGTTTTCAAACAATTTTGAATGGAGTTGTCTCATTCCCAATAAATAATATCCGCCATCTTTTGCCGGACCTATTGCAACGTCACACCGTTGCAGATGGCCAAAGGCGTCCCTGATAATATCCTCACTTATACCCGGACAGTCTGTTCCGATGATCACAACTTTGTCATAACCTTTGATAAAAGTTGAAGCGAAAGCATTCTTCATTCTTTCTCCTAAATCGGCCCCTTGCTGTATTTCTTTGTAGTAATGTTCACTATTCCAGATATCTTCCTGCCCGATGTAATTTGAATAATATACAAACTTGTCGACAGGTAAATATTGTGTTACAGAAACTGTGTAAGTGAGTATCTGGTTATAAACAGCAAGCGCGGCTTCATTACCCATGGTTGCTGCAAGTCTTGTTTTTACTTTACCGGCTTCAGGGTTTTTGGCAAATACCAGCAATGCCTGCTTACTCATATTTCTTTGATTGCTTCAATAAATAATTGCGACAGTTTACTGTCAGCCTTTCCGGCTACTTCAATAATTTCTGCAATGTTTACAGGCTTTAAGTTATCAGGATCACATTCATCTGTAATAACCGAAACGGCAACACATGGCAGTTGCATGTGAACAGCAGCAATTACTTCGGGCACGGTCGACATACCGACCATATCAGCGACAAT
>CAXUMK010000443.1:0-249 GCA_964251885.1 uncultured Segetibacter sp. | reverse complement strand
GCCAATGATCTGCAGATAACAGTATTCTGCTTTTGTTTCCAGGTTAGGACCATGTACTGCGGCATACACTCCTTTCTTTAATTCTATGCCTAAATTCTTTGCCCGCTCTTCTAATAGATATTTTAGTTGCACATTATAAGGTTCGCTCATGTCAGGAAAGCGGCTGCCTAACTCTTCATAATTCTTTCCACTCAAAGGATTGCCGCCAAGTAAATTAATATGGTCATTAACTAAAACTAAATCGCCTTT
>CAXUMK010000442.1:0-3257 GCA_964251885.1 uncultured Segetibacter sp. | reverse complement strand
CAGGTGTTAATCCAAACTGTGCAAGTTTAGAGTTGTCTGGTATAATGCTTACCGATGGTCCGGCGATGACAATTCCGCTAAACACATCTGCCGTTCCCTGTACCTTTCCTAAAATGTCTGCAACCTGGGTTGAATAATCATGAAGTTGGGTGATGTTATCTCCAAATATTTTTATTTCAATTGGCTGAACGGATGTCATTAAATCTCCGAGCATATCGCCAATCACCTGTCCAAAATCTATCTGCAAAGCTGGCTGGGATGATTCTATTTTCTTACGAATATCTGCAATCACTTCCTCCGTTGACTTTTCTCTTTCTTTCTTTAACTGGATGAGGTAATCGCCGGTATTTGGTTCAGTAATAAAAAAACCCATCTGTGTGCCTGTTCTTCGTGAATATGCAGCCACCTCGGGAGTTGAGGTAATTAGTTTCTCTGCTTCTCTCAGTATCCTGTCTGTTTCTTCAAGCGAAGTTCCCGGTGGTGTTTTGTAATCGAGCACGATACTTCCTTCATCCATCTCTGGCAAAAAACCCGTTTCCAATTGTGGAAGGATCAACCATATAGCAACGGCCAGCCCCGCCATAATAATAAAGCTGATGTAGGGTTTATGAATAAAAAACGAAACCCATTTCTGCTTCTTCAGTTCGTGTGGCTTCTCCACCTTTTTGATTTTTATATCCTTCTTATTTCGTGTCAGAAACAGGTAAATGACAGGCAATAAAATCCATGTGACGAAGAATGAACAAACCAATGTGATGATCATGGTGTTGGTCATCACTTTAAAATAAGCGCCGGCAACACCCGTCATCATTTCGAAAGGAATAAAAATAACAATCGTGCTGATAGAAGAACCAAGCATCGCCGGAAAAAGATAATGAACCGCTTTCTTTACCACCACATCATTCGGTTCATCAGGATGTTCTTCGTGCGACCGGTGAATTTGCTCAACCACCACAATCGCATCGTCTATTATTAAACCAATAGCTGCTGCAATGGCGCCGAGTGTCATAATGTTGAGGCTATACCCGACATAATAAACAGATATGAGTGAAATACAAATCGTAACCGGAATAGTAATCAAAATGGTAGCGCTTGCCTTCACCGAACGAAGGAAAATAATGGCAACGACAATTGCCAGCAGCAAGCCGATCCACAAACTGTCTGTTACGCTTTTAACAGAATCATTTACAAAATCTGCCTGCACATAATACGGCTTGATGCTAATGCCCGAAGGAAGAATTTTCTTTAAATCCTCCACCTTTTTCTGCATTTCATCCGACAATGCGATCAGGTTTGCATTGGGTTGTTTTATTACGGCAATCAGTAATCCTTCCCGTCCGTTGGCGTTTATCTTTGTGTATTCTACCGCTTCATTAATGTTTACATCGGCAATGTCTTTTAGCTGCACGATCCGTTTACTGTTGTTTGATACAATGATATTCTTCAGCTCATCCAGGTTATGCACTGTTGCATCGGTTACCGATAAATACAATAGCCTGTAATCAGACACATACCCATTTGACTGAATAAAGTTTGTCTGATTAAGGGCAAGTGTAAGTGCATCAGGCGTAATGGAAAGCGAACTCATCTTTTGGGTATTGAGAGTTAGCCAATACTCTTTTTGTTTTCCGCCGATAATTCTTACTTCTGCAACCCCGCTCACCTGCGATAAAAAAGGCTTGATGGTATATAAAGCGATCTGCTTCATATCGATCGGCGTGCGGCTCTGGCTGTTTGTTTCAAGCGTATAACCAATCACCGGCAGAATGGAAGGGTTCATCTTCTCAACCGTTATCTGCACGCCGGGAGGTAAAGAACCTGTTATTTCCGCAATCTTTGATTCTATTCGTTGCTGGGCTAAATCCACATTTGCATTCCAGTTGAGAAAAGCCGATAACTCGCAGCTTCCCCTGCTGGTTGTGCTGCGAACATCGGCGAGATCCGGTATTTGTTTGATGGCATTTTCTAACGGCTTGGTTACCGTAACCATCATCTTATTCACCGGCTGCAATCCCGCATCGGCAATCACTTTTATCTTGGGAAAGGTAATTTCAGGAAACAAAGAAGTCTGCAGCTTGCTGTACGCAAATACACCTCCGCCTATTATTAAAACAATAACAACAGCAAGCGGATTTTTATATGAGATGAAGAAGTTGTTCATTTTGTGTTTTAGTGTTTTGGAGGCCGGTTACAGTTCCACTGCAGATCACCGGTGCAGGTTATTCCCGAAGTTTTTTTGGATACCGGCATTTGAATTTCTCATGTGGCTTTTGTTGCGACGCATTTCGTTCATCTGTTGTAATTCTATTTGGCTTTGCCATCATTGCGAGGAATTGATTTTTGGTTCCCGACAAGTCTATTGAAAATGACATTATAAACAAGAACGTATTCAGCAGAAAAAGCAGCAACACTGCGCCGTCATTGCGAGGCACGAAGCAATCCCCTCGCAGCAAAACATCTGTCATTGGCAGGCACGAAGTAATGTGCTTTCTGCGAGCAAACCGTTTGTCAAGTTAGCAGATTGCTTCGTCGTTCCTCCTCGCAATGACGGGTAACTCGTTCCTCTGACTGGTAACTCGTTCCTCCTCGCAATGAACCTTCAACTCTATTCCTTCACCATTTTCACCTTCGCTGTATCGGGCAATCCATAATTTCCGTGCAATACTATTTTATCTGACGAAGTAAATACCGGTCTCACAATCTCAACACGGTCTCCGCTTTCCATTCCTTTTGTCACCGGTACTTTAACTGCGGTGACAGAGTCTATCATTTTCATTACCCAGAAATTTTCCTGTGATTCATCAGTCAGCACAGCTTCTTTTGGCAAAGAAGGGACACCGCTTTTCTCATTTTTTACGATGCGTACCTTGCCAATCAAGTTTTGCGGGATGGAGGAACCTCCATTTACTTTTATCAGCACTGCCTGTGTTTGAGATACCGAATCTACTGTCGGCATTACGTGGGCAACAGTCCCTTTTAAGATTGTTTTATCAGGCAAAACAACATCTACTGTTTTATTCTTCATTAAATAAGGTTTCAATTCATAAGGCAGGTTTAATAAGAAGCCAAAGCTTTTAGCGTCACTTAACACAGCCAATTGTTCGCCATCCTGCACATAATCCCCAGGCTGATGGTCAACTGCAGTGATGTAACCGGTTTGATTTGCATTAATTCTTATCAACCCGGAAAAATTAAAAGAAGGGTCAAGTGAATTGATGGTATTGCCCAACGCCTTTGCTTCTTTTGTCTGCATTAAA
>CAXUMK010000441.1:0-3294 GCA_964251885.1 uncultured Segetibacter sp. | reverse complement strand
ACTTGTTCTATACTTGCACTGATGAAGCCAATGGCTTTATTAAAGGCGGTTAGATATTGTTTCACACCAAATCTTACTGCCTTTTTTATTTATACCATCACATCTTAGTATCTTTTTGTTGCATAAATAATTATTCACAAGCACAGGAAATTATCAGAAAAAACCTACCGGACTATTGATAATAAGGAAGTGAAAACTGCTTACAACAAGAGAGTATTGCCAATAGTGGCCTCGACGTTGGAACAATTCGGCTGCAGTTTCGCTATCAACTTCAGTTAGGCCTTGACGTTATCTTTTTGTTTTTATCGTATAGTTATTAAGGGATCAATTAGTGACTCTTTGGCTTGTCGAATAAAGAATAAAAATTACAATTGACTCATAGTAGTAATGCGGCCGGTTCAAAAAAATTTACTCACCTTTTTATCCCTTGCGCAGTATAATCAAAAGTTTTCAATTGAACTTTGGTTGCCAGGCTGATGTTTTCAACTTCCCACCATCAACAATACTTTTCGTCAGACAAAAGTGACTATTCTCGTTTTATAGTAATAATTTGGAACAATAATACAAGTAAATGAATCGAAAAAAGGTTTTGATTTCAGGTGCAAGTATCGCCGGTCCTACCCTTGCTTTTTGGCTTGCCCGTTTTGGATTTGAGATAACAATAGTAGAACGTGCAGACTCGCTGCGGCTGGGCGGACAGAATATAGATACATCCGGAGAGTATAATCTCTCAAACGGCTGTATCTCTCCATGAAGTTATACGAATAAAAAGAGGCTGCTCTTAGTTTTGAGACAGCCTCTCTTATACTTTAATTAAGTATATCAGAACAAATGGGTGGTTTGCTAAAAAGGTGCGGCCTCATCGAAGCCTTCATCAAATTCGCCGTTATTCATCTTACTTCCTTTTTGAATAAATAAACGGGCTCCGTCATCTGCGGGTGGCTTTCCGGGTCCGCCGCCAGGAGGTATAGGTTTCCAGTTGCCTCCTGAAGGCGGCGCTCCGCCTCCGCCCAAGTCGTCACCTTCTTCTATAAATTTTTGTATGTGCAGCAATGCTTTGAGCTTGATCGTTTCGAGGCTTCCGTTGCGGTGTTTTGCAATTCTTACGTGTGTTTCACCACGATTGCTTTCGCCAAGTTCGTTTGTATTGATTTCGTAGTATTCAGGACGGTACAGAAACATTACCATATCTGCGTCCTGCTCAATTGCGCCTGATTCACGAAGGTCGCTTAACTGTGGCATCTTGCTTTCCTTACGCGTTTCCACTGCACGGCTTAACTGGCTTAGGGCGATTATGGGCACCTGCAGTTCTTTGGCAAGGCTCTTCAAATCTCTTGAGATGCGGCTGATTTCCTGCTCGCGGTTGCTGTTGCGGTCACCGCTTCCGCTCATCAACTGCAGGTAGTCTATAATGATCAATCCAACCTTGTGTTTGTTTACCAGCCGTCGTGCTTTTGCCCTGAATTCGAAGATGTTCAATGCTGCAGTATCATCAATATAAATGGGCGCATCACTCAACCTGGTAACGCCTTTACTGTACAATTGCTGCATTTCATAATCTTCGAGACGGCCACGGCTGATCTTTTCGAGCATAATGCCACTTTCTGCGCTTAAAATACGCTGTACCAATTGTGCAGAGCTCATTTCCAAACTAAAAAATGCTACTCCGGTAGGTTTTGTGGGATGCAAAGCAGCGCTTCGGGCAAGGTTTAACGCAAATGCCGTTTTACCCACAGAAGGACGTGCAGCAAGAATGATCAAATCTGTTGGCTGCCATCCGAAGGTAACTTTATCCATTGTAGGGAAACCGGTCGGAACGCCTGAAATATCTTCCTGTTTGTTTCTCAGGTCGTCAATGCGCTGGATTGTTTTTACCAGTACTGTTCCGATATCATCAAAGTTCTTTTTAAGATAGTTATTGGTGATGTTAAACATTTTGCTCTCGCTTTCGTCGAGAAGGTCAAAAACGTCTGTGCTGTCTTCGTAGGCATCGCCAATAATTTCTCCGCTGATACGGATAAGCTCTCTTTGAATAAATTTTTGTAAAATAATTCTTGCATGCGCTTCTATGTTGGCAGTCGAGACGACTATGTTGGTCAGCTTGGTGATCGCATAAGGGCCACCAACTACGTCCAGTTCTTCTTTTGTCTTCAGTTCTTCGACGACAGTTAAAATATCTATCGGTAAACTCTTTTGAGCAAGAGACTGAAAGCTTTTAAAAATTCTTTGGTGTGCGTCTACATAAAAACATTCAGGTTTTAAAATTTCAACAACATTATCAAAAGCGCTTTTTTCGAGCATGATAGCACCTAAAACGGCTTCCTCGAGTTCCTTTGCCTGTGGCGGAACCTTGCCATACATCATTGTGCTTAGGTCAAGCGACGGTTTTCTTCCTTTCTTGCGGTCTTTATTGAAGTTCGTTAGTTCCATTATTTATCCTCTGTATTTTTATTAGTTTGTGGTTGTTTTAATCATCTTCGCGTCTGCAATTTTTAAATTTCTAATGTTACCGAATTGTTATGAAAATTGCAGGAGGGCGAATATAGCCTCTATCAAATCTGTTAGAGAAATTTTACATAAAAAATAGTTCTCCTTTTTTATTCAACAGGGTTCTTCAGTAAAAAAAGCAGCTTGCTCACAGAAAAGAAGAAGATGCCCACAAGCTAAAAAAGTTTTTCCCCATTTCAGGCTTTCAATTCACACAAGGTGTGCAGAAAGAAATGTTTCGGGAGTATTGTTTTGGTACGATTTAATTCCTATTTCTAAGGGGAAGTATTTCTACGAATTCAAAAAGGAGAAACTACTTGCAGAAGAAAGCTGAATAATAAGAAAAATGTACAAGTCTGATTCAAAGGTATCTATCGGGATGCCGCAAAGAGCGGCAAGTGACACAACGATGTAAAATAATTGAACTGATGCCGGTAACAAAAAAAAGATCGACATAAATTCTATCCTTTGTCATTGGCAGTTTTCACGCAAAGGCGCAAAGATTATGTCTTACTGTTGCATTTTTCCTTTCCTCCACTGCGTCACTGCGACTTTGCGCCGTGCAGAAGAAAGCTGAATAATGAGAAAAATGTACAAGTCCCGATTCAAAGCATAAGCGTCAACTTAAGAGTTTTTTGTGGACGAACATTGGTTTTTTGTGACACAACGACAGACTGTGCGAAAACTTACGAGATATATTATAAAAATAAAGATTCTTTACAAAAGAATCTTTTACTCCGGCATTGTTGTCCTGTGGAAATGAACTTCAAGCAAGGTATTTCCCGTGAGCAAATATGTGAGCTTTGT
>CAXUMK010000440.1:0-3320 GCA_964251885.1 uncultured Segetibacter sp. | reverse complement strand
GCAAAGGATTATTAAATTGTCAGTCTTTGAAGCGGTAGACTGAATAGCACCCTTTACTGTGAATTTATTTTTAGGATTGTTGCAATTACAGCAACATAAAGTGCCAAGTAAGTAAATTGTAGTAATTGTTGTTATGTAATGACGAATTTTCAAAATTATAGCCAAAGTTTTAGAGCTTTGTGTTGTGGTGGAATCAGGAAACGTCAGCCAACCCATAACCAAAAGCCTACTTAGAAAAACATAAAACCCATTACCTGCCGTATTGTATTTGAAGCCTGTCGAGTATAATTGCGATTCCTTCTGATGTTTTTGTTGTCGCAGAGTTAGTGAAAATAATATATCCTTTGTCTGCTTCTTTTATTATTTGTACCTGTGTTATAAAAGCACCTGCATTTCCTTCGTTGTATGCAATGTGATGGCTTGTAAGTGAGTCAGGTTTGTTAAACCAACCAAATGAGAATGTTGGTTCGCCATAAAGTAATTTGTCAAATGTCTGCGATGAAAGAATTTGAGTTTGTCCTTTTAATCCTTTTAGTTGCAATTGAATAAATTTGGTATAATCTGTCAAACGAACATTGATGTTGCCTGCTGATAGAAGCCAGTTCAGTTTATAATTGTCAAACGGTGGTAATGCTTTCAGATTTTTGTCATGCCCCCACGGTTGCATGCTATCTGTTACATTTGGATAGCCAAAATTAAAATCAATTCCCTGTGTCTTACCGAAGTTTGATACCAATTCTTTGTATGATTTATTTGATGCTTTTTCAAGCATAAGTCCTGCCACGATGTAGTCAGCATTAGAAGGCGTCAAACCGTTTTCTTCTTCCATTGGTTCATGAGAAAGAAAGTATTTCGTAAGTAAATACCTTTGGTTTGCATTGTTGCCTGTAATTTGCTTTTTAGTTGGCTTATCAGTATCATAAGAGAAGGATTGTAATTTTCCTCTGAATGTTAGCAAGTCTTGCAAGGTTATATTCCAATATATTTTTTTACTTTTTGCTTTTAGCTCAGGAAATAGATTAAAGATTTTTGTGTCCCACTTAATTATCCCTTGTTGTACTAATAAAGCAGCGATAAAACATGTAATTGCTTTGGTATTAGAGCCAATATGAAATCTGTCATTTATCGTCGCCTGAAAGTTTGTATTTGTTCTCTGAACTCCTAAAACTTGTAATTCGAAAATACTGTCAGCAGACACAACAGCATAAGCAAGTTCCGGAATTTGATATCTTTTTCTTATGCTGTCCACAAATGCTTTCATGTTTTGAGCTTTTAAAACAGTAAAAAGTGTCAATAAAAGCAGAGTGGTCCAAAGTCTCTTCATAATTTATTAGGTGTCACTACTAATATGGCAGATAATACGTTTATTAGCTTATCTAGATAAAATTAAATGCTTTCCCCTAAACTCTTTTTAAGTAATTAACCTACCTCGTAGATTAGTTGTGGCTTTCGTGTTACGTTCTCCAACATCCAACTTTGAATTGCCTTTCTTCAACTAAAAAGCAACTGGTTTACCTATAATTAATATTCGGATTGTCCATTGCAGTCTTTCCTATCAGTACCGGAAGTCAATAGTTTTTTCGACAAGTAGTCTTGCTAAACCTCTTCGGACAGTTCACTTTCATTCAACTCTTTTACACCCAATTTAGGCATCATAAAGAAGACATTTAGTTTCCTCTCTTCAATTCTTTAATATACCCTTCAGTGGGTATATTCCGGTCTTTTTCATACAGCTACATTTGGTCTTATCAAAAACGATTAAATATGAAAAAGATTTTTATTCTCACTTCTTTGTTTGCCTTAGGCCTGTTAGCAACGAAAGCAAACAATATTCAGGTAGCTAATGTCGCTTTATCTGATCAAAATACTGCAAGCCAGTTTTCACTTGTAAATTTTGATGTAAGCTGGGAAAATAGCTGGCGAACAATTACAAACGAAGCAAACTATGACGGCGCATGGATTTTTGTAAAATTCAGAAAAAAATCAAGCAATTTATGGCAGCACGCCACCATCAATGCCACAGGAAGCACTGTGCCTGCAGGCAGTGTTATTCAAACCTCGGCAGACGGCAAAGGTGTCTGGATTTACCAGGCTCTGCCTAATGCTGATTTTACCGGCAACGTAAATTATACAGGCGCCAAAATCCGCTGGAACTATGGTGCAGACAGTGTTTTAAATACCGACAGCGTAGAAATAAGAGTATTCGCTGCAGAAATGGTATATGTTCCCGCAGGGCTTTTCAGAGTGGGAAGCGGTGGCGCTGAGACGAATCATTTCTTTGAAGGCTCAACTAATAATCCGTATAAAGTTGCCAGTGAAGCAGCCATTACTATAAGCAATACTGCCGGCAATTTGTACTATTCAAACGACAACGGAATTGGTGGCGATTTAGGCGGTCCTTTGCCAGCTTCATTTCCAAAAGGATATAAAGCGTTTTGGATAATGAAATACGAAGCCAGCCAGCAGCAGTATGTTGATTTTTTAAACAACCTGGACGTTGCAAGGGCCAATAACAGATATACGGCGGGAGCAATAACAGGCACACATCCAAACCTGACAGCCGCTCACCCCGAAAGAGCGATGAATGGAATAAGTGTAACTGATGTGCTGGCCTTTTCAGACTGGGCCGGAATGCGTCCTTTTACAGAATTGGAATATGAAAAAGCATGTCGCGGGTTTAACCAGGCCGCCACTCCTAACGAATATCCATGGGGCAACACTACTATCTCTGCCACTACTGTACTTGTTAATACTGGCGCCGATAATGAATCGGCTAACAATGGCAATGCGAATTACAACAACAGCGTAGGCACACCGGTGCGCACCGGCATTTATGCGACATCTGCAAGCACCCGCGAAAGCAGTGGCGGCACTTTTTACGGAATAATGGAAATGGCCGGAAACGTGAAGGAAGTAACCATTGGCGTTGGCAATGCAGCGGGACGTGCTTTTACTGCCGTAAATGGAGATGGAAACTTAGATATGAATGGTGATGCAAACGTTTCAGGATGGCCAGGTACTTCTGCAGGATACTCTTTAAGGGGTGGTTATTACGCCGAGGCCCCTACACTGTTAAGAGTTTCTGACAGGTATTTGGGTTCTTATAACACTAATGTTGCCAACAGGGTAGTTTTTATAGGAATGAGACTGGCAAGAACAGCAGAATAATTTATGTTTTAACTTTTAAATTTTTTTATGAAACAGTTGACTAAAAAAATAAAAATTGTTTTGCTGCTGCTGTTTTTACATACCCTGGTTGTTGCTCAGAATGCCGGTATTTTCAAAGGCGGAACTTCCGACGGATGGGTATCGCAAAGCTA
>CAXUMK010000439.1:830-3321 GCA_964251885.1 uncultured Segetibacter sp. | reverse complement strand
CAGCCCGGTTCAAAAAAAATTCTACTCACTTTTTATCCCTTTCGTAGTATAATGAGATGAAAAGCTTTATCTACTTATAAAATAACAATAACAAAACACAATCAAAAAGAACAATGGTTGAAAATCTTAGGTAAAATATTAAATTTGCATCCGTAGTAAAGGTAATATGTCACGACCAAACGTAACGAATGAAAAACAGGGAAATCATTTTAGTCGGAATCACTGCACTTACAGCAATTAGTTTGTTTGTTTTAATAGCAGGAAAAACTAAAAAGCAAAAAACCTTCGAAAGGCTCCATAAAATTGCTGAAGAAGGTTACGAGACTGCCGGTGACATTTTATATCCCGGTCAAAAGCCTCTGTTAAAGAGGGAGCACTACACTTATTACAGGAATTACTGATTACATTTCAATCCCAATCTTTTTCATCAATAAAGAGGCGTTCATGCTTTGGCAGATGCCTCTTTTCAATTTATAATCAAAGTATAACTCCTCTCCTTCTACATGGACGTCAAAATGATAATTCTCAATAGCATCTGTGTATTCATTTTGCAGATCTGCTAATTCTACATCGTGTGTGGCAATTACGGCAACCGCATTTTCTTTTATCAATTGTTTTATAAATGCCACCGAACCTGTATGACGATCAAGTGAATTTGTTCCTCTTAATATTTCATCGAGCAGAATAAACACTTTATGATGCTGCTTCACCTGGTCAATAATGCTTTTCAGCTTTTTTAATTCAGCATAAAAGGTAGAAGTATTTTCAGCAAGATTGTCTGCTATACGCATACTGCTGTACAACATTACCGGGCTAAATGTAAATGCTTTGGCACAAACAGGAGCGCCGGTTTGTGCAAGTACAAGATTAACAGCAATGCTTCTGAGAAAAGTACTTTTCCCTGCCATATTCGAACCTGTAATCACATTCACTTTTGCGGTTCCTTTGGTTGTAAACGAATTATTTACTCTTTTCTCTTCTCTGATTAATGGATGCCCGGCTTCATCTGCAATAAGAGTGAAATGAGTATCAGTAACAGATGGAAAAATCCAGTCAGGATGATTGAAGGTTAAAGCAGCGAGAGTGCTTACCACTTCTACATTTGTAAGAATAGTAAACCACTTGGGCACAGATGCCGCATATTTGTCTTTCCATTTATTCAGGTTGTTGGTTTGCCTTACATCCCATAATAAAAATGTGTTTATAACGACAAATACATTTGCATTTAACCTGAAATCAAAACGGTGAAGAATCTCATTTAGCTCTTTAATACTTTTAGTGCCATTTCCTTCTGATACCAGCAAAGACTTATACGAATCCAAAAGAGAGGATGAAGCGGGCAAGCTTTCAATCAGCCTTAATTGCTGGTAAATCGTATTGACTTCATTTTCAATTTTTGACAAGTCAGAATAGGTTTTCATAACCCTGGCGCTGGTGAACTTTGCAAACAGAAACAAAACAAAAATCAGCAGCCAGAAAACGGATGACGCAATCCAGCCAAGAATATATGCACCCAAAAGTGAAAAAGTAAGAATGGTTTGTACAAGCGGAAGTACTTGCCAAAATGGTTGCTGCAATGCTTTGGGCATTGCAATCCATGATTTCATTTTTTCTTCCGTCTCAAAAGTCAGCGGATTTGCCATTCCAAGTGACTGCAGCTTTTGCCACCATTCCACATTAGGAGCGAGACTCTTTGCAGCCTCCTGCCTTTCAATAATTGTATTTTTTTCAGAAGGAATTAATAACAAATCAGCCAGCAATTTTTTGGATTGCTCCGACGTACACCGGTTAATATATTGGTAAATGGAGGCGTGACCAAACAAGTCAATATCACCGGCATAAGGATGGTCGGCAGGTAAAAAAGAGAGCCCGTCTTCACGGTCGTAATATTTGCCATGCATTATTGCCAGTTCTTCGTTATTTATCCCCAGCAATCTTTCTGTTTCTGCTATATTCAAATTATTATTGGTATCAATTGAAAGCACGTATAGAAAGACTCCAATGCCTGCAGCTACAGATAACCAAACCCAAAAAGATGAATTGAAAAACAGCCAGTAAATAACCAATATAATAGCGATTACTATAACCAGGCGAAACCATCCTAAATAACTTCTTTTTCTTTTTAAAACGGTGAGTTTTTCTGAAAGAATTTCTGCCTGCTGTTTGTATATTTCTGCCGGTGTTTGTTTTTGCATGCGATAATAAAAACGTTAAGATAAACATTGGAACAGTAATGTTTTGTAAATTTGCGGCATAACAAGGGGCTGTACCTGGTTTTGACAGCGTAGGTTGTTGTGGGTATAAGCATGCAGTGCGTTGGGTCATTAGCACTTTAATCTGAAAACTCAACAAATAAAAGGCGAAAATACTTACGCCATGGCTGCCTAATTCAGAGAATTAGCTTCCATTATGGCCGGGAATGCAGGTTGACCTGTTACCACGCTTCCCCGCCGAATCAAACAAACAAAACGGGTTGCTGCTGCAAAAGGCT
>CAXUMK010000439.1:0-820 GCA_964251885.1 uncultured Segetibacter sp. | reverse complement strand
TGATTGCAGTGTAAGACCATCCAGCTAAGGAAGTGATTGGTTTGTCCGGCTCCGGCTGCTTCCCGACAAGTAATTCCGGAATAAGCATGTAGAAGGCTTATGGCAAATATGTTTGGACAGCGGTTCGACTCCGCTCAGCTCCACTTGTAAAAAAGATGAAGTCCGCAGAATTCATATTTTGCGGGCTTTATTTATTTGATTATTTTTTGGTAACCGGCATTTATTCTTTATTCATCTCCGGTTGTGTCACTCACTTTTACGGTATATCTTTATTCAGAGTGTTTGCCAATGCTATAGTTGCCAGTGATAATAACTGAAAAGACACTGAAAAATTAAGCTGCAATTGTACACTATTTGTATATTTACGCATGCTCTTACAATTAGAAAATACTGACCAGGAAAACATAAATAAACTCATTGAATTTGCCGGGCAAAATCAAATGAAATTATCAAAGCTGGATGATAATGGAGATGATTATTTTTTACCAGGCAAACCATTAAGTCCTCATGAATTAACTGACCTCATAGAGGCAGGCAGAAATAGCGGAGTAATTACAATGGAGAACGCTCATAAAATTATAAGAACAAGGTATAATGCAGATTAATTATACTGTCAATGCTTTTGCTTCCCTGGCTTCTCTCATAAATTTTATAGAAGATAAGAATACTGAAGGTGCAGGTCTAAGATGGATCGAGCGTTACGAATCTTTTTTAGAGAAGACCCTTACCAGGGCAGAACATGTAAGATTATGTAACAATGAAACTCTTAAAAAACTTAGCTTAAGATGTATTTATTACAATGACTGGATAATTGCATTTT
>CAXUMK010000438.1:0-3321 GCA_964251885.1 uncultured Segetibacter sp. | reverse complement strand
AATACAATACAGGTTGCTGCACGAGTACGGGGCAAGTGTTCAGTTTAATCATCTGCCATTTTATAAAGCGTGCTGGCTTACTTCAAAAGACTCTAAAAAATTAGAAGACTTTGCCCGTTTTAAATTAGCCAACACAGGCGAAGATAAAGACGGCAACATGGTTTACCTTGCCCAAAGCGAGTGGTTTTTAAATACTGAAAGACAGAACAATCCCGATATAGAATTTCACTTCAGCAGCGAGGTGCATAAGTAGACGGTTAGTTTTATAGTCCGTCATTGCGAGGTACGAAGCAATCCCCTTCGCAGCAGGTTGACAGTTGACAGTTGACTGACTGTGCATGCAAGATGCACCCTCACAACAATACCTGCCACGCTTCCGTCACCTTATTCTCATCCAGCAGTTTTGCGGCATAAGTGTGCTTTTCTTGAAGCGTGTTCTCTGAGTCTTTTGAGTACCGGTGAATGCTTTCCCAAAACTCATCATCGTAATCAGGGTTAAACGAAGGAATTCGCTGAACATTTGCAAGCTTGCCAAGATGATTGCCTGTCAGCACTTTGCTGTTGCGGATGGCATCGGGCAAAGCATCTATTCCAATTCCTATAAGCACATTTGGTTTTGGAACAATGAACAAATTCTCTTTCGACACTTTGCAATACCAGTCATCTCCCAGGCGGGCAACTAATTCAAATTTTGCCTGGTCAAATTTTTTGTCGCCCGATAAGAGACTGTCATCAATATGAATACAAAGTACTTCACAGATCACCAGGTTTCCTGCGCCGCCTTCGGTGCCCAATGATTTTATTTCAATCACTTTGCATTCCAGTTTTGCTTTACTTTCTTTAACCATTGGCGGCGCTACGATAGTTGCACCTTCTTTTGTAAAGCCTGCTTTTATAAACTCATCTGTGCCTTTGGGATAGTCGCAGCTTGCAAGCGATGTTTGCTGCACCATATCGTAAGAAACCATATTGATAACTACTTCCGGAACCTCTGTTACATTTTGTAAAGTATGCTTTGTGGTGTTATCTTTTACCCGCCTCGAAGGAGAAAAAATAACGATTGGCGGATTGGTAGAGAATATATTGAAAAAGCTGAAAGGACTAAGATTTACATTGCCGTCTTTACCAATAGTCGAAGCAAAGCAGATTGGCCGCGGCGCAACAATGTGCTGCAGATAATATTGTTTTTCAACTGTAGTTAAATCTTTTAAATCAAATTTCATCTGCAACTATTTAAGATGGTAGAGGGTTTTAAAAAGAAGGAATTTTTTTGAGCCGGGCTGTATTGCTACTATGATTCATTGTTGCGTCGCACACTTGAGACGATTTGTTCTCTATGCGGCAAGACCTCATCCTCCGTCTCCTTCTCCTCGCGGAGAAGGAGCGGTACAGCATTGCATAAACTAACATTTTATCTACCACATCGTCGTTAATTTTCTACCCGTCATTAGAAGCCTTGTCACCTGAGCATGGAAGCGATCCCTGCACAATCAGGTTGACAGTTGGATGGGGGATTGCTTTGCCAAGCTACGCAAGACTCGCAATGATGCGACAATTATATATACACCACTTCTAAAAGCTTCAAATCAATCATTTAGTGTATACTGCTTTTGTTGCGCCGTAGAAGCAGGGGGAATTTGGAATGATCCTCCTTCATTTGCCTATGTACCGTTAAGCTGTATAATAGATTGTACAGGCAAAGCGCTGCGACTCTCATTAAACCTTTCTTCTTTTTAAAATACTCCAGTCAGTTTCTTCAGCTGCAATTGTGTTTTGAAGTATTCCCAGGTGTTCAATTTCCATCTCTACTTTGTCGCCATTCTGCAACCATTGTTCTTTGTAATTTGGGTCGTTCAATTTTCCTGTTCCGTTTAGTTCGAGAAAACAACCTGTACCAACCGTACCGCTGCCAATGATGTCTCCGGGATAAAGGTCAACACCATAAGAAGCCCGTTCTATGATCTCAGCAAAAGTCCAGTCCATGTCTGATAAATTTCCTTCGCTTACCGGTTTTCCGTTGACTTTACAAGTCATTTTTAGATTCCAGCTTTTACCTGTGTGGTTTTGTTTGGCAGGCGCTTCAAACTGTTGTAATTCGTCGAGCGTCACCAGCCACGGTCCTGTTGTTGTCGCAAAATCTTTTCCTTTTGCAGGGCCCAGATTAAGCAGCATTTCTTCCATTTGCAAACGTCTTGCACTAAGGTCATTCATAATCATCAATCCGGCAATGTATTGGTCAGCTTCTTCTGCCCGTATGTTTCTTCCTTTTTTGTAGATAACGATTGCCGCTTCCAGTTCAAAATCAAGCTTTTCAAAATGGTCAGGCATGCAAGGCACGTCTCCCGGTCCTTGTACACTGCGGTGATTGCTGAAATAGAAAATGGGATATTGGTCAAATTCTGCAATCATGTCTGCCTTGCGGTTTCGGCGGGCTGCTGCAACATGCTGACGAAAAGCATACCCGTCGCGAAGCGAAGTTGGCAAGGGAACAGGCGCCAGTAACTGAACACTGTCATAAGGAATAATGTTGCCTGTATAATCCGCTCCTTCTATCAATGATTTTTCCGCAGCTAAAGCGGCAGGATAATATTTGTCCCAGTCTTTAAGAAAATCAGCCATAGTAGCCGGAAGGTCAGGAGATAGACTATTCAGATCGTATAAATGCCCGTTGTGTAATAGAGCAAGCTGGTCGTGGGCCGATTTAAAGTAAGAGATTAATTTCATGAGGTGGAAGGTGAAAGGTTTAGGGCTTGAGGTGGGAGGTTTGAGGTTAGGGTTTGAGTAGAAGGTTTAAGGTTTAGGGTTTAGGGTTTGAGGTGTAAGGTAGAAGGCAGCGTCTAAGGAATTGCTGAATAGCGATAAAGAAAGTATCCCGCCTTAGGCGGGACGACGCAACGGCTGTAAAATAGTAGCAATGCAGCTTTGGCTCACAAAAAACTTATTGCTGCAATACTCATTGTTTTATTCGATCCAACTCTCTGTGTATCCTGGTTTTTCAATTTCTATTGCCTGTTTTGTCAACATCAGCGGATGGAAAGTGTCTACCATTACCGCCAGTTCTTTTGTCTCTTTTGCGCCAATGCTTTTTTCGACTGTTCCGGGATGAGGGCCGTGAGGGATACCTGCGGGATGAAGCGTGATCATACCCCGGGTAACATTTTTGCGGCTCATGAAATCGCCTGCAACGTAATACAACACCTCATCGCTGTCAATATTGCTGTGATTGTAAGGAGCAGGAATAGAAAGCGGGTGATAATCAAACAGCCGGGGAACAAAAGAACAAACGACGAAATTATTTGCTTCGAAAGTTTGATGAACCGG
>CAXUMK010000437.1:0-3324 GCA_964251885.1 uncultured Segetibacter sp. | reverse complement strand
ATTTAAACACCTGGGGCAAGAAACAAATAGAAAGTGAATTATTGACAAATAAAAATTGACCAGTACGAACACACCAACAAGAGTAATTTTAAGACACCCAAACACCCAAATAAATGACACGACAAGAAGAAATAACTAACAGATACCTAAACGCTTTGGACAGTCACTTAGCCGACATTGTTGAGGGAAGGACAAGCGATATAAAAGAAATCAATGAAATCGCTGAACTATTACACATTCATCCAACTCATTTAAGCAACACAATTAAACTGGCAACAGGAAAATCCGCCTGTTATTTTTATGAACATAAGATTATTGACATCGCAAAATCTTTATTAGAACATAGTACAAAGAGCATCACAGACATTGCTTACCTGTTAACTTATGACCCATCTAATTTTACCAAATTTTTTAAATCATACGTTAACAAAACTCCAGGTCAATACAGAAAAGATAATTTGAAAAATAACCAAAGTCTTTGAAGTTCTGTGTTATTCACCAAAGAACAAACGTTACTCCTTTTAGCTTTGCATTCTAAATTGTAAACAAATGGAAATAGCAAAGAACAAGATTCTAATTACCGGCGGAGCAAGCGGTATAGGATTAGGATTGACGGAAAGGTTTGTTAGTGAGAACAATACAGTTATAATTTGCGGTAGAAGGGAAACAGTACTAAAAGACGTTACAGATAAATTTCCTTCTGTCATTACCAGGGTATGCGACCTTTCAAATGAAGAAGAACGCATTGAACTTTTTAATTGGATTGCAAAGAATCATCCTGACTTGAATGTACTTGTCAATAACGCGGGCATTCAAAACTGGATGAGCATTTCGGACAATGACTTTTATGAAAAGTCCTGCGACGAAGTTGCAATCAATATTACCGCACCTGTTCATTTAACGAAACTGTTTTTAAACCTAAAGTCTTTAGATGCAATTATGAATGTTACATCAGGTTTGGCTTTTGTTCCGTTTTCAAAAGTTCCGGTGTATTGTGCTACAAAAGCATTTTTGCGTTCGTTCACACTTTCTCTAAGACACCTGTTGAAATCAACAAACACCGAAGTGATTGAAATTATACCACCGGCTTTAAACACAGACTTAGGTGGGCACGGTGTACATAATGAACTTCCTGCTGTTAGTGATTTTGTGGAAGCAATATTTAAACAACTGAAAGAAGGTAAAAATGAATTGACGTTCGGTTCAAGTGAAACAAGGGCAACAGCAAATAATGAAACCATCGCAGACTACCTTGCTAAATTGAACGCATGAGCATTTTGACAAAAAGCTAACTGCAACATTATGTTTACAAGGCGGAGTTTTTTCAATTCTCCCACCATCGGTAGTACTTGTTCGTTGCCTGCAATGCTGGGACCTGACAATTTGCAGGACAAAATAAGTTAGACATTACAAGTCGTATTTGGGAACTTTGATAAATACTATTAAGCAAGCATTAAACAAATTTTACAATGACAAAAAAAATAATTTTATTATCAATAATTTGGGCACATTCATATATTATAAATGCACAGCAACTAAAATTAACTAACAAGTTTACCTTGAGCATTAGTATAACCGGGCAACACGTAAACCTTTTACTGCTTTCGTATACTGATCAAAATGGCAAATACGTGAAGGATACTTGTCATTCAAAAAAAGGCATTTTTGTTTTTACTGGTTATATAAACGGGCCTTCTACTGCAAACTTAACTGGGCATACAAAATCAAATTCAAGCGATGACCCAAATTTTACCATGATATTTTTAGAACCCGTGAACATGAAATGTATTTTGGTTGAAAATAATTTTAAAAATGCTAAAATAACCGGCTCTGCCACTCAGCATGAATTTGAAATGCTGACAAAGGAAAAGGCATCTATTAAGAAAATAGAGGATATTTTGAGTATAAAGTTGAAAGAGATTGATAAAAATATACAAAATGGTGATACGTCATTAACTCAAAAAAATAAGCATGATAAAATTTGGAATAAGTATCTAAAATGCAGGGAAAAGGATAAGCAAATAGACTATGCTTTTATAAGCACACACCCTGGTTCCTATTTAAGTCCCTACCTTATGGTTTACTACTTCGGTAGCAGAAAACTATCACTTGATTCCGCTGAATTATTTTTCAACAATTTTCATAAAACTATACAGAATAGCTTCTATGGAAAATCAATAAAGGATGAGATAAGTGCACGTAAATTATCTTCAACCGGCAGTGCAGCTCCAATATTTTCAAAAATTGATATCAATGGGAAAGAAATAAATTTATCGTCATTTAAGGGGAAGAGTTACGTATTGCTTGATTTTTGGGCAAGTTGGTGTGCGCCATGCCGAGAAATAACTCCCCACTTAAAAGAACTTTATCAAAAACTTCATTCGAAAGGATTAGATGTTATTAGTATATCTTGGGATTCGGATAAAAAGGCGTGGTTAGATGCCATAACTAAAGATGATACAAATAATTGGAATAATGTTTTTGCCGATATTTCTCAGCCGATGGATAATGGACTAAGGGATAAATATTCTATTGCATCTATACCTACTCTCATCTTAATTGATAAAAATGGCATCATTATCGGACGTTATAGGGGAGATGGGGAAGACGGAGATGAAACAGCTTTGTATGATGAGCTAAACAGAATATTTGTTAATAAATAGGCTTAAAAGAAAAAGTATTGAATAATTTGAGAGACATTTTATCGTGCACACTTTGAGTGTACTAAACTTGAAGAAGTTTAATAAAAAAGTATAGAGCCATTATAATTGCCTATGCTTGTTCGTTATATGCTACGGGAACAGACTTTACATCCTAACAAAATCCAAAGAACTTACTCGTTTACTGATTTTTGTTAATAATTTTTATATTGTTGTCGTACATACTATATTTGCTGCAACAATAAAATTAAAATATTATGAGACGATTAGAATTTGCTTCTCTGCAGGTTAGAAATTTAGAAGCTTCAAAAGAATTTTACACTAACAAATTAGGATTTGAACTATTAGAAATCAAAAATCCGGAAGCTTGTATTTTTAAGTACAACAAAGGCGAGGCAAGTTTTGCCATAAGAAAACCCATTGGAAATTTAGAAGGTAAAGAACTTGGCGTTGGCGCTTCACTGTGGTTTGCGATTGATGAAAAGATTGAAGAACTGCAAACACGGCTAACCGAAAAAGAAGTAACTCTTTTAGGACAAATCAACGATACACCTTTTGGAAAAACGTTGATGGCAAAAGACCCGGACGGATATATCATTACGTTTTTGCAAACGAACTAAAATGATTAACAATGATTAAAAGAGATACAAAATACTGGATAATC
>CAXUMK010000436.1:0-3325 GCA_964251885.1 uncultured Segetibacter sp. | reverse complement strand
CAAATTTCTGGGGGTCTTTTTCATTTATCTCTATGTCAAAAACATCAATATCAGCAAATATTTTAAACAAAACCCCTTTTCCCTCCATAACCGGTTTGCCTGCCTCGGGTCCTATGTCCCCCAGGCCTAAGACTGCTGTTCCGTTACTTATTACGGCCACCAGGTTTCCTTTTGCTGTGTATTTATATACCTCTTCTTTATTTAAAGCGATCTCTTTGCATGGTTCTGCCACTCCCGGACTATATGCCAGCGATAAGTCTCTTTGTGTTTTAGCTTCTTTTGTAGGTACGACTTCTATTTTTCCGGGCCGCCCTTCGGAGTGATATAACAAAGCCTGCTCCCGTCTTAGATCTTTTGGCATAAGCTGAATAAAAAATGCAAATTACAACAATTGACAGGAAGCATCTTTTTTAGTAAAATTTTTACAGCCTCAAAGTATATGGTGAAAGTTTTTTTGAGCCGGGCAGCAGTATTTCAAATGTAACATCGTTGCGTCGCACACTTCATCTGAAGGTACTTTTTTCGGCAAAAAGAGAGCCGTCATTTCGAGGCACAGCTTGTCCCGCAACAAAAGCTGGAAAGCAATCACCCTGAACAATCAGGCTGACAGTTGGCAGGGGGATTGCTTCGCCAAGCTACGCGAGGCTCGCAATGACGGGTAGGAAATTAACGACGATGTGGTAGATAAATGTTAGGTTATGCATTGCTTTACGGCTCCTTCTCGGCGAGGAGAAGGAGACGGAGGATGAGGTCTTGCCGAAGCAAGAACCTTCAGAGGAAGTGTGCGACGCAACGATGTAAAACAGAAGTAATACAGCCCGGCTCAAAAAAATCACTTTATATTTTTATGTGGCACGAAGTATAGCTAACTGAATTGTATCACTCCTGAACTTTTTTCTGAAGACGATAATTAAGAAAAAGACATATAGAGGAAAGAGTATCAGAATGACGCCAATAATATTCTCTCTTCAGATAGAAGTTTTATCTTTAAATGAATATAAATAACATGACTGCTTAGAAAGCCCTACACCTTAAATGTTTAGTTCCGATACTGGTAGCGGTTTTTTCGCGTCCTAATACTACTCCCAGCTTTATTGAAAGTGACATGTAAGCGTCTTTGTTTTGTGAATGCCCTCTGAATATAGGCACAGAGCCATCTTTACTTCTATTAAATAAAGCTTCAGCATAAGCTGCCTGAACCGGAGAAAGATATTTAGAAAATAACTTAGGATCGATGTACGTTTTATTACTTGCATCATCCAGGTAATCTGTAAACAGGCGGCGATGCACAAATTCAACCCTCACATTGAATAACTCTGATAATTCATAACGAACTCCCAGACCCATCGGGATGTTGAATTGAGAAAGCTTATAAGGCTTTCTGTCGGGGTATTCGGTGAAACCCTCTCCTTCTGTATGTAAAGGCTGCAGATCAATCCATCGACCTTTAAGCTGCGCCTGGGGGTTAAAATGAAACCAGCCAATACCACCAATGATGTATGGTGAAACACCGCGAATGATTTCAATATGCAATAATTGAAGAGGATGAAATTCTGCGGTTAAAGCAATTTCAGCGATTTTGCTCCTGAAGCTTAAATTTCGTATGTTTTTAGAAATAAGGTTATAAGATTTACCGGTTATCGTGCTGTCTGCAGAAGACACTTCGCCAAGAGTTCCTTCGAGCCGTAACCCTATTACATTCCTGTAAATGGCCCCGGCATATATGCTTTTGCTAAGGCGGTTATTTACAAACTTAATTTGGTTTAAATACATTGCATTGTCAGTATTGGCTCCGCCAATATCTGTAATGCTGTTCATTACACCTGCCGATGCTCCAAATTCGTACAGCAGATTAGTATTGTAGTATTTATCGTTATAATAGTAATACTGGCAGAATGAGTTTTTTGCCAGAGAATTACAAATGAATAATAAAAGAATAATTTTTAAGGCCTTCTTCATAAAAACAAAAATTTCTATAGTCCTGTATTAGAACGCAGAATTGATACTTTTATTAGCAGCGCTGCATTATTTATTCAGCTTATTGTAAAACCTGCACGCAGGTTTTAAACCACATTCGCCGCATTTGGGGGTACGTGCGACGCATATATATCTTCCGTGCAATATGAGCCAGTGGTGCGCTATATAAATCAGATTTGTTGGTATGTGCTTAATCAACTGCAGTTCTGCAGCAAGTGGTGTTTTTGCTTTATTGGTTAGACCTATGCGGGCTGCAACTCTGAACACATGCGTATCGACTGCCATGTTTGGCTGATTGTCGATAACAGATGTAATTACATTTGCAGTTTTGCGGCCGACTCCCGGTAATTGTATCAGTTCTTCTACTGTCAGCGGAATTTGTCCGTCATATTTTTCAACAAGCATATTGGCCATTCCAATCAGGTGCCTTGTCTTATTGCCGGGATAAGAAATACTTTTTATGATGTTAAAAAGTTCGTCATAGTCAGCCTTTGCTAAATCATAAGTGGTAGGATATCTGGAAAATAAGGCGGGTGTAGTAAGATTAACCCTCTTATCGGTACATTGTGCCGAAAGCACAACTGCTACTAATAGCTGATAAGGAGTATCATAGATTAGCTCAGTTTCGGCATTGGGGGCATATTCCGAAAAGTATGAAATAACAAACCCGTATCTTTCTTTAGTGGTCATGAACTAAAATCAAAGATACGGGTTGGCTAAAATTTTTTAAACAGCAGTCAGGGATGTTCTACTATTGCTGAACGGTTTGCATAATTGAGAATGGCTAAAACTGACTGCTGACGTGGACTTGTTAACACTGTATCTAATTGTTGCATTGACTCTTTTAATGCTGCAATTTTCTCCTTCATATCCCAATCGTTTTCCAGGGCCTTCTCAATTGCCTGTGTTTGTTCTACTGTTGTTTCCTGATACACATATTGTATCAGCTCTTCTGTTGTGTAATGTGGCATTTTAAAGAAGTTATTTTTCCGGTTTATTAATTATTGCCTGATATACAAAACGGCTTTGAAAGTAAAATATTGTAATAGAAACATCAATTTTTTTCAGAAGTACTGTCATCTACTATAAAAATTTCTTCTTTTGGCCTTTTCAGGTAAAACTTTTCACGTGCAAACTTTTCAAGAACAGCAGGATTGTTATTCAAATCCAAAAGGTCTTTTTTAGTAGAAGTGATTTCCTTCTCATAAAAATCCTTGCTTGTTTCCAGCTTTTTAAGTTCCTGTTTTCTGTCCCATTGTGTCAGCAAATCATTGCGGTCAAAAAAAGTAATCCAAACTGCAAATACAATAATCGATAGTATGTATTTGTTTCTAAAAGCCTTAAAGAC
>CAXUMK010000435.1:2970-3340 GCA_964251885.1 uncultured Segetibacter sp. | reverse complement strand
CAAATTATTACTAAAATAACCAAATAAAGATGTGTCCACACGGTAGCACTTTTACCGTATCTTTTTATGGCAGCTTTTTTCCATCATGCAGCTAAAGTCGTTCGTCATTGCGAGGTACAGCCTGTCACGCAACAAAAGTGGGAAAGCAATCCCATTTGTATTTGAACGAGCCTACTATTAGCTGGATTGCTTCGTCTTTCCTCCTCGCAAATGACGGCTCTCTTTTGCCGAAAGAAGTATCTTCAGACGAAGTGTGCGACGCAACAGTGTAAAATAGAATTACTGTTGCCGGGCCCCAAAAAATAAAAAATGTGAAGGGCTTACTTTAACAGGTTTTCATCGAACAGCTTTAAAATTCTTTTGTACTCAT
>CAXUMK010000435.1:0-2960 GCA_964251885.1 uncultured Segetibacter sp. | reverse complement strand
CTGTCCAGCTTGAAGGTTCGACAAAGCCATGATCTTCTACAGGGTAAGATGCAAGCTGCCAGTTATCCTTCCCGAGTTCTATTAGGCGTTGGGCAAGACGGGCAGCATCCTGGTAATGCACGTTTACATCAACCATTCCATGACAAATAAGCAAATGATTTTTTAGTCCTGCAGCGAAATTTATAGGCGATGAACGCAGGTAGGCAATCGAATCGTTGAAAGGCTGATTGAGAATAGCAGCAGTATATGGATGATTATAATGCCCCCAATCGGTTACAGGGCGCAATGCCGCACCCGCCTTAAATACATTTGGTTGCGTAAACAAAGCCATGAGCGTCATAAAGCCGCCATAACTACCGCCATATATACCAATGCGATTAGAATCGATACCATATTCTTTTACTAAATATTTTGCTGCATCCACTTCATCATCGAGGTCTTTGCCACCCATATAACGATAGATCGCAGTACGCCAGTTGCGGCCATACCCGGCACTTGCACGATAATCAATATCTATTATGGTGTAGCCCTTATCAGCCAATAAATTATTGAACATGTATTCGTGGAAATAACTACTCCAACCATAACTAACGTTTTGAAGGTAGCCCGCACCATGCACAAAAATGACGGCTGCATTATTTTTTTTACCTGTTGGCGGTTCGTAAATGCGGGCATATACCGGCAGGCTGTCCCTGTCTTTAAACGTGAATATTTTTGTATCGCGCCAGGGATAAGCTTTCCATTCATCACTCATGGCTTTATCCGTTACCTGTATTGGGTTTTTACCGGTTGTATTTTCCTGCACATACAATTCCCATGGTTTGTTTTGGTAAGAATAACGGAAGGCGATATATTTTTCATCCGGCGAAAGGCTGACATCATAACTGCCGGTCATTGAGGTCATCTTTTGCTTATTGCTTCCATCTGCATTGATACGGTAAAGATTTTGTTTGCCCGGATGTTCCTCGTTGCTAACAATGTAAAAGAACTTTTTATCGTGGCTAAGCGTGGCCTGTTGTATTTCGTACTGCCCCTGTGTTACCTGCTTCTTAGTTTGGGTAGTGAGGTCATAAGAATAAAGATGTGAATAGCCGCTTGCTTCGCTCTGAAAATAAAAGGTATGTTCATTGATCCAACCTGCAATAGAACGACCCGTTAGCCATCCAATACCTGGCCCTCCAACCCAGGCTTCATCCCGCTGCCTGTCGAGTAGTTTTAATTTACCTGTTGCGGCATCTGACTGCATCAGCCACCGGTCTTTAAAATCCCGGGAAGAAATGTCGAACACAACGTTTGTTCCTTCCTCATTCCAATAAGTATCGTTAATGTAAACATCACGAACGGTACGAGCCGTATCCTTTTTAGCAGGATAATCTTTAACATAATCAGGCTTATCTGCAATTCCCGGCAATGAATCTGTTTTTACTAAAATGACCGTATCCTTTATTCTGTCGAAAATATAAAACGTATATTTCTCCTGCGGAACACCTACTTTACTGCGACCTCGAATATCAGTCGTATAGCCAGTCTCATTTAAAAAATCGGGCACAATAGAAGTTTTTGCATTTGCTGCTTCTTCCACTACATTATAAGTAATAAACCTGCCGTCGGGGCTTATCTGCAGATCCTGTACATTTTTATCGCCTGTGTAAATGATATGAATGCTGTCTGCATCTTTCATTTGTTGCAGGTAAGCAGTCCTGAAGTCTTTTTTCTCCTTTCTTTGTCTAACTACATCAGATGTCCTTAGTTGCTGTTGCTGCAGCCACAGGTCCTGTGAAGCAGGTTTCTTTGCAGCTTGTTTTTCTTTTTCAAAGTCGGTTAATTGCCTGGTAATACCAGATGCAAGATTCCATGCAAAAAGATTTTTGCCACTTTGAAAAGCGATCCACTCCTCGTGCATTGTAAAGGAAGGATCACTTTCATTTTCTTCTGTTTGTGTTATCCGGGTAATCTTACCCGAAGCAATATCTATCAAATGAACATCACCTTTATAACTAAATGCAATTTTTGTTCGGGCTCGATTGTAATTGCCATTACTTATTGCCCTTAAAAGTTGCGCTTCATTGTAATTCAACCTGGAAGGCTCTTTACTTTTTAACCTGTAACTATAAGAAGAGTCGCTGATTGTTTTTTCAGGGTTCCAGTTGAAAACAATGCTTTTGCTGTCATACGACCATTCAAAATTGGAAGGGGAAGTACCGATCCATTTAGGATCACGCATAATTTTTTCTACCGTAAGTATTTGTGAATTTGCTGCTGCAGACACCATCAAAAAAACAATACAAAACCATTTCTTCATATATTGCTATTTAAACCAATAAATCTATTGCAAGAAAAGGATATCAAGAACTTTTTAAAGCCGTTTAATTTTTTTATAATAAAAAAGAGGGAAGCATTGCTGCCTCCCTCTTTTTATTATATTATTTAAAGCTTATTTAGTAATTCCCATCTTCGCTTCCATGCTTAATGTAGCATGTGGTACGGCGCGAAGACGTGCCTTATCGATCAGCTTTCCGGTTACACGGCAAATACCATACGTTTTATTTTCTATACGCATCAATGCCTTTTCCAAATGGTCGATAAAAGTAATCTGGCGGCTTGCCATTTGACTTAGCTGCTCTCTCTCCATGCTCATGCCTCCATCTTCCATAGTCATGTAACGATTGTCTGTTTCATCGCCACCCATTTCATCGCGACGGGTAATAAGACCCTGCAAATAAGCAAGTTCCTTTTTTGCGGCATCTAATTTCTTACCGATCAGGTCTCTGAATTCCTGCAGTTCGGCATCATTATACCTCATTGTAGGCCCTTGTGGAGTAGCTGCAGGCGTATCTAAAACGCTCTTCATAAAATCAGGCTCATAATCAACTTTCTTATCGGTTGATGTCTTAGGTATAACAAGCGCTTTGTTGTTTTTCTCAGTTTCCTGCTTAAGAGCCTTTGCAGACTGCGCTTTA
>CAXUMK010000434.1:0-3340 GCA_964251885.1 uncultured Segetibacter sp. | reverse complement strand
TAACCTCAGGTACTATTGCAATTGACAAGAGATTTGAATTGTGCGGATTGCGGCAAAACGGAAATGAATTTTCGGCAGAAGTAAATATCAGCACTATACCGTTGGACGATGGATTGTATTTGTGTGCTGCAGTTCGCGATGTATCGGAACGAAAACGGCAGGAGAAAATTATAAACGAGATGGCAGTCATTATTGCCTCTTCTTCAGATGCTATTATAAGTCTAAGTTTGGATAGAACCATTCTTACCTGGAATAAGGGCGCCGAAAAAATTCTTGGTTATACCTACAACGAGATTAAGGGCAGGCATATTTCCCTTTTGTTTCCGCCCGAATTATTGCAGCAAGAATCTATTCTGATACAAAAAATCTTAAAAAGTGAAAAGGTTGAACAACATGAAACGATAAGGGTTAAGAAGGATCAATCGAGGATAAACGTTTCTATTACCTTATCTACCATTAAAAATGAAGCCGGAAAAGTGGTGGGTATGTCAGGAATACTTCGAGACGTTACCCAGCAGAAAAAAGCTGAACTTGAATTAAAGGAAAGCAATAATCGCAACCTTATTTTTATTCAGCAGGCTCCCAACTCCCTTGCTATGTTTGATAAGGATATGCGTTACCTGGCTGCCTCGCAAAAATGGGTGAGTGACTATAAATTGGAAGGCAAAGAAATACTGGGTCACTCTCACTATGAAATCTTTCCGGAGATTGGCGACGAATGGAAGGCGATTCACCAGGCTTGTTTACAGGGTGAGATCAACCAGCGCGATGAAGCCATGTTTGTACGGGCAGATGGTTCATTTCAATGGCTTACCTGGGACGTTCGTCCCTGGTATGTTTCTAAAAGTAACATTGGAGGGCTGATCATGTACACGGCTGATATAACTGCTTTAAAGGAAAAGGATGCGGAGAGAAAAAGGATAGAAACTATTCTTGAAATAAGCAACCGTATAGCCAGAATTGGCACACATGAAGTAGACCCGAAAACAGAAAAATTGACAATAAGCCCTATTGTAAACGAAATATTTGAATTGCCCGAAAATTCTCCTGCTGACTTCAAAGCTTTCATGGGGTATTATAAAAAAGGTGAGCGTTTAGACAGGCTGACAGAAGCAATACAAAAATTAGCCAATGAAAAAAAACCGATAGACCTGGAAGCAGAAATCGTAACAGCTAAAGGAAACCACAAGTGGCTGAGAATAATAGGTGACGGGGAGTTTAAAAATGATGTTTGTATCAGGAGGTTTGGACTTATTCAGGATATAACGAAGAGTAAAAAAATAGAAGAGCAATTAAACATTTTAAATGAAGAGCTCAACACAATTCTCAACGCCGGTTATGTTTCTATCATCGGCACCGACAACGACGGCTTGATCACTCACTATAGCAAGGGAGCCGAAATACTACTGCAGTACACAGCGGAAGAAATGATTGGAATTAAAACACCTGTAATCATACACACTGAGGAAGAAATGGCCGAAAGAGGCAAAGAATTATCGTTGTTGTATGGCAAAACAATTGAAGGCAACGATGTTTTTACGCACATACCAAAATTAGGTGAACATGAAACAAGGGAGTGGACTTATGTACGCAAGGATGGTTCCACTTTTCCGGTTCAGTTAGTGGTGTCGGCGATCAGAAATCTGCAGGGCGTCATTATCGGCTGTCTGGGCATTGCTACAGACATAAGTGCAATTAAAAAAGCGGAGAAAGAAATGAAGTCTCTGCTGCAAATCACAATCGATCAAAAAGACAGGCTGAAGAATTTCGCCCATATTGTATCACACAACCTCAGGTCTCATTCGGGCAACATCGAAATGATTCTGAAGTTATATCTTATGGACAACCCTGAAGAAATAAACGATCATTATATTTCTATTCTTAAAACAAGTTCCGACAATTTAAAGGAAACGATTGACAATTTAAATGAGGTTGTGCTACTCAATAATTCCTCTGAAATAAAGTTAACTCCGATCAATTTGCACCGAGCCATAGAGACCGCTGCCAATAGCGTAGGTCAGTTAGCAAAGCAGGCGTCGGTTACTATTATAAACAATACAGATACAGATTTTTCTATTCTCGGTTTGCCGGCTTATGTTGACAGTATTTTGTTGAACTTCATCTCTAACGGAATAAAATACCGGGCATCAGATCGCGACTGTTATGTTATACTTTCTGCAACTGTTCATGATGATTTTTTGAAACTGACAATTGAAGACAACGGGTTGGGAATAGACCTTAAAAGAAATGGAGCCAAACTGTTTGGCATGTACAAAACTTTTCACGGCAATGCCGATGCAAGAGGAATAGGGTTGTTCATTACCAAAGACCAGGTAGAAGCCATGGGCGGAAAAATAGAAGTGGAGAGTGAAGTGGGAAAAGGAACAACATTCAGTGTTTGGTTTAAAGTGCACAGAACAAAAGAGTATTCCCTTTCTGCGTTATGATCGGTAGTGAGTGGTAAGTTGTGAGTAGTGAGAAGGCCTTGATAATCTTAGTTGAGAGGTAGGCTGTACCTCACTTAAAAATGAGTTTTACATTTCTCAACGCAATGCAAGTGTAATATTGTCTGTATTATCCAGGAAATAAAAAAGTGACAACGATCAGAAATTCTGTTTTGTCCCCGGAAGTAACCATGACGGGAGAAGAAAAAAAGTTTTGCTTTTTTGCGATAAAATCAATTATAGTGCACTCAGGATAAGATTGTGCATTGCTGAATAATGAACAAAAGTATAAGTGTGCGACGCAACGATGTAAAATAGTAGTAATGCAGACCGGCTTCAAAAATCACTGCACATTTTTATGCAGCAGGAAGTATAGATGATACATCTGCTGGTTTTTATCTTTACTTTATCAAGCCATATTGATTATGAAAAGAAAAACATTCATCAAATTATCTTCTGCATTCATGACCGCACCTTTTTTATCTCCGCTTACTTCCTGGGCGCAACACGAAAGATTGAAGAACTGGTCTGGCAATCTCGAGTATAGTACCGATAAAGTGTTCTATCCAAAGACGGTTGAAGAAGTACAGAAACTGGTAAAAGAATGCAGCAGGCTAAGAGCGCTGGGTACCCGCCATTGCTTTAATACTATTGCCGATAGTAAAGACAACCTGATCGCCCTTACCGAAATGAATAAGGTAGTATCGTTAGATGCGCATGCACATACGGTAACTGTAGAGAGCGGTATTAAATATGGAGTGCTGAGCCCTTACCTGAACGAAAAAGGATTTGCGCTGCACAACCTTGCTTCATTGCCGCACATTTCTGTTGCCGGATCTTGCACAACTGCCACACATGGTTCCGGGGTTAATAACGGCAATCTTGCCACCGCTGTT
>CAXUMK010000433.1:0-3352 GCA_964251885.1 uncultured Segetibacter sp. | reverse complement strand
AAGGTTTTTTCTTTCTCTTTTCTATCCGTTACTAAGGTAATAAGGTTTTTTATGCCGGTATCTGTAACGCATTGCTTATGCTGTTCAAATAAAGTTATACAATCACTTTGTATATTGCTATTATGGATACCTTAGTTCTTTTCAAAGAAGCCCCATAAAACTATACAAGTACAAGAGTGCTACGAAACGATGAATCATAGCAGCAATACAGCCCTGCTCATAAAATGCATTGCACATTTTTTATAAGGCTTTCAGTATAAATCCATAAATCAAAACTCCTGAAAATAATTCCCACGCGTTTGATTTATTGTGAAGCTTCTGTTGAAAAATGAACTAACTGTTGCGGTGTGCGACGCAACGAAAGTTTAATATTTGACTACTGCTGGCTACCAATATTTCCGGCAATTTTCTTCTCACCTATCTCTTTCAGCATTTCCTGAACGGCAGCTTCTAACTGGACATCTTTTCCATTCAAAAAATCTTCGTATTGAAGGGGTACTTTGATATCCGGCTCTAACTGAAGGTTTTCAGTTGGCCTGTTTTCCTTACCAATTGATGCTATCATAGGTATGCCAAAAACGATGGTGGGATCTATCTGCGTTTCCCACCACACGGCTGTACCCGTTCCCGGTACGGGCATTCCTATCAGCTTGCCGACATTGTTACCTTTGTAGATGTAAGGGAACATAAATGCATCGCTGTAGTTGCCCTCGCTCATCACTACACAGCTTGGCCTTTGCCAGCGATCCATCGGTTCGGTACTTTTTACCGGGTGGCCTTGCGGGGCATACCGCATATAAGTTGTTCCGCTTAAGAAAGTATTGAGGTCGTTGTGCAGCCAGCCGCCGCCGTTAAAACGGGTATCAACAATCAGCGCCTGTTTGTCGCGGTTCTTTCCCATTACTTCATCTACCACTGTGCGGTAGCTGCCGTCGTTCATAGCCTGCACGTGTACGTAACCCACTTTTCCTCCGCTCAGTTTATCGACCATGTCGCGCATTTTATTTACCCAGCGCTTGTACATCAATGCACTTTCTTCGCCAAAGGTGATTGGTCTTACCATCTGGTCTAACCTCGTATTTGTCTTTGGATCATACACACTCAGCAAAGTATTTTTATTAGCTTTCCTGTTTAAAAGCAACGACCAGTCTGCTCCGTCTCCAATGGGTTCGCCATCTATTTTCTCGATGATATATCCTGCTTTAATTTTGCTGGCAGCTCTGTCAACAGGGCCGCCTGCAATTACCTCAGTTACTTTCAACCCGTCGCCGGTATACGTTTCATCGTACAACAACCCGAGAGCGGCAGTAATGTCGCCATTTGGATTTTGAGGCGAGTAACGGCCGCCGGTATGAGAGCCGTTCAATTCTCCCAGCAACTCACTCAGCAACTCCTGGAAGTCATAATTGTCAGAAATGTGAGGCAAAAACTTAGAGTATGTTTGCTTATACATTTGCCAGTCAATGCCACGAAGAGTGGTATCGTAAAACTTTTCTTTTACCTGCCGCCAGGTATGATTGAAGATATAATCGCGTTCGGCGGCTGCATTTAATACCATTTCGCTGTTGATAGAAATGGGTGTTTGTTTGCCCGTAGAGTCAATTTTCAGCAAGCTTCCATTGTTGGTTACATAAACAGCCCTTCCATCTTTGCTCATTTCTATACCACTGGGTGTACCACCAAGCTTTGCAAGAATTTTTGTTTCTCTTGTCCTCGGTTCTGTTACCCACAGGTCGTACCCTTTTTCAAAAGATGCGAGGTAGTAAATTTTGCCGCCATCAGGTGTCATTGCATAATCACTTATCGAAGCGCTGTTGATGGTCAGTCTTAATTTTCTGTCATCCAGGTTCTCAAAATTTGGCCCCCACTTTTTTATGGCTGAATCTCTTTTTTCACCGATCTTTTTTATAACAGCTTTTGATGGTTTGGTTGTATCAACGCCAGCAGCTTTCTTATCAGCTTTTTCTTTGTCTTCTTTTTCTTTTAAAAGTGCATATTCTTCTTTGCTCAGTTTAAAGCGGTCATACGTTTCCTGGTCGAAGAAAACGCCATAAATATCTACCTCGCGGCTGCCCTGGTTAGCGAGCGATTTACGGCCTTCGCGTCCGTTTGTCCAGGTCATCACCCGGCCATCCATTGCCCATTTTGGATTGTCTTCTCCAAAACCGCTGTTGACCGGGTGCAAAATTTCACCTGTGCCATCAGCCTTTATCAAAGCGCCGTGGCTGCTGCCAAATCCGAAATAATCATCGTCAGTTAAGAGCCATTTACCATCGGGGCTCCAGTTGAAATCGATGTCTCCATCTGCATAACTGAAATTACGGCCGGCCGGTAAAATGGTTCTTGATTGCTTAGAAGCGATATTGAAAACTTTTAAAACGTTCCTGTTTTCGAGGTAGGCGATCTCTTTTCCGTCAGGTGAAATTTTAGGAAGAAATTCTTCGGCCTTAGTGGCTATAACCGGCTCTTCGGTTAAGACAGTAGAAGCATAAAAGTAAGGCTCTTCTGCACGGGCAATAGTGGTTTTATAAATATCCCAGTTGTCATTTCTTTCAGCGGAATAATAAATGCTTCTTCCGTCCGGGCTCCATTGTAGCATGCGCTCCTGCTGCGGAGTGTTGGTAATGCGTTTTGTTAAACCTCCTTCCACACTGGTTATAAAAATTTCCCCGCGGGTTACAAACGCTATTTCTTTGCCGTTAGGCGATAAAACAAAAGCATTCACATTGCCATTGACCGGTACATTTTTTTCGGTTCCCTCCCTGCCATCGTTGTATATTTTAATAGCTACTTTTTGCGGCTGGCTTCCTTCTTTCAACGTATAAATTTCTCCATCGTTTGTAAAGCAAAGTGTGTTGTCTTTAGCGGCACTTAAATGACGAACGGGATTATTTTTAAATTGTGTCAGTTGCTTTTCGCTTTTTGATTGCAACGATATTTTGTACAGGTTTTGCGAACCATTCTTTTCACTTAAATAATAAACGGATTCATCGTCACTGCTCCAAACAGGCTCACGGTCTTCACCCACAAAATCACTTATTTTCTGGTATTTGTTGTTCTTTACATCCATCACCCATATATCACGGGTTACTGAAGATGTATGGTGTTTACGCCACGGGTCTTCGTATCCTTTTCTGTCCTGGAAAACGATTTCATTGCCCTTGCTGTTATAGTGTGCGTTTTCCATTCCTGCCCCTGAAAGCAAAAAAGGTCTGCCGCCTGTTAAAGAAACACTGTATAAATTTTGAAACAACCGCGGGCTGTAAAAACGAACGTTGCTGGCCTGTACATTTCTTGCACTTCCAAAAATTACTTTTTTGTCGTCTGTAGAAAAATCATAAGGATAATCATT
>CAXUMK010000432.1:1891-3355 GCA_964251885.1 uncultured Segetibacter sp. | reverse complement strand
TTCCACCTCTGTTGGGTCTTCTTCATTTACATCTCTCATAGCTGCCAGATCGTTGTGACGCATCAATGCATTGTCATCAAGGTTCATCTTACAGTCTACGGCTATAATCTTTTCATCAGCAGTTTTAAACAGAGGATTTATCTCAAGCATGCTGCAGTCGAGCCCGACATACGCGTTGTACAAATTGGTTACAAACTTTACACAGTTCTTAAAAGCTTCACCACTAAGGCCAAAATTGAATGCAATTTTTCTCGCTTGGAAACCCGGAAGGCCGCCACCCGGGTACACCCATTCTTTAAATATTTTTTCAGGTGTATCGTGTGCAACGTCTTCTATATTCATTCCGCCCTCTGTGCTGTACATGATTACGTTTTGTCCTTTTGTACGATCGAGCAGAATACTCAAATAAAACTCTTTTACCGGGTTAGGGCCGGGATAATAGACGTCCTGCGCTATCAGTACCTTATTTACCTTCTTACCCGCAGGCCCGGTTTGAATGGTTACCAGCGTACCACCCAATATATTCTTTGTAATATTTGAAACATCTTCAAGGCTCTTACCCACTGCTACTCCGCGTTGTTCTTTACCATTTATTTTGCCCTTTCCGCGACCACCCGCATGTATCTGCGCCTTTACCACCGCAAAGTTACTGCCGGTATCGTTTTTAATTTGCCTGTAAGCCTCTTCGGCAGCCATTACAGTATCTACTGCAATGCCTTCCTGTACAGGTACAGCATACTTTTTCAATAATTCCTTAGCCTGGTATTCATGCAAATTCATATAGCTGATATTTCGGCGAAGATAGTTGAATTAGAAATTGAGAATTAGGAATTGGGAGGGATTTTTTGCTATTGGCATGTTGGCTTCCCCGCTCTTCATACCTTATTCAACCTTTATAACCGGTAATAGCCATTCGTCTTTACATACATATTCATGTGATTGCCGCTCTTTGATTTTACTCTTTTTTTTGTGTCAAAATTTTAAAACAACCAAAAAAAGATGTTTATGAAAAAGATGTTTTTATTAGCGGCAGCAACAGTTATAGCGACTGTAAGCTTTAGCCAGGTTCGCTTTGGCGCACAGGTAATCGGAAATGCAGGCAGCGCTTCCATCAAATCTGAAGACGTTCCGGATCTCAAAAAATCGATGCAGATCGGTTTTGGAGCAGGTGTGGTTGCAGAAATGACACTGCAAAACAATTTCAGCCTTCGCTCGTCTCTAAACTTTCTGCAGAAGAAAAGCAGCATCGAATTTTCAGCACAGGTATCAGGTAACAGGAAAAGTACTTTGGAAACCTCTCTAAACTACCTTGAGCTTCCGGTAAATCTTGTTTACTCAATCCCTGTAAATGGGATGAATGTTTATTTTGGTGCAGGCCCTTCGTTCGGCTACGGCATCAGCGGCAAAATAAAGTACCAGGGTTACGTGGCTACCGAAGACGCAGTTGTACCTGTAAACGAGACT
>CAXUMK010000432.1:0-1881 GCA_964251885.1 uncultured Segetibacter sp. | reverse complement strand
CCTTTAAAAAAGGAGATGATGGCGAAGCAATGAAGCGTTTTGATTTCAGCGCAAATGTAAATGCAGGCCTTCAGTTTACAAATGGTCTTTACGTAAATGCAGGTTATCTTGCAGGTTTGAGCAATCTTACCGACAGTGACGGGAAATATAAAAACCGTGGAATTCTTTTAACCGTAGGTTTTTTACTTCCGTCAAAGAAGTAATTTCAAAAGAGTTTTTTCAAAAAAAGCTGCTGTTATAAAAACCGCAGCTTTTTTTATTGTTATTTCTGCAGTTTCATGTATTGTTGCAACTATTATTCAATTTTATTCATCCATGTAGGTTTGACAAGTCAGGAACAGGATTTGTCTAATCCACTACTTGTTTGTATTTAATATCCAATTGTCGTTGAGAAACCTGGAAGTAAATTTATAAAAGGCTTTAGTCAATAATCTGTATTTATTAAAAACTCCGTCAGAATGAAAATTTCTACCTGTGTCCTGTTGCTGGTACTTGCTGCAACTTCTTTCACTTCTTTCAGTCAAACCGTTTTCAGTACTGAAACCTTTTCAACTGCATTTAATACTAACTACATAAGTCCCATCAACCAGGGCTTTTATGAGGATATAGGTAAATGGATAGGTTATTCTTCTGATTCTTATGCTGTAGTCGCTGTGGATGGAAAAAAATTCGCATCATCTCCGTATGCGTTGAAATTATCAAACGGCAATACTTTAAATGGAACAAAAGTATCTGTCTGCAGGGCTACAGGGCCTATTGTGCCTTGTACAACTCACTGTATTACTTTTCTTCAACTGCAGTTTAAATTATATACGCTTAATGTAGACCCAGCCAATACATTTTTTAGTTTTAATCTCGATGTTTCTAAAGATAACGGAACAACCTGGACTACGGTTTTAGCAAAAACAGCGGCTGAAATAATTTCCGCTTATGGCTCAAATAAGTGGAGCGACGTGGCCGTTTCAGTTCCTACGGATTTTTTTACTACATCTTTCCGGTATAGATTTATAGGTATTCAACAAGCAGGCAGCAATTTTGATAACAGCCTGTACATTGATGATGTAAAAGTGTCGGCTACAGATTGTGCGCCTGTTGCCAATCTTACCCTTGGCAACCAGGTATGGAATGACAAAGACGGAGATGGCAAGAGAGACACTAATGAGCCAGGCATAGGAGGTGTGACTGTCAGTTTATATACCGATAACAATTCAGATAATCTTCCTGACGGGCCTGCTATTGCAACCACGCAGACCGATGCCAATGGTGTTTATCATTTTACAAACTTAGCTCCGGGCAGATACATTGCATCAATGCCTATATTACCAGGTTATCAAAAAAGCCCGAATACTTCCACCCAGGCTACCAGTCCTTTCCCTGATAATAATATCGACAATGATAACAACCTTGTAAACCTGGTAGGACCAAATGGCCCGGGCGGCATTATCTACACCAATGCAATCACCCTTACTGCCGGACAGGAGCCCGATGACAATGGCAATACCAACAACACCCTGGATCTTGCCGAGTGTGGAAACAGTGGTATCGGTGATTTTGTATGGAATGACCTAAACGGCAATGGTATCCAGGATGCAGGAGAGCCAGGTATAAACGGAGTGAAAGTGACCATCACTTTTTCGGATGGAAGATCTGATACTGTACTTACGCAAACTTACAACGCACCTAATAATGCAAATGCGCCACAGTACGATGGATATTATAATTTCATTAATCTTGGACCCGGCACCTATAAGTTAACCTTCGCCACTCCTGCAGGTTTTCATCCAAGTCCTGGTTTACAGGGATCAGACAGGGCAAAAGATAGCAATCCTGCAGATGGAACGGGAACAACCAGTACAACCATTGCAGCCAATCAAAGCGACT
>CAXUMK010000431.1:0-3370 GCA_964251885.1 uncultured Segetibacter sp. | reverse complement strand
ATCCATACGTTACTTATTGTTTTTCAAAGGGTTAGAGTGGATGTCATTATAAGGTACGAAGCAATCTCATTTGTGTTTGAACAGGCTTACTATTAGCCGTCATTGGAGGCAGTGACGCGACGATGGAATGCACCCAATGCAACACAGATGCTTTTATAATTTTTATGCGGTTTACTCATGGGTTTACTTTTGCAGCGAAAAATGGGGAGGTGGTTTTAATATGCTTATTATTGTAAAGGGATACAAGTGACTTATTGACTTGCCGAATAATGAACAAAAGCACAAGTGTGCGACGCAACGATGTAAAATAGTAGTAATACAGCCTGGTTCAAAAAAAAATCTACTCACTTTTTTTAATTCCTTGCTAAGTATAAGAGATGAATAACGGGTAAGGCACAAAATTCTATTGATAATTGGTGAACTTTTAAAACAAACAAACAATGATCAGGAATGGTAAACAGGATGGTATAAAACAAACCTTTAGCAAGGTTAAAAATTTCATTAAGAATGTTGACTTAAACCTGTTTACAAAGCAGGCGAACGATTTTCATTCTTCAGATGTAGCTGCCCTGCTTGAAGGATTGCCGGACACTCAAATCCTGACGGCATTTAAAACGCTGCAAAGTTCAAAGCAGGTAACAGTATTTGAATACCTGGAATTAATCAATCAAAAGAAAGTTTTAGCTGGTTTAGACGAAAGTGCAAAGGCGAATATTCTAAACAATATGGCGCCTGATGACAGAACCCTTTTACTGAGCAGCCTGCCGGGAATGAGCGTTACTCAACTGATGACATTGCTAACCGAAGAGGAACGCAAAGAAGCGCATGATTTGCTGGGGTATTCAGAAAAGAGTGTGGGGCGGTTGATGAACCCCCGTTTTATATGCTTATCTCCTGAACAGACTGTAGATGAGGCGCAGGCGCTGATTTTACAAAAAGGCATAGACAATGAAAGCATAAATGTAGTGTACGTGGTAAATGAGCAAAATCTGTTGCTTGATGATGTGCCTTTGCGCAGGCTTTTACTGAATGACAGGTCTAAAAAGATCAGGGATATTATGGACAACAAATTTATTTCTTTAAACATGAATGACAGCGCAGACTCGGCTATCAATAAGTTTAAGCAATACGACCGCATTGCCCTGCCCGTTGTGAATAATGAAGGGCAAATGCTGGGTGTAGTTACTGTAGACGATGCGCTGGATGTGGCAGAGCAAAAGGATACGGCACAAATACAAAAATTCGGAGGTGTGGAAGAACTCGATTATCCTTATGTGAATACACCTTTCTTTTCGCTCCTGCGCAAAAGAGCCGGCTGGCTGATCATTTTGTTTTTAGGCGAAATGCTTACTGCCACTGCGATGGGACATTTCGACAAAGAAATTTCAAAGGCAGTTGTACTGGCATTATTTGTTCCGCTGATCATATCCAGCGGCGGCAACAGCGGTTCACAGGCGGCTACCTTAATTATTCGTGCTATGGCGCTTCATGAATTAACTATTAAAGACTGGTGGTATGTTATGCGAAGAGAAATACTGTCTGGTCTTTCTCTCGGTGTAGTATTGGGTTCAATTGGCTTTATCCGCATATCGGTGTGGCAAAACCTGCATTGGTATAACTATGGCGAGCACTGGGTGCTTCTGTCTGCTACCATATTTTTCTCTTTAATAGGCATTATTATGTGGGGCACGCTCAGCGGATCAATGATACCGATCTTACTTAAAAAATGCAAAATAGACCCTGCCACTTCATCTGCTCCATTTGTCGCCACTTTGGTCGATGTAACAGGTCTCGTTATTTATTTCAGCATTGCAGCCTTAATTCTTAAAGGAACTTATTTGTAAATTTTATGTCACACGTACATACTCATTCGCATACTCACGGCCATAGTCATCATCACCATGCTGAACCATTGACCAATGTAAATACTGCCTTCATTTTTGGCATTTCGCTTAATCTTTTGTTTGTAATCATAGAAGTTATTGCGGGCTTATATATTCATTCCCTTTCATTGCTGTCTGATGCCGGGCATAATCTTGCAGATGTTGCTTCACTTGGTCTTTCGCTTTTTGCTTTTAAAATGCTTAGGGTAAAATCCAATGAAAATTACACTTTTGGTTATCGCAAAACCTCTATCCTGGTTTCTTTATTCAATGCTTTTGTTTTGCTGGTTTCTATCGGTGCTATTGCTATCGAAGCCGTGTTTCATTTCTTCCATCCGGTGCCGCTGCCGGGCGGTACTATAGCAATTGTAGCAGGTATAGGTATTGTAATAAATGCAGTAAGTGCGCTTATGTTTTTGCGCGATAAAGAAAAAGACCTCAATGTAAAAGGCGCTTACCTGCACCTGATGTCTGATGCAGTTGTTTCGCTTGGCCTGGTGGTAGGAGGAATTGTAATTATCTATACAAAATGGTGGTGGATAGACAGCGTTTTAAGTATTGTAATTGCCATCGTAATCCTTGTTTCTACCTGGAATTTATTAAAGGTCAGCCTTCGCCTGTCGCTTGACGGCGTGCCTGACGATATTAGTGTAGAAGACATAAAAGCAACAGCTTTACAAGTTGATGGCATTGATAATATAAATCACATTCATGTATGGGCAATAAGCACAACGGAAAATGCATTGACAGCGCATATTTTAATACGTGAAGATGTTGAGTACGGGCAGGAAGAAAATTTAAAAAATGAACTGCGGCACCAGTTACTGCATAAAAATATTCAACATGTTACTTTAGAAACAGAAAGAAAGATAAAAGCATCTGAATGCTGACAGTAAGTTGTAAAAAGGTTTTTAAGTGTTATACTAAGTCGTTGCAATATTTTTTTATGAGCCGGGCTGTATTACTACTATGAAGCATTGTTGCGTCGCACACTTGTACGCTTTGTTCATGTCTCCACAAAAAACTAATGCCGGTAACCAAAAAGCTAATCAGTCCATAACGTCTTTTCCAATTTTTTCAAATGGTCGGTAAAACAGGTTAATGGCAGAACCGCTTTTCAGGGCAAAGCATTTTTCAGAATCAATCAGGGGCAATACTCTTACTAATAACTGAACCTGCCTGGTATATTCAAAGTTCTTGCTCATAAGTTTTCCGGAACAGTTATTTTGTATTTTTTATTCAGCTTTCCGCCTTTTACCAGCATTCTGTTACCGGAGCCGGTGTTTATTTTTTCAACCTCCAGCTTTTGCAGCCATGTATAATTGTGCCGTTCGGCAAACCAAAGAAACAAGCGCTTTACTTTTACATTATTACATTGTTCAAGCAGCTTTTGCAGGCTTCGGGGCGAAAGTGATGTTAGCCCTGCATTAGCTGGTCTGCATGTTCAAAAGTTATGTTTTGCGGCACTTCCAATCCGAAAGACTAAT
>CAXUMK010000430.1:0-3426 GCA_964251885.1 uncultured Segetibacter sp. | reverse complement strand
TACAACATTGAAAAGAACTACACGTCTTTTCATTCGTGGCACACTGCGACGCAACAATAGCTTAATAGCAGTACTCATCTCTGCTCCACAAAAAAACAATAAAAAGTATGCTTTTCAACATTTAGAAAAACAATACCCTGTATTTTACCGCTCCATATAAAGTCCACAAAATGGAGAGGAATGGAATGATAGCGGAGGTGACAATCATTTCAAAAATGTGAGCCGCTGTTTTCCGTGTGGCTGATATTCTTTTAAAAGCAAAAGCCATCGTTAACGAAAGCCAGCATATAAAACCGATTATGATCAGCCAGGTAATTTTACAATATGCTGCTACTAAAAACGCAGCGAAAGACAAAATGATGAAATAGTAATTCCACGAAGGGCCGCTTTTAACCCGCCGTCTGTATAACGCAGGATACTTCTTATAAAGCAAAGCATTGTACATTGTTTTCTCCTGTTCTTGTATGCTTATTCCCCATGGCGCTTTTCTTACCGGATGAACAACGACAGCATCGTTCAATTTGATTATGGAAATATTTCGCAGCAGCAATTTGAATTCAAGGTCGCTGTCTTCTCTCCATGCTGAGGTAAATGCTTCATCGAAACCGCCAATTGCTTCTAAGGTGGCCCTGGTTACTGCACAATTTGCGGTTACAAAATCTCCGGTTTCGAGCCCTTTTGTATTCAATTCAAAATCGGTAGGCTTTGCAGAAACCGGCACGATCACTTTGCCTGTATAAGCAATTTCAGCTTCGTTTTTATAGTTCACGCAAATACTCTCTAACCAATTGTTATCGGGCAAACAATCATCATCGGTAAAAGCGATCACAACACCATTCGCATTTTGCCAGCCAAGATTGCGTGCAGCAGCAGGGCCTTTTTTTGCTGGCAATGAAAGAAAACGAATGTTGACCGGAACAGAAACAATAAATTCATCCACCGCTTTTTTGCTTTCATCATCCGGTCCGTCGCTCACAATAATTACTTCATATTTTTCTTTGTCAAGAATTTGATCGCAAAGATTTTGAAGGCAATTTTTTAATAATAAGGGCCGCCGATATGTTGGAACAACTACAGAAATTTTTATGTCCATCATTACTTCTCTAATAAAAATGAACCAATAACAAGTGCATCAAAAGGTGAACTGTAAAAACATTCAAGCGCATCACGTGGCGTACAAACAATTGGTTTGCTTAATGTATTAAACGATGTATTTACCAAAACAGGAACGCCTGTTTTTTGCTTAAATGCTTTCAACAGATTGTAATACAAGGGATGCTGCTGTTCATTTACAGTTTGTATTCTTGCTGTTCCGTCTACATGTCTTACGGCGGGTATTTTATCTGCTTTTCCTGGTTTTATGTCATTTACGAAAAGCATAAAAGGAGATGGCTTTGCATTTTCAAACCATTCCTCCGCATCTTCCTCTAAAACTGCCGGAGCAACGGGGCGAAAATCTTCGCGGTCTTTCACTTCATTCAACCTGCCTTGCATTTGCGGATGTATTGGTGAAGCTAATATTGACCTGCTTCCCAAAGCCCGCGGCCCAAATTCCATTCTGCCCTGGAACCATCCTATTATTTTATCTTGGGCAAGAATGGCTGCTGTTTCTTCCGCAACATCTGTCATCTTTCGATACTTCGCCTTCGTCCATTTCAGAAATTTTTCAATCTCCTCATCGCTATACTCAGGACCCCAGTAAGCATGGTTCATTGTAAAATCTTTCGAAGTATTTTTTCGATGAAGATTATCAACCCAGATCGCTGCCCCTAAAGCAGTGCCCGAGTCTCCTGCTGCCGGTTGCACCCAAACATTTTTAAAAAAGCCTTGTCTCTGATGCGTGCATTCATTACACAGTTGAGCGCTACACCTCCGGCCATACATAGATTTCCTTCCTTTGTTTCATGATACAACCAGTTGCAAATTTCCAATGCTGTTTCTTCAAGCACCAACTGAAGTGAATGGGCAATGTTGAAATGATGCGATGTAAATTCTTCGTGGCGCAGTCTTGCAGGCCCGAAACGTTCTTCCAGTCTTTCGTTTTTTATCGTGTATTGCCCGTTTCCCTTTAACTCAATGATCTCCCTGAAATCTTTTACAAATGCACGCTTTCCATAAGAGGCAAGCGCCATTACTTTGTACTCATCCGAGCTGTGAAGAAAGCCGAGGTAAGAAGTCACATTTTCGTATAATAAACCTAACGATGAAGGCATATTGACCTGCCCGATCCTGTTTAGTTGATTGCCGTTGCCAACGTTATAAGTAGTGGTTGCAACCTCACCTCTGCCGTCTAAAGTCATAACAGCAGCACGCATATATGGAGAAGGATGAAATGCACTTACGGCATGCGAAAGATGATGCTCAACAAAATGCCATTGTTCATCTTTTATTGTAGCGCCCTTGAATCTTTTTTGTAAATGATGCGGATAGCCTCCTGTTAATTGCAGCGGCGCATTTACAATGTAAGATAAGAACAAAGGATCCCAGGGAGAAAGCCATTCTTCGCTTTTTGTTGCTTTGCTTGGCCGTAAAGGCAAACTTAACATTGCATCATCTGCATGTTTTCCAAGCAGCAAATAAGGATCAAATGAATAGGCGAAATGGTCAACATCGCTCAAATCAATACCGGCAGCTTCGAGACAATAATTGATAGCGTGATAGGGAAGTTCGTAAGTGCTGAAAGGGATGGGTCTTTTGCCATGTTTGATGTGGGTAAAGCGCTCGTCTTCAGCGGCAGCTAATAATTTTCCATCTTTTACAATACAGGCAGCAGAATCGTGAAAAACAGCGTTAATACCTAACGTGTACATTTTTTACAGTTATGTCTTTTAGTCATTAAATTATTCCATTGATTCAAAAGCGTTCATCACTGCATTTACTCAATCTGCATTTTTAGTTTTGTGATCGTCATCCAGTTTATTTTTTAGTTTCTTAAGTTTTGATGCCACGGTGTCCACTCCTTTCTTCACATCTTTTTGAATGTCTTTTCCTGCAGCATCCAATTTTTTTTCATCCACTTTTATATCACCATTACAGCTAAAAAAAGAGGCGGTAATGATGATAGCCAAAATTCTCTTTTTCATATTTTAAATTGTTTGTTTGATTCTTTTGCCAAAGCTTTATACTGCAACTTAGTTCATATACTAAAAGCCGTGTAAAATATACAATAGATTTTTATGAGCCCGGCAGTAGTGCTACTATTTTTCTTCGTTGCGTCGCACACTTGAAACGATTTATTCTATATTCAGCAACGCACTACTTGTCCCGTTTACGTATAGGTGTCAACTTAAAGAAAAAGACCCTTAATTGATGTAGTTTTTAACAGTAAGGCAAGCAGATTTTAAGTTAAAAGCCGAATAAAGGTTTGCCGTACAAGTGAGTGACACAACGATGTACCACAAAAAACCAATGTTCGTCCCCCCAAAA
>CAXUMK010000429.1:0-3444 GCA_964251885.1 uncultured Segetibacter sp. | reverse complement strand
GACTCATAGTAGCAATACAGCCCGGCTCATAAAAAAAATCAGTGCACTTTTATTAGGCATTAAGTCTAATCATGTTACAGGCAGCATCTTTTCAAAACCATTTACTTTTCCAACTGCAAAACCTTTATTGCCGACGGGTGCTGTGCATCGTGATAAATACGGATGGAGGCGGCTTGAAAATCTTTTTCATCCGCATCAGCAATGGTCATAAATTTTTGCGGGTTGCGGTCAACTAATGGAAACCAACTGCTTTGTATCTGAACCATTATCTTATGTCCTTTCAAAAAACAATGATCGACATCATTTAGCTGGTAATGCACTGTGGTGATTTTGCCTGGCACAAATGGTTCGGGCTTTATAAAACTATTTCTGAATTTTCCCCGCAACACTTCGGCTCTTACAAGCCTTTGCATGCCTGATACATTTCTGCCGTTTTCGTTGGCCGCATCTTCGGGCAATACGTCGATCACTTTTACCACAAAGTCTGCATCGGTTCCTGAAGTGCTCACAAATAAGTCTGCGGTTATTGGACCCGCCAGCGTTACATCTTTCTGCAACACCTGGCTTTGATATGTTAAAACATCTTTTCTTTCTGAAGCGAATTTCTGGTCGGCGATCATATACTCATTTTCCCGCCCGCTGCTGGTAGTATTAAGGTAAGGCACAGGATCTGCCGGATCGGAAGTGTACTGGTCAAATCCGCTGGAAGTGATTGTTTTAAAAGAAAGGGTTTTGTTATTTGCCAGGTACCATGTTACAGGCTTTGTATTTTTTGGAGGCCAGGTTGCGTACTCTTTCCATTTGTTGCTTCCGGTTTCAAAAATGGTCGCTTCGGCAGCTTTAAATGTGCCGCTACCTTTTAAGTAATAAGCAAAAAAATCATACTCCATTTTCTGGTAGTATTCATTGGTATTGCTTGTAAAATCATGCGTTCCAAAGCCATTCCATTTTCCTCTCGACCATGCGCCGTGTGACCACGGTCCCATTATCAGCCTGTTATTATTTGCAGGGTTTTTGGTTTCTATTGCTTTATATGTGCTGAGCGATCCAAACAGGTCTTCCGCATCGAACCAGCCACCAACTACCAATACTGCCGGCTTAATGTTTTGTAGGTGTGTTCGTATGTTTCGTGCCTGCCAGTATTCGTCTTTGGTTTCATGCTGCAGGTATTCATTCCATATTTTACTCCTGTTCTTAAAGCAAAGCACATTTGCATTTTTGATAGGCCCCAATTTCAAATAGTCGGTGTAAGCGCTGGCAATTCCCTGCTCGCAAAAATTGGGATATGCAGTCCACGTTGTATCTCCTCTGGGGTAATCGAAGTCATTCATGAAACTATAGTTATCCATCAGGTAAAAGGCGCCGCGGTGGTATGCATCATCGCCTTCAAATTCATCCGTTACAGGCGCCTGCGGAGAAACAGCCTTAATCGCCGGATGAGAGTTTGGCAGCGACGCAGTGGCATAAAAACCAGGGTAAGAAATGCCGTAAATGCCCACCTTTCCATTGTTGTTTTTAATGTTTGCAAGCAGCCACTCTATGGTATCGTAAGTATCAGAGCTTTCGTCTGTGTCTTTTTTGGTTTTTTTGACAGCGATGTTTGGTGTCATTTCTTCAAACTTTCCTTCGCTCATATATCTTCCACGTACATCCTGAAAAACATAAATGTATTCATCGTCTTTAAACAGGCTGCTCGGTCCAAGTCGTCCCCTCGCACTTCCTTCTCCGTAGGGACGGGATGAGTAAGGGGTTCTGACCATTAGAATAGGATACTTGCCGGATGTATTTTTGGGATAATAAATTGCGGTAAAAAGCTTTGTTCCATCTCTCATTGCGATTATCCTCTCTATCTTGGTAAAACCACTTCCCGTTGTTTGTGCACACGATTGAAACGGGATAATTGAAATAAGAAAAAATGGTAAAATATATTTCATGCAGATCTGTTTATGTTGGCTGTTGAAAAAATTATGCTAACTCTATGTTTGGATCCCAGAAGATTTTACTGAAGTCAACGATCTTATCATTCTCTACCTGTATTCCTTCTTTTTGCAAAAGTTCTTCCATCAGCGTGGGCGTGGCAAAATGCACTTTGCCGCTTAGCATTCCGTTTCGGTTTACCACGCGTTGTGCAGGTACTTTTGGTTTCACCAAAAAACTGGCGTTCATTGCTCAGCCAACCATTCGCGCAGATGATTTTGTTCCGAGATAATTTGCGATCGCGCCGTAAGTGGTAACTCTTCCTTTTGGTATTTGCCTTACAACATCCCACACATTTTGAAAGAAAGTATAATTTTTACTATCGTCAGCAACGGGAAGCGCAGGCGGAGATTTGCTCTTTTTCATACATGCTATTCCAGAGAACGGTTTATGAATTTAATAAGCGGCATAAGGGCTGAAAAAGCGCTGATTATATTTTGCAGCAGGTCTTTTGATACAAGAGCTGCATCGGAAATGGGTTGTGTAGCTACAATGCTTTTCAGCTTTAAAAACTCAATTGCGGGATTGTCTTTTTCGTAGCCTTTCGGTTCGCGGCTTAGTTTAAATTCTCCTTCTGCAAGTCCGCCATAAATTTTTTTAAACTCTGCTTCGTTTATAATTCCTGCAAATTCCTCCTGGTTGTAATCAATTTCCTGCCTGATTTTTTTTAACTGTTCGGCTTCGGGCATCCATATCCCTCCGCCGGCCATGCTTTTGTTGCCGGGCTGAATGTGTAGATAGTATCCCGCAAACCCCGACTTTTTACCGCCCTTGTCAAAGCTTGCTCCTATATGCTCTTTGTAAGGCGTTTTATCCTTGCTAAACCTAATGTCGCGGTATTGCCTAAAGATGCAGTTTTTAGCTTCAAGCGGAGCAATATCAGCATCTATTTTTCCAAAAGATGAAATGATGTTCTTTACCAGGTTTTCAAAATCGGCCTTGGCTTCTTCAAACGCCTGCCGGTTTTCATCAAACCAGGGCTTATTGTTATTTTTTGTAAGATTTTTAATAAAAGTGAGAGTGGATTGCGCAAGCATGCATTTGCTTTTGAATGAAAATAACAAATGTAGAAAGGAAAAGTTGATTTAATACTTTCCGCCTCAATGTCATTAACTTAAGCTTTTTTTGGGACAAACATTTGTTCTTTATTCAGCTTTGGTTGTGTCACTCACTTTTGCTTTAAGTTCTTTATTCAACTTTTTTCATGTTTTACTCTTTTCAAAGTTTGTTATGTTAATGACTTTGCTTTCCGCCTCACAAGTTTCCCGTAAGCGGGACAAGTTCCCGAAAAAACGGGACAAGAGATGCATTGCCGAATATAGAATTTAAGTAACAATATGTAACCTTATTACCTTAGTAACACGACACGGCTCCCCAAAAATAACTAACCTTATTACCTTATATCTCTCGATTCTTTTCAGGAATGGAAGGAGTGCGATTTTGAGTTATCAAAACAAAATGAGTATA
>CAXUMK010000428.1:1259-3459 GCA_964251885.1 uncultured Segetibacter sp. | reverse complement strand
GGCGTGCTGCCCGGCTGACCCGAACTTTGACTTACCACAACACCTGCAACTGCTCCCTGCAACAGATTGTCAAAAGATGCAGAGGGCTGACTTAAAAGACTTTTAGATACCGATGCGACCGAACCAGTAATATCACTTTTGCGTTGCGTGCCGTAGCCAACCACAACCACTTCGTTTAACTGGCTGTTTGCGTCTTTCAGTTGTATATAGATATCATTCAGATTTTTAAATGTTATCTCCTGTGTTTGAAACCCTATATAACTTACCACAAAAGTGACAGGAAGCTTTTGACCGGTCACGAACCTGAAACTTCCGGTATTGTCAGTCAGTACTTCGTGTGTGGTTCCTTTTATATGCACTGTAGCTCCTTCGAGCGGCGCTTTGGATTTTTCTTCAACTACCTTTCCAAATAATGAAAGATTGTTAGTTTGAGCAGAAGCTAACGAAATAAAACTTATTGCAAATACTGCAGTGATTGACAGAAGCTTAAACTTAAAAATGGAACTCTTTTTTAGTGTTGCATTTGTTTTACTTATTCTGGTAAGTAAATACTTTTTCATACTTTTATTTTGGTTTTTTTGATAATACAATGCCCGGCAGAGTTTCAAACATTCTGTTATGTCAATCCGGCTTGTGTTGATTTTCGCCGGAACCGCGCCAACGGTTCCGGTTATTTTTTATATTAATTCATACAAACCTTGGTGAGGTCCGGCTCTTGGAAAATTTGAATAAGCAGGAAAGAACAATATTATTCCTGCCGTAACTTTTATGGTATGCATAGCATGTGATATTTAAACAATGGCAGTTTAAATGATATGAATGATTTCAAGAGGAATTTCAGTAACGGAGACAAAAGCCGTTTTAATCAAAAGAGCATTAACAACAACAGCTCATTTCTTTACAGCAAGAGAGGCACATGACATTAACCACAGCGCTGGAACTAGGAAAAATTAAATAAACGGAAGAAGATGTGATATTCATCGCAGTAAAAGATTAAGGTGAAACTATTTCACAGGCACTGTCAAACGTAATAACCAGTAATTGATTGCAAATATAAATTGAAATATTAGTCCACCAAATTTATAGACTATTATTTTAAAAATTTTTCCTCACCCGTTGCAGGTGTTATTACCTGCAACAAGAGTTGATTGTGAAGTAAAGCTTATCTTGTTACTATAAAGTTTTTTTAAGCCGTCCGTTGATAGGGATATGAAACATAATTTTGTTAGCCGTTACAGGTGTTATCACCTGCAACAAGTGTTAATAATGAAGGGAAGCTTATCTTGTTACTATAAGTTTTTTTAACCCGTCCGTTGATGATGAAATGAAACACAGTTTTTTATAAAAGCCTTTATTGCTTTGGATATCTTCCCTAATGCCACAGTTGCAGGTGATAACACCATGCAACGGCATGGCTGCAGGAAACAAACTGCAAAGGCGGCGTTTATTTCCATTAACTAACTATATTTCGTTATAAAATATCAACCAGTATAGGTAAGTAAAGCGTTTTTGAATACAAGCTTTGCGGCTCAAACTTTAAGAGAATAACAAATGACGAGGGAAGAACATTTTATGCAGCAGGCTATAAAGCTGTCTGCGATGGGAATTGAAACGAACCAGGGAGGTCCTTTTGGTTGCGTAATAGTGAAAGGAGATACTATCGTAGGACAAGGTAATAACAAGGTAACCTCTGCAAATGATCCTACGGCACATGCAGAGATTGTGGCTATAAGAGACGCCTGCAAAAATCTGAACAGCTACCAGCTTACCGGTTGTGAAATATATACTTCTTGCGAACCCTGCCCGATGTGCATGGGAGCCATCTACTGGGCGCGACCTGAAAAGGTCTATTTTGCCAATACGAGAAATGATGCCGCAGCCATCGGTTTTGATGATTCTATGATTTATAAGGAATTGGGAACTGATCTTGCTTTGCGTAAAATACCCGTCATCTCTCTGTGCAGGACGGAAGCTTTACAGGTATTTGATATCTGGAAAAATAAAACAGGCAAAATTGCCTATTGAAGAACAATGTTTACATGTGGCATGAATAAAAGTTATCGGGTTGGTAGTGACTTCTAATTCATTGAGGCGCTAACAACTTAGATTACACATTCAAAATTAGCCGTATTGCTGATTAGCTACTTTCTAAGCCCAAAGGGCTTAAACAAAAATAGCCACAGGTGAAACTCGTGGTAAA
>CAXUMK010000428.1:0-1249 GCA_964251885.1 uncultured Segetibacter sp. | reverse complement strand
TTCAACAACCCTGAAAGGGTTGAATAACAAAGATTACTGAAGTTCATTTGATGAGTACAAGCGATCTCTAATTGAAAAATGGAATTGATTTTTATCTAAAAGTATTTATTGTTAGGGAGGCTATATTCAACCCCTTCGGGGTTGTTATAACGGTACTTAAAGCAACCACGGGTTGCACCCGTGGCTACTTTAATTTAACCCTTTCAGGGTTTCATCTCTATTGCTTTAGTTTAACCCTTTCAGGGTTTTCGTCACTATCGTAGCGCTAAAATTAGAATAAGCCTTAATGATGAATTTTCTACTGCTTTGTCAGTCATTTGTTACCTTTCAGCTTACAGCAACTCTAAAATTTATCTAATTATGAACTGGATAGCAGCGGCGGGTTTAGTAGCAGCCTTTTGTACAACTATCTCTTTTTTGCCCCAGGCAATACAAACCATACGAACTAAAGACACTTCTTCTATTTCGCTTGCCATGTATTCTATCTTTACATTTGGTACTTTGATGTGGCTGCTCTACGGATTATTTTCGTACAACCTGCCTGTAAGTCTGGCAAACGGAGTAACGTTGATCTTATCTTCTACCATCTTAATTTATAAGATCAGGAATCAACCTAAAGATAAAAAGGTGGCTTCCCCTGACGTGTTATAGTTTTTGGCAACGGATTGAAATGCGTTGTTAAAATGCTTGTTGAGGGCTACGCCTCTTTTCAAAATGTGTAATGCACATTCTTGAATAATTTTGTACAGCGGATTTTAGAGGCGTAGCCTCGATTGATATTGTAACAACGGATTTTAATCCGTTGACAAACAAATAAAACGGAGTAAAGAACCGTAGGTTCGATGTATAATAGTATGGATCGTGCCTGTGACACTCTTCATAATTGTATGATATGGCAACGGATTTTAATCCGTTGTTAAAATATTGTTCGGGGCTACGCCTCTTTTAATTGGCTCTTGTCATTATGTTTTTCGCTCAATAAAGATAAAACAGTAGAAGAGTGCGACGCAACAAAAGCAGTATTATGCAATACTGTTTGGAACCAAAAGCTGTATTCGTTCGCTTCTTAATGTATGGATGCCTGCGATGCATTGTATGGTGCGTAAGTTAAAGGCTTGCACAGTTGGCGAACAATTAAAATTAATCCCCTTATAACTTTATCTGTCTGACCATCTATTTTTCAACTATAGTAAATGCTTCAGCATTTGTTACTTTCTTTGTCTTGAAACAAAGAAAGTAACCAAAGAAA
>CAXUMK010000427.1:2568-3492 GCA_964251885.1 uncultured Segetibacter sp. | reverse complement strand
CTGCGACGCAACGATGTAAAATAGTAGCAATACAGCCCGGCTCATAAAAATCTATTGCACATTTTTTAAGCTGCGTTCAATTTAGCTTTGTGATAACTAAAAAAAAGGTCTTTAAAAGTTTGAGAAGGTAACAGCGGAGAACCACGTTTTTCAAAACAAATTTTTTTTAAACATGGGTTGGGTTACTTTAGCTACAAAACAGTATTAAATACAAGTCTGTGAAAGCTGAAATAAACGAACAGATATTATTAAATGGACTGGCAAAGAACGATGCAAAGGCAATAGAAACTATATATAAGAGTAACTTCAGTATGGTGCAGTCATTTGTATTAAATAATAACGGAACATACGACGATGCCAAAGATATTTTTCAGGAAGCAATGATAGTGCTGTACGAAAATGCAAAATCTGAGTCATTTGTATTAACCTGTCAGATTAAAACGTATATATACTCTGTATGCAGACGACTTTGGCTTAAACGGCTGCAACATCTTAACAGGTACACAACACAGGTAGAAAGCCTTGAAGAGACGGTTGCCGTTGAAGAAGAAATAGAATTTCATGAAAGGCGAAATGCAGATTTTGCTATAATGGAAAGAGCGCTTAGCAGCCTTGGCGAACCATGCAAAAGCTTGCTCGAAGCGTATTACCTGCAGAAAAAAGACATGACCGATATTGCAATATCTTTTGGATATACAAATGCAGATAATGCAAAAAACCAGAAGTATAAATGTTTGATGAGATTAAAAAAATTGTTTTTTTCCCAATATAATATAGGAGAATAAGTGATGGATGACATTTTACTATTAGATACTGCAGAGAGATACCTGAAAGGTGAGTTGAATGCAGCAGATAAAACCTCTTTTGAAAAATTGCGCCAGAATACCCCGGAGGTCGACCAGATGGTTGTGGAGCATAACATGT
>CAXUMK010000427.1:0-2558 GCA_964251885.1 uncultured Segetibacter sp. | reverse complement strand
ATGTTTCTTCACCAAATAGATGCTTTTGGTGAAAACCGCGAATTCAAGCGTAAGCTTCATGAAACACACCAGCAACTTATAGACACAGGTGATATTATTGAAGGGCCGGTAACGACAGGCGGTAAAGTATTTCAGCTTTGGAACAGGTACAAAAAGATGACCGGTATTGCTGCAATGATTGCCGGCATAACCGCCTTATTTATCAGCAGCCTCTTTTTGTATCTGACGCCTGCCAACAAAAATGAAATTGTACAGTTAAACAGAAAGATTGACGCAGTAATGCATAATGTACGTGTGCAGGGCAACCAGTTAAACGTGGTTTTGCAGTCAAAAGTTCCCATGCACGAAAAAGCGCTAAACGGGGGAACCAGCTTTTTAATTGATGGAAAAGGATACCTTGTCACCAATGCTCATGTAGTTGCCGGATCATCGACTATTGTGGTAGAAAATAACAAAGGACAGGAATTTACAGCAATCATTGCGCATATCGACAATGTAAAGGATCTCGCAATACTTAAAATTGATGATGAAGATTACAAACCTGTCAACACTTTACCCTACAGTATCCGCAGAGGTTCTACCGATTTAGGGGAGTCAATTTATACATTGGGTTATCCACGCGACGAGATCGTATACAACGAAGGATATATGAGCGCAAAAACAGGCTACAATGGCGACACTATCAGTTACCAGATCGCAGTAAGTGCAAATCCCGGCAACAGCGGTGGACCTGTATTTAACAGAAATGGAGAAGTGATAGGCATTCTAAGCACTTCTCAGCCTACAGCCCAGGGTGTTGTCTTCGCTATTAAATCTAAAAATGTTTACCAGGCGATTGATTCACTTAAAAAAGAAGATTCAACTTTCGATAATATAAAACCCTCTTCCGTTTCCAGCCTTAAAGGAGTAGACAGAGTACAGCAAATAAAGCAAATACAGGATTATGTGTTTATGGTTAAAAGTTTTACCCGGTAAATAAAACTCCAGATATTTAAAAGGAAATCCTGCCCGTACGGCGGGATTTCCTTTTTATCCCATTTTCTTTTCAGGTAGCTATTTTGTCCGCAACACTTTGATTTAACTAGAAGGTGAAGTTACATGTAAAAGATTAGCTGCATTTGGCCCTTCACAAAAAAGCAAATCTATAATACTCATATTTGGCTGAAAACCTATTCTGTCTTCAAAAACCTGTGAGTATTTGGGCTGCCATAGTAATCGTCCATCCTGGAAAGACTTTGGCAAAAGCACATTGCGAAAGTCAAATTGATTCTCATAGGTAGCTTTATATTCATCAGTAAAAGAAATAGAAGAATTGATCTGCAAAAGATTACAAACTTCTTTTAAAATATAAATATTAAAGTCAAATAAACTTTGTTCTTTATTAAAAAGCCAACTATTCACCTTAGAAGCATAAAAGTCAAAAAAAGGCGCCTTATTGTATGCGGACAGTATACTTCTCCAGTGTTTAGTACGCCAATTTGTTGAATTGTCAATTTCAACCTCAGTAATTATTGTCTTCTGCTCTCTTCCTCCTTTCACAGGAATGGTTAAGCCTGTAATCCCATTCGCTGTTGCTATTACGTATCTGTTGCGAAAGCTCATCTTCTGGAAGTGTTCATATTTTTCAATTCTTATATCTTTATTTTCTTTTAACTTTCTTATATAATCAATGGATGGAAAAGATTGATTTTCAACAACTAAAATCATTTTTTGTAATTTTATTTTATAATATAGTATTACCAACCAAGAACATGGTAAATTGTTGGTTTCTACTTCTACTATTACTGCAAATAAATATCAATACAAGTGTTCAACGAATTGATTTATAATAACTTAATATACTTATAAATTTGCTAAGATAATTAAATTAAAACCTGGTAGATTTTGGAAGAACAAATTTTGAATTGTCTAACAATTTTAGTAGCAAAGGTAGAAAAATTAGTCGTTCTAATTTTTCAGGTTTTGTTAACCGTCATCCTTTATTAAGCTTTATTCTTGTAAAGGAAAAGTGTTTATTTTGTACCAAATATTTTCATGTATAAACTCCTCTCCTTTCTTACAGTCATTTTTTCTATTGCTTGTTTCTCCTGCCAAAAGCCTGCGGCGTTTGAATACAGGAATGTAAGGAACATTAAGGTTAATAGTTTTGGGCTTAGCAGGTCTACTGTTTCGATGGACCTTGTTTTTTTCAATCCTAATAATTATGGAGTAAATCTTAAAAATGTAAATTGTGATATTTTTATCGACAGTAATTACTTAGGAAAATTCACTTTGGATACTCTCATGCATATTCCTAAATCATCAGAATTTAATTTACCGGCCACCATGGAAGTAGATATGAAGAACCTTTTTAAAAATTCTTTAAGCGTATTGTTTAGTAAAGAAGTATTAGTCGGGGCGAGAGGAACCAGCCGCGTTGGCAAAGGAGGATTTTATGTAACTGTTCCTTTTAATTATGAAGGTAAGCAGAAGATCAATTTTTAAGCAGATGGCATTCTGATGGAATGTTTTGGTTTTTTAGTAATGATAAGATAAATGGTTGAGTTACTATTTACTTT
>CAXUMK010000426.1:0-3517 GCA_964251885.1 uncultured Segetibacter sp. | reverse complement strand
GTAGCAATACAGCCGGGCTCATAAATATATTTCACATTTTTTACTGCTTTAAGCATAATTTATCCCCTTACAACTATAACAACTATGGTTATTAAAGAAGCGATCATTCTTGCCGGCGGCCTCGGCACAAGGCTGCGGTCTGCAGTTCCGGATTTGCCTAAATGTATGGCTCCTGTAAATGGAAAACCCTTTTTAACTTATGTCATCCATCATCTGCAGTCGCAAGGTATTGAACATTTTATTTTCTCTTTAGGTTACAAAAGCGAAGCGATTGTTGACTTTCTTAAAAAAGACTTCCCGGCATTATCATATAAAACTTCCATTGAAGATGAACCATTGGGAACCGGTGGCGCGATAAAAAAAGCGCTTTCAGTTGCAAAAGAGAACAATGTTTTGATCACAAACGGAGATACGCTTTTTAAAATAGACGCGGATAAGATAGAAGAAGTGCACTGTTTGAGCGGTGTAAACTGCTCTTTAAGCCTTAAGCCGATGAATAACTTTGACCGCTATGGTGTTGTTGAAATTGATAACTGCGGTGTAATAAAGAGCTTTAAAGAAAAACAGTTTTACGAAAGCGGGTTAATCAACGGTGGTGTATGCCCTAAACAAAACAAAGTTTCTGCAGGAAAAGCTTCCCGAAAAGTTTTCTTTTGAAGCGGACTACCTTGAGAAATATTATTTGAAAAGAAGAATGCTCGGCATTGTGCAGGACGAGTATTTTATAGACATTGGCATCCCCGAAGATTATGAAAGAGCACAGACAGAATTGAGGATGTAAGGCGTAAGGCGCGTAAGGTAGAAGGTGTAAGGTATAAAGGTAAGGCCTGTACCATTTTTTGCCTTTTGCCTTACACCCTTTGCCTTACACCTTTTGCCTTCAACCATTTCTTCATCTTACACGACCTCTATGACGAAGCAGCATAATTATTCTTTACAGGTATTATGGACAGGCAATAAAGGTGAGGGAACAAATCACTACCGTTCGTATGCACGCAGTCATACAGTGTCGGTACAAGGGAAGCCAGTTATTGAATGCTCCTCTGATGCGGCTTTTCGCGGCGATAAAGCAAAATACACTCCTGAAGATTTACTGGTTGCTTCCCTGTCTGCTTGTCACATGCTCTGGTACCTACATGTTTGCGCAGAGGCAGGTGTTGTGGTGATAAATTATATTGACAATGCAACAGGAATAATGACAGAAACAGCCAATGGCGGAGGACACTTTACAGAAGTTACGCTACATCCTGTAGTAACTGTTGCAGAAGAATCAATGGTAGGCAAAGCAAAAGATTTACACAAAAAAGCCAATGAACTTTGTTTCATAGCTAACTCTGTAAACTTTCCGGTTCATCATAAAGCGAGTTGCAATGTAAAATCCTAACCCCCGCCCTAAAGGGAGCTTTTCAAGTCCCCCTGCGAGGGATTTAGGGGGCCGTCTACTGAAACAATCCCACCGGCAAAATAATTTCCCATCGGTTAGGTTGAGCTATTCCATAGGTTTTATAATCGAGCAGGCGGCTGTAACGGATGCCGAAAGAGACATCCTGCTGGTTCCACCATTTTGTATCAAAGAAGAGCTCCGCACCAACGGAGTTGAATGAATACGAATTTCCGGTTCGCAGGCTTTTTGCCAATGTATAATCGTAAAATGCATTTGCACGCAGCCGTTTAAAGTATACAATGTTGCCGAAACCCCAATCGGGATAGAATAACGGGAAATGATAGTTGGAACCTATCTTGAACATCCTGGGAAAATTAACCGCAGAATAGCCCCGTGAAAATGGAAACTGGTTCGAAAAAGTATACTCGCCTGATGTATCGCGGCGTTGGTATGCTGCGGTGAAAATAATATTGTGGTTAACATAGAAACCAGGCAAATAAAGAGAGCCGGAAGCAAGAAACTGGTTGGCAGTTATCCTGTTAATGGTATGGCGGTACTGCAACAAAAGTGTCTGTGCCCATCGGGGATAAATTTGCTGTACCGCCGTTTGTATTTGTCCTGAATATTGTAAACTTCCTTCCCAATAATTGAAGGTTTGGCCTGGTATAAAGCCTTTATAGAAACCCATTCCCTGTACATGCTGGTTGTTGAAGGTGGCGGTTGCCGTAAGAAAACGGTATTGCTTTCCGGCCGAAAAGCTCAAAGGAAGGCGAATACCTGCATTGGCATTAAACTCTTTATAAAATACAGAAGTATCAATATTGGAAGAGGGTGTACGGTTTAGCAGTACAGAACGGTTCCAGGTTTGACTAACGCCAATCAAAGGCTGAATAAACCAACCTCCGTAAATAGAATTAAAACCGGCGGTATGGCTGCTTTCGTTGCGGTTGTAAGTATAGTAAATCTCTGTCTGCAGCGTATTTAAAACATTCTCTCCCAAAAGAGATATGGTCAACTCCGGGTCATCGTAGTATGGCCGCCAGCTATGAAAGTTAAGCAGGTTAAATGCTTTGTTGTACTTTTTAACGGCAAAATCTCTTATAGTAATGTTTTCAAGCGTCGTATACTTTTCCTGCTGCAGCGCATTTACCACATATAAGTTTGGCAAAGCATCTTCTTTTTCATCTACCTGCTGCCATAGCAGAGAAGCATTGTCAACGGCTGCAAGCCGGTATCCATCAGCAGTAAAGTTCGAAGCGATCAGCCTTTTTTTACTGCCATCATACACTGCCTGGTAAAATCCGGTTGGGTTAACTGCCACCCTGTAAGCCTTGTTTTTACTTTCAATATAAGCCCATGTTTCATCGCTTCCACGGTAAGCGCTGCTGAAAAAAACCGTATCACCCTGTACAGTTGGAAAGCCAATGATGCGGTTTGAAAAAGGTATCAGTTGAGCTTCTTTTCCGTTTGAAAGTTCAATTTTCAGCAGAGCCATTTGCCCCGACTGATTTCTTACTGCTGAATAAACGAAGGAGTCTTTTGCCGAAAATTTGGGATAAGTATATACGATGCCCCGAGCCGCTTTTGATCTGAATACAGTTTCACCTTTTAAATCAAGTGCAACCAGGTTAGACATTTGATTGGTACGCATTTCTACAGCTACTACCCTTTGTCCGTCATGCGAAATATCAGGCGAAAAAAATCTTTCTTTGTGCGTTATCTTCTGCGTTTCACCGGTTGTTGCATCCATCACTTTTATATCACTGAATTCCCTGTAACCCCATCTTGTATCAGCCTTATAAGATGAATACGCAATTTTGCCGTTATTGTACGAAAAATAATCATCGTTGGCGATGTCTCTTACTCCTATCTTTTGTTGCTTGCCATCGGGAGCAATCTTATAAAAAGCAGGAATTTTACGATAGCTGGCTTTCAACACAATAAGAGAACCTTCGGCAGTTACGTAAGGATACTTGTAGTCAGTTACATAATTCGTATTTGAAGGAGTAAGGTATTCAACCGGGTTTCCTTTGGCGAGATCCCATTTATCGTTGTAGAAATGTAAGGCATCTTTTACGAACTGATTAAAAGGAATACCTGTATATTTCTTTACGGCTCCCTGAAAGGGATAAA
>CAXUMK010000425.1:0-3520 GCA_964251885.1 uncultured Segetibacter sp. | reverse complement strand
TAAAAGTGTGATCCTTTTCTTTCCTTCCACTGGAAGAAAAGAAAACGACAAATCCCATGATTGCAACGGCTGTCTCATAGTAGTAACCTAGCCGGTTCAAAAGAAATCTTTTTACTTTTATCCCTTGCGTAGCATAAACTTGGTTTTGTTACTTCCTGTAGCATTTTGCTGCTCCTGTCAATAGCTGTGTTGGTGTAGAGGAAATAACAATATTAGCTGCACTATTTAAAACCTTTGAGAACGGAAAATGTATGACGTTAGTTGAACACTTGCCGCTCTTTGCGGCATCCGGTAGATACTTTTGAATCGGGACTTGTAACGCATCTTTTCATAGCGGCTTTTTCCTTTGCCTATTTCTTTTGCGACAATTTGGTGTGCATCCGGTAAAACAAACCCTGGAACAAATTTGAATAAAAGCTTTTATTGTAATATGGAAAGAGTTTGCTATCTAAGGGAGTTCACAATAAGATTTGTATTTCAACCTTAGTAGAAAACAATTTCTATTTTGATTAACCCTTTTTACCTTATTCAAATAAAACGTTTAAAATATGGTAATAAGGTTTGCGTTTTTTTAAAAATTATGTTTGCTACTAAGGTTTAGAACTCACGTTAAATAATGGACAGAAATTTGGCAACCTTTGAAAGAAAAGCATTGCGAAGATTATTGAAGGGCTACCCAGTCTTTAGTAGCATTTACGAGTATTTTCATTACATCCTGTTTCCCTGCTTTAAATGAATGGTCTGCCCCTTCTATCTTTAACAAAGTCGCTTGTATTAGTGAAGAGCATACAGACTCGATTAAGTCTAACGTTGCGAGTTCGTCCCGTGTTCCCTGTAAAAAAAGCATTGGCACTGTTACGTCCTTTAAATGTGCAGCACGGTCAACAGAAGGTTTACCGGCAGGATGCAGCGGAAAGCCGTAGAAAATGATTCCCTTTACACCAGCTTTAGGATGGAGGGACAAATATTGCGAACTCATTCTGCCACCAAAGGATTTGCCAGAAACAAAGAGTGGCAAAGAAGAAAATGATTGTTGAGCATTCGCGATAGCAGCCTCGATCGTTTTATGGGCAACCGCAGGTACATCTGGCCGTTTCTTGCTGTTCTCAGTAAATGGAAAGTTGAAACGCAATGTAGCTATCCCAACCTCGGCAAGTGACGTTGCTAATGTTACCATAAAAGCATGGTTCATTCCTGCTCCGGCGCCATGTGCCAGAGTTAGCAGGCAGCTACTGTCTGCAGGAACAATATACTCCGCCGAAACAGTACCAACTAACGGAGACACATCTAACTTTAATGATTGCCTGTTCATTTGCTATCAACTTACTTTCTTCCAAATTAAAGTTTCTTTTTATCAGGTAAAGCAATCTTTGCACTAATTTTTCTTTACAGTTTTATATCGGCCTCGTCGTTGCCTTAATCAGTTGCCTGATGGAGGTCAGGTGTCCAAACAAAACAATAGGAACGATAAATGTTGGCAGCCAGCTAAAAGGAAAATGGGAAATGGCAATGTTTGGCTGGTCAAATGCAAATTGTTGAAATGGCAGCGGTGCTGATAACAGTGCGTTCACAACAATGTTTGCCAAAAGTGCAAGGCAGACAAAGTTCCAGGCTAACACAAATTGCCTGCTTAACTTTCCTTTTGTGAAGCCAAACCAGGCAACAAATGGAGCAGTAATTCCGGAAAGGATGTCGAAGTTTCGTCCTTCGAATGTCATGAGTTGCGGAACAGCTTTGTACAAAAACAACCACGCCAGGGTGATCTCAACAGGAATTCTAACAACGTTTAGATAGGTAATGTTTTTTAAAGGCAAACTGTCTATAAATTGTCGTCCTTTTGTTGTTGCAAACAGCAATACTATTGTCAACATCGGCGGCAGAATTCCAAACAACAAAATTCTTGGTGGAATTGCAGTTTTATTGTACAAACCTTTTAATGTAAGCACTGCCTGAACTAGTAACCAGACTGTTAATGCTGTTACAATTAAACCTGATTTCTTTCGGATACTTTCTGCACTTGAATTCCTGATTGTCCAATAGAAAAGCAAAAGTGTCGCAAGGGTAGTCAACCCAAAAATAATTGAGATGTAGCCCGGTAAGTTTTGTATCATTTTGTTTTAATTTTTTGGTGTTGCCGAATGACGGTTGTGATGTCTTTTTGCTGCCATAAAAAGATATCGTACAAGTGAGTGACACAACCATCGCGTAAGAGGTTATTATCCATGAAGTATCTTCAAGCGTCGAACCAAGGTTGCCACTCATTTGCGACAAGGCAACGTTTACAATAGACGTATCAATCAGCTCCATTACTGCCGCTGCAATAACTGTAATGATTAAAATGTTCCTTCTCATTGAACTTTACTTTATATACCAATCGGTATAATTTATAAGAAAAAAATTAATTCACCTGTTGTCTGTGACTATAGGCATATTGTGCAAACCTGCCACTCTCCACATTTCAAGCAGGATGCCCCGCATTTTCAGAGAAACCCACCACCCGTAAAGTTGATGAAATACGCCCTCATTGAAATACTATGTTTGTTTCGTGATCTAACAAAGCAGGAAGTGTAACCCTGGCAGTAATAAATGCAGTAAATGACGCTGATAAGAAAAGAAGTAGCTGCCGCAAATACAAGGACACTTTCTTTCATCATGCTCATTATTCAATTAATAACAAAATAAAAACTCCACTATGAAAATAATAAATATCAGCAGTCAGCAGGCCGTTGACCTTGCAGTAGAAGAAATTCATAAAAATGTAATTCTCGTGCAATTGCCCACTGTATTTGCACTGCTTTCTGCACCTACTACACAGGGAGCCCGGCAATTAGATGAGTGTAAAGAAAGACTGCAGGGCAAGAACTACGGAACGGCCATTGGCAACCTGAATAAGTTTGTTTCGCAGGCAAAAAAAGAGCATTTGCCAAACCTGTTTTGTACCGGCGCACATTACAGAGAACTAAAAGGAACTTTTATAAAACTGAGATTCAGAAACGAAGATTTTCATTCTAAAACAATCAGGAATGGTACGCACCAGGGACTTCTTTTAAACGGTTCTTATTCGAAACTGTTCAAAGCAATTGAAGCTTCTTTTGAATCTTATCCTCCTGACCAGCTTTGGAACAACAGCAATTACTGCGCTCCCTTGTGTACCAGTTGCAACATAAGCGGCGACCCGGGCGGCTCTATAACTGAGTATGAAAAGGCAATTTCTTTTGCTCAGGCAAAAGGCATTAACCTGTGTATTACAACAAGAAAACCTTCTAAAGAAAAAGGTTCATACCCCATTCTCAATTTCTCAAAAGACAAAGTGGCAATACACAGGGAAGGCCCGGGATTAAGCAGATTTAAAGAAAAAATTCCTTCAGAATTAAGAAGTTGGTAAAGGTTGTAAAAGCAGCATATACTGCACCCGGGATAAGTTTCCCGAAAACGGGACAGGTAGTGCATTGCTGAATAATGAACAAAAAGTACAAGAGTGATCCTTTTCTTTCCTTCCACTGGAAGAAAAGAAAACGAC
>CAXUMK010000424.1:0-3538 GCA_964251885.1 uncultured Segetibacter sp. | reverse complement strand
CCTCGCAGAGAAGGAGCGGTACAGCATTGCATAACCTAACATTTTATCTACCAAATCGTCATTAATTTTCTACCCGTCATTGGCAGTTCGTGCAAAGGCGCAAAGATGATGTCTTGCTGTTGCATTTTTCTTTGCTCACGACTTTATATTGTTGTTCCTTGCGTCATTGCGCCTTTGCGTGCTGTTCTTTTATGTCGAAGAGGGGTAATAAGGTTTTTCATGGCGGTATCTGTAACGCATTGCTTATGCTGTTCAAATAAAGTTATACAAATCCCTTTCTGTATATCGCTATTGTTAGTTACATTAGTGCTTTTCAAAAAAAGCACAATAAAGCTATACAAGTACAAGGGAGTGACACAACAATGCTTAATAGTAGTAATACTGCCCGGCTCATAAATGCATTGCACTTTTTTATACGGTTTTAAGAACTAACGATAAAGGCTGCCTTCATTTTTACATTTAATAAAAGAAGCAACAAACGTATGTTCTATACCAGATTGATTTACGCATTTATCTCTGCTTTATTTTTATCCCTGTTCCTTCCTGTTTATTGTAGCGCTCAAACCATTGGGGTCGAAAAGTATGACACCAGTTCTAAAAATGATCTGCTCGCTACAGTAGATAAACTTTCTGTCGCCGTTACACAAAAGGTGATTGAGTGGCGCAGGGATATTCATCAGCATCCCGAACTTAGTAACAGGGAATATCGTACTGCACGTATTGTTGCCGGTTATTTAAAATCGCTTGGCATAGAGGTGAAAACAGGCGTAGCAAACACAGGCGTAGTAGGACTGTTGAAGGGCGGCAAACCCGGACCTGTTGTAGCCCTGCGGGCAGATATGGATGCATTGCCTGTAACAGAAACCAACGATCTTCCCTTCCGCTCTGTTGACTCAACGATGTATAATGGCAGAATGACGGGTGTGATGCATGCATGCGGACACGACTCTCATGTAGCCATGCTTATGGGAGTTGCACAAATACTGGCCTCTGTGAGAAAAGATTTAAAGGGAACGGTAAAATTTATATTTCAGCCTTCAGAAGAAGGACCGCCTGCAGGTGAAGAAGGCGGAGCCAAATTAATGGTAAAAGAAGGGGTGCTTGATAACCCCAAAGTAGATGTTATTTTTGGTCAGCACATTTCTTCGGGTGATAGTCTCGGCACTTTCAGCTACCGGCCGGGAAGCGTAAGCGCAGAGAATGATATATTCCGTATTACCGTACATGGTAAGCAAAGTCACGGCGCTTCTCCGTGGACTGGCATCGATCCTATTGTTACCGCAAGCCAGATAGTTACAGGATTGCAAACCATTATAAGCCGAAGCGCCCAGCTTACGACCAATGCGGCAGTAATAACTGTAGGCACTTTTCATTCAGGCATTCGCGAAAATATTATTCCTGAAGAGGCTGTTTTAACAGGCACCATACGCACCCTTGATACCAGTATGCGCAATACTATCCAGCGGCGCATGAAAGAGGTAGTTGCCGGTATCGCCTCAAGTGCAGGCGCTACTGCAGATATAAAAATCAGTATGGAAGATGCCATGCTGGTTAACGATCCGGCACTGACAAATGAAATGGCGCCAACACTAAAAGCCCTTGCAGGAGAGGCAAATGTTACAGTGGTGCCCGCGGGCATGGGCGCAGAAGACTTTGCTTATTTTGCGCAAAAAGTGCCTGGTTTTTTCTTTCATACCGGGGCTCTTCCTCCCGGAAAAAAGCCTTCAGAAGTACTGCATCATTCGCCCGGCTTTTTGATTGATGAAAGCAGTTTTACAATAGGCGTAAAAGCGCTTTGCTATCTTACCATCAATTATATGAATAACCATTCAGTAAAGAACTAATACACCGGGTACTTCTATAATTATAGTCGTTAAGGGATACGAGTAACTCTTTGGCTTGTCGAATAAAGAATAAAAAGTAAAAGTGTGATCCTTTTCTTTCCTTCCACTGGAAGAAAAGAAAACGACAAATCCATGATTGCAACGGCCGACTCATAGTAGTAACTTAGCCCGGTTCAAAAAATGCTACTCACTTTTTTATCCCTTGCAGTATAAAACGGAAAATAACAGTTTAACATGAAGATGACTGGGAAAATATTACTTACTATTCTATTTCTTTTGCCCTCTATACTCTTGTTTAGCCAGCATCAGGCAAATACGCCACCTGACCTGGATAAGTACATTGATACGGTACTTAAAACATTTGAAGTTCCCGGTGTAAGTCTGGCTGTAGTGCAAGACGGTAAAATAATAATTGCTAAAGGATACGGTGTGAAAAAACTGGGCGAAGATGCGCCGGTAGATGAGCATACATTGTTCCCGATCGCATCAAACTCCAAAGCGTTTACCGCAACGGCCTTGGAAATGCTTGTTGAAGAAGGAAAAATAAAATGGGATGCTCCCGTGATTGATTACCTGCCGTGGTTTAGAATGTCTGATCCGTGGATAACAGCGCAGATAACGATTCGTGACCTGCTGGTACATCACAGTGGCATTCCTGCATTTGCAGGAGACATACTGCTGTTTCCTCCTTCGACTTATACACGTCGCGAAATAGTAAGTAAAATAAAAACAATCCCGGTAGTACACAGCTTCAGAACGACCTACGCCTACGATAACATTTTATACGTTGCCGCAGGTGAGATTGTGAAGGCGGTAACCAATATGGAATGGGAGGATTTTATACAAACAAGAATTTTCAGCAAATTGGATATGCGTGAAAGCATTTCGACATTTTCTGCTTTGAAAAAACAGCCAAATGTTGCATCGGGACATTACCGTCTGCATGGAAAAGTAAAGGTGGATGAGCAGTTTGCAGAACAGGACATAGGCGATGCAGCAGATCCCTGCGGTGGTATCGCAAGTAATGCCGTTGATATGGCAAAATGGCTTATCACCCAACTTGACTCAGGCAAGGCTTCTAACGATACACGCATTTACAAAGCTGCCGCTGTTAAAGATTTATGGAGGATGGTAACACCGATCCCAATCAGTACTGTACCTGAAGGATTGAAGCCTGCACAAATGGATTTTTGGGGCTATGCATTGGGCATGCGCACCTACAACTACGGACGGTATAAAATGATCGGGCACGGTGGCAAGCTGGATGGCTTTGTGTCGCAGGTAACATTGGTTCCTTCGCTAAAGCTTGGCATTGCCGTTCTTACCAACCAGGAATCGACAGGCGCTTACTGGTCTGTCATTTATCATTTGCTCGACTACTATATGCAAAATCAGCCGTTTAACTGGATAAGGAGCTATAAAAAACAGTTGGATAACTCGCTGGCAGAGTCGAAGCTTGAGTGGCAAAAAGCAGTCATTAAACCATCAGGTGAAGCTCCTGCTTTAATGGAAGCCGAAAAATATACCGGCTCTTTCAGGGATGATTTTTATGGAGATATGTCTATAAAAAAAGACAGTGCAGGTTTAGTTCTCAGGTTTATGCAAACGCCGCAGTTGGTGGCAGATTTAAAACCTTTTCAATACAATACTTTCATAGCTGCATTCCGCAATCGTGATTTAAAGGCAGAAGCGTA
>CAXUMK010000423.1:0-3557 GCA_964251885.1 uncultured Segetibacter sp. | reverse complement strand
TTGAGTCGGCAATGACCGCATCGGGGTTCACAGCGTTTACACGAATTTTATCGGCGCCCAGCTCTGCGGCAAGCAAACGGCTAAGATGCGCCTGCGCCGCTTTTGCCGAACCGTAGCCGACATTGTTAGGCCCGGCAACAACAGCATTTTTAGAAACAATGTTGATGATGTCGCCACCGAAACCCTGTTTACGGAAAATTTGTACACCGGCTTTTGATACAAGGAACTGGCCTTTGACCAGGATGTCGTACAACCTGTCCCAATCTTCCACAGTATGATCCAGCAAAGGTTTTGAGGTGCTGATGCCGGCATTATTAACGATGATGTCAACCCCGCCAAAAACTAAAGCCGTTTCGTTGAATGCTTTGACAATGCTTTCTTCATTGGTTACATCAAGTAATACCGAAGCCACGCTGTCGCGGCCAAATTGCTTTTGAAACTCTGCCGTCGCACTTTCCATTCTTTCTGCATTGATGTCGTTTATAACAACACACGCGCCTTCTGCAGCAAACTTTTTGGCGATCGCTTTGCCTATTCCGCCAGCACTGCCTGTGATCAAAGCAACCCGTCCGCTTAACGGTTTTGGCTTTGGCATCCGTTGAAGCTTTGCTTCTTCCAGCAGCCAGTATTCAATATTAAAAGCTTCCTGGCGGGGAAGAGATGTGTACTCTGAAATGGCTTCTGCACCACGCATTACGTTGATCGCATTCGTGTAAAATTCTGCGGCAACTCTTGCTGTCTGCTTGTCTTTTGCAAAAGCGAACATGCCTATGCCGGGATACAAAATAATAACCGGGTTAGCGTCGCGGATAGCAGGACTGTCAGGATGTTTGCAGGTGTTATAATAATCGGTATACATCTGCCGGTAAGCTTCAAATTTTGGAGCCAGTTTTTCTTTTATTGTTGCAAAATCAGAAAGGTCTTCTGCAGCATCCAGCTCTAAAACAAGCGGACTGATCTTCGTTCTAAGAAAATGGTCAGGACAGCTTGTTCCCATTGGAGCCAGGCGGTCAAGGTCGTTTGAATTAATAAATTCAAGCACTCTTTCATCATCGCTGAAATGCCCGGCCCCCCTGCCCCCCGAAGGGGAAGCCCCGGCCCTAAAGGGAGGAGAGAGAAAAGCGCCATCTTCTGCAGCGTTTTTTATATTACCTGAAGAGCAAAGTCCACGAAGTATAGGTGCTAATGCGGCGGCTTGTGCAAGTCTCTGTTCTTTTAAAAGCGATTGAACTTTGGCTCCGCCAAAGGTTTCTTTATTCACCCCCCTTCGGGAGGCAGGGGGGCAATATTCTGCACAGCGTTCAATTACTTCAAGAGTATTGATATAACTTTTATATGCTGTATCTCCCCAGGTAAACAAACCATGCGAACCTAACATGATACCGCGAATGCCGGGGTTTGCATCAAGGCAGGCCTTCATTTTCAATCCTAAATCAAAGCCTGGTCTTTGCCAGTCTACCCAACCTACTGTGCCGTTAAACAGGTCTTGCGTTATCTGCTTTCCGTCTTTGGCAGCAGCAATGGCAATTGCGGCATCGGGATGCAGATGGTCTATGTGTTTAAACGGCAGAAAGCCGTGTAAAGGCGTATCGATCGATGGAGCTTTTGATTGTAGATCGTATATGCAGTGGTTGAACAACTCTACCATTTCATCTTCATGCGCTATACCGCGATACACATTTGTAAGGCTGCGAAGTTTGTCAACATACAAAGCGGCAAGTCCGCTTTTTGTCAAGGTTCCCAAATCGCCACCTGAACCTTTTACCCACATTACTTCTGTTTCGAGCCCGGTCAAAGGGTCTTTAGCCATTGCTTTGCAGGATGTATTTCCACCACCGTAATTGGTAAGACGCAGATCCGCTCCTAATAAATTGGAACGGTAAATCAAAAGCCCTACCTCATCGCCCTCCAGTTCTGCAGCCTTTTTTTCATCCCACAAACCCTCAGCCCCTAAAGGGGAGCTATCAGAGCGAACCCCCAGCCCTTGAAGGGGAGCTTCCTGAGAGACTATTGATTTTTCATTCATACTTCTTTATTTATAAAATTTGAAAAAACGCTGGTACTTCAACCCCCTTCCGGTGGGTTGCGGGCTCTCAACTCCCCTTTAGGGGTTGGGGGTTGTTTTTATCGAATTGCCATAACCAACAATGAGTACCGATAAAATGATGATGGCTATGCCGGCGATTACGGTTGAAAAAGTTTTCCTACTTACGCCTTTCCATTCTTTAACGGCAATGCCCCAGAAGTTTGCAACGAGAATGATAAAAGCCATGTGTAAGATCCATGAGCTGGCGCCGTTGCCTAATTTACTTTCACCCATTCCGTAAAAGAAAAACTGCAGGAACCAGGTTGAGCCGGCAAGGGCGGCAAAAAGATAATTCGATAACAGCGGCGTTTTGGGATTGGTGTAATCTGCAAATGACCTGTTCTTTGCATTCAGCAGCATGCACCAGATAAAATTGGTTGTTAATCCACCCCATAAGATTACGACATAAGTAACGTTGTTTTGAAAAAGGAACTGCCCCTGCGCCGGATGAACAGCCTTCCATACGTCATTTGCTTTGTTAGCCATTTCTTTGCCCGCATCGATGCCAAAAGCGAAGCAGGCGCTGAGAACACCTGACACAATGGAAACAAAAAGCCCTAATCCAAATTTGTACTCTTTGTTTTCTTCATTGGTTCTGTTTACTGCAAGCTCTTTTTCTTTCATCATTCCGGCCTTGCCGCAAACAGCTATTCCTGCGATGCAGATGAGCACGCCCAACAACACAACCTGTCCCCAGCGATGGGTAAGCAAATCTGTAAAAGTATCTTTACCTGCATGGGAAGAAAAATTATAATAAACAGATGGAACGAGCGCTCCGAATACTGAACAAAGACCTAAGATAATTGAACTGCCGAGAGCTACGCCAAGATAACGCACGCCAAGCCCGTAAGTAAGACCGCCGATGCCCCATAATACTCCGAAAAAATAAGTAAGACCAACCACGCTGCCATTTGTATCACCGATGATTTTGGCGAAACCGGGAATGGTTAACCAGGCTGCCAGTGGCGGAACGATCAGCCATGAAACAAGGCCGCCGATGATCCAGTAGCTCTCCCAATGCCAGCCTTTTACTTTTTTGTATGGAATATAAAAGCTTCCCGAAGCGAAGCCGCCGATAAAATGAAAGATGACCCCTAATATGACCTGCATGTTTTAAATTTCGTTATGGCTATATAAAGATAGGGACAACCTCAACAGAACAAACAATGTTACGCACGACACTTACCTTAAAATGGATGCATGAATGAGTTGGGTAAATATGGTGTTATACTGCGCATGGGATAAAAGGCTAAGTAAATTTTTGGGGAGCCGGGCTGAAGTACTACTATGAGGCATCGTTGCGTCGCACACTTGTACCCCCAGCCCTAAAGGGAGCTATAACCCCCAGCACTAAAGGGAGTTAAAATCAGTTGAATTTTTCAAGTCCCCTTTAGGGGATTTAGGGGTTGTTTCCTTATTTTCGGGGTTGCGAATTTTGTGTTGGAAAATTTACAAGAAGGTAAAGGATGTG
>CAXUMK010000422.1:0-3562 GCA_964251885.1 uncultured Segetibacter sp. | reverse complement strand
AAGCACGGTTCTGTGAGAGGCTTGGGCTGAAATGCCCTTGCCTACTCGACCACTTATACGCTTTGTTCTTTATTCAGCATTGCGCAAAAGTTATTCTACGTAAAGTATAAATAGCAGTTCGCCTTAATTATGCCGATACTAAGTTGTATTCGTTTATTTTTGTTTGAATAAGCATGTTATGGAAGTAAATGATGAATTGATAGATCAGCTTGCAAATCTGGCAAAACTCACTTTTAAACCGGATGAAAAAGCAGGGGTAAAAAAAGACCTGCAAAAAATGATCTCCTTTATCGAAAAGCTAAATGAACTGGATACTACAGGTGTAGAACCATTGTTGTTTATGACCAACGAAGTAAATGTACTGCGGGAAGATGAAGTGAACGGTTCAATAACAAGGGAAGACGGATTGCTTAACGCACCACTAAAAGATGGTCAATTTTTTAAAGTGCCCAAAGTGATAAGAAAATAATCAATATTTACAATACTATTTTTAATATATGGACTCGGTTATACATCTCACTAATATCGGGAAAAGCTATTTTATGGGCAGCGAGGCATTGCCTGTGTTAAAAGGTATAAACCTGGATATTTTCAGGAACGAGTATGTAGCATTGATGGGACCTTCAGGCTCGGGCAAAAGTACGCTGATGAATATTCTTGGATGTCTCGACAGTCCTACAACCGGCACTTATATTTTAAATGGAAAAGATGTAAGCAAGATGGCCGATAATGATTTGGCTGAGACAAGGAACAAAGAAATTGGTTTCGTATTTCAGCAGTTTAACCTGCTGCCACGTTTAAATGCGGCAGAGAATGTAGCCCTGCCATTGGTGTATGCCGGTATTGCAAAAAAGGAAAGAATGGAAAGGGCAATGGATGTTTTGGCAAAAGTAGGACTGGCAGAAAGAAGCCATCACAAGCCAAATGAAATGAGCGGCGGCCAGATACAGCGTGTAGCAATAGCAAGGGCTTTAATTAATAATCCTGCCATTATACTTGCAGATGAACCTACTGGTAATCTGGACAGCAAAACGTCGATAGAGGTAATGAATATCTTTAGTAAAATACAGGATGCGGGCAATACTGTAGTGCTGGTAACACATGAAGAAGACATTGCTGCTTACGCAAAAAGAGTAGTAAGACTAAGAGATGGATTGATCGAAAGCGACAACCTGAGAGTGCAAAAGACATTTGCACAGGAGACTCCAATTATATAAACATAAAACACAGTTGGAACAGGCCACGGCCTGTTCCAACACCAATCATCATTTTCCTTCCATTGAAATACGGCCACAACAAAGCGTAGTATTATTTGTATTGATGGTTGCAGAAGGTTTTCTGTTCCTTTATTGCGTAGTTGCAATAAGTAGGTTTCCAAAATATAAAATTTAATGGCTTTTAAAATATATACAAAAACGGGTGATTTAGGCAAAACTTCATTGATTGGTGGAACGAAGGTGCCTAAAAGTGATCTGCGAATAGAAAGTTACGGAACTGTAGACGAGTTGAATTGCTTCATTGGCCTTGTAAATGATTACCTGTCTGATGCTGCATCGAAGACTACGCTGAAAGAAATACAGGACAGGCTGTTTACAATCGGCTCTTCCTTAGCCTGCGATCCCGACAAAGAGCCTTTGATGAAGATTCCTGATTTGAAAGAAGAAGATGTAAAGCTGCTGGAAGCTGAAATGGATAGAATGGATGAAGTATTGCCGGTAATGAAAAACTTTATTCTTCCCGGCGGGCATGCAGCCGTTTCTACTGCTCATATTGCCCGCTGTGTTTGCAGGCGTGCCGAAAGGCTTTGTGTACATCTTAAAGAGAATGAAAGTTTCGTGGAGCCGCTGGTAATAAAATACCTTAACCGTTTAAGCGACTACCTTTTTGTTTTAGCAAGGTATATCGGACATATTTTACACATCGAAGAGATCGCCTGGAAGGCGAGGATAGCATCTAACCCTTAAGCCCCTAACCCCTGAAGGGGAATATAAAACAAAGCTGAAAGCAGAACATGATACTCCCCTTCAGGGGTTGGGGGTTATTCTTCCATCCTTCATGTGTATGGTGCGGTCGCTGACGGCTGCGAGTTCTTCGTTGTGGGTAACAATTAAGAATGTCTGATTGAATTGAGCACGAAGCTGAATGAACAATTCATGCAGTTCTTTTGCATTTTTACTGTCAAGATTTCCCGTTGGTTCATCGGCGAAAATAATTTGAGGGTTGTTTATCAAAGCTCTTGCAATCGCAACGCGTTGCTGCTCACCTCCGCTCAATTGCTGGGGCTTATTTTCGAGACGGTCTTTTAAATGAAGCGTTTCCAGTAACTGCCCAGCTCTTTCTGTTACTTCCTTTTTCTTTTTGCCAGCAATCCATCCGGGAATACACACATTTTCCAACGCATTAAACTCGGGCAGCAGGTGATGAAACTGGAAGACAAAGCCGATATGCTTATTTCTAAACCTCGCCAACGTCTTGCCTTTTAATGTATCTATCCGGTTATTATCAAGATAAATTTCGCCGCTGTCTGCACTGTCTAAAGTTCCAAGAATATGCAGCAAAGTACTTTTACCGGCTCCGGAGGAACCTACGATACTTACAATTTCCCCTTTGTTTATGGTAAGATCTACGCCTTTTAAAACTTCCAAAGTTCCGTACTTCTTAAATATATTTTTAGCTGTCAGCATGCAACTCACTTCTGTAAAATGATCAATAATGTACAAACGTACATTTTACAAGGTAAGTGAAACGCTTTTAGCTAAAATTTTAATATAACAAGGCTTTGCAAAACCTTCATTTGGTTATTTCATTTATACCCCTACATTTGCAAAAATTTAAAAGCAGCAAAGATGTTTTGGACACTCGAATTAGCAAGTTATCTCGAAGAAGCACCATGGCCGGCAACAAAAGACGAGCTTATTGATTATTCGATACGCTCAGGTGCACCTATTGAGGTAGTTGAAAACCTGCAGGAATTAGATGACGAAGGAGAAGTGTACGAAAGTATTGAAGACATCTGGCCCGATTATCCCAGCCAGGATGACTTTATGTTTAATGAAGATGAATATTAGCCCGGCACTAAAGTGGGTAGCGATATAAATAAAAACCATCCTGATCACAAGGATGGTTTTTCATTTTTAGCCAGCATCAGCAACTATATCAGCATCGTTGCGTCGCACACTTATACATTTTATTTTTTATCAGCGGAACAAGCTTCCCGCCTTACAAGTTTGCCGCTAACGGGACAAGTAGTGCATTGCAATACAGAATTCGTGAAGAACCTATAACCTTATTACCTTAGTAACACAACATGTCTGGCCAAAAATAACTAACCTTATTACCTTATCTCCCATTTTAGAGTCTTCTGATAGTGCTTTATAAACGCATCGTATTCTTCTGCAAACGTTACTTTTTTTATGATGTTCAGCTTGGTTAAGGAAGCAAGAATATGAACATGTTCAGCATAAATACTGCAGAGCTTTGAATCGTTGTCATTAATTACTTTTCATAACTTAATGATAAGGTAATAAGGTTTTTTCTTTCTCTTTTCTATCCGTTACTAAGG
>CAXUMK010000421.1:172-3564 GCA_964251885.1 uncultured Segetibacter sp. | reverse complement strand
ATCGCTCCCGACCTTGCAGGCGCCATTGCATTACACCACGGAAGCATAGAACAGGAGATCCGCCTTTGGGTAGAGGAAGCGCTGCATACGACCAAGCTAAAGGCGGTTGTATGTACATCCAGCTTAGACCTCGGCGTCGACTTCCGTCCTGTTGAAACGGTTATCCAGGTCGGTTCTCCAAAAGGAGTTGCCCGTTTTTTACAACGTGCCGGGCGAAGCGGTCACCAGCCCGATAAAGTAAGTAAGATCTATTTTCTCCCCACACATTCCTTAGAACTGGTTGAGGCTGCTGCATTAAAGCAAGCCATGGAAGAAAATATTATTGAAAGCCGGGAGCCGAGAATGTTGTGTTTTGATGTGCTCATTCAATACCTGTGTACGCTGGCTGTAGGCGAAGGATTTAAGCCCGGTGAAATTTATGAGCAGGTAAAAAAAGCATACAGCTATGCCGACATGACCCATGCTGAATGGCAAGAGGTATTGCACACCATCGTAAATGGTGGAGATGCACTGCTGCAATACGATGAATATAAGAAAGTGGAAGCTGGCGAAGATGGCATCTATCGCATCAAAAACCGTAGAATAGCTATGCGCCATCGCATGCATATCGGTACTATCGTCAGCAGCCCGATGTTGAAAGTGAAATTTATTTCGGGCGGTTATGTGGGGGTCATCGAAGAAACATTTATATCGAGGCTTGAACCGGGAAATGTATTTATGCTGGCAGGCCGTAACCTCGAGTTTGTAATGGTGAAGGAAATGACAGCGCTGGTGCGAAAATCAAATGCAACAAAAGCCATCGTACCAAGCTGGGATGGAGGGCGGATGCCTCTGTCATCAAACCTGGGTATGATGCTGAGACGAAAATTTAATGAAGCGCTTACACCAAAAGATATTGAACTCAAAGCGCTTGAACCTTTGTTTATCCTGCAAAAAAAACTTTCTCATGTGCCTACCGAAAACGAACTGCTGATAGAGCAGATCGAAACAAAAGACGGCTACCATTTATTTGTCTATCCTTTCGAAGGGCGTTTGGTACACGAGGCCATGGCCGCTATACTCGCTTACCGCATCAGCCGCATTACCCCCATTACTTTTTCAATTGCCATGAACGATTATGGTTTCGAACTGCTCAGCGACCAGCCCATTCCTGTTGATGATACCAATGTGTACGAACTATTTTCGACCATAGATCTGTTTACAGACATTCAGCGAAGCGTAAACTCTACCGAAATGGCGCGGCGTAAGTTTCGTGACATCGGCGTTATCGGGGGATTGATTTTTACAGGCTATCCCGGCGAACAAAAGAAAGCACGTCACCTGCAGTCTTCGGCCTCTTTGCTCTTTAATGTGTTTAGCGAATACGACCCTAAAAACCTTTTGCTCAGGCAATCTTTCAACGAAGTGATGGAGCAGCAAATGGAAGAAATGCGGCTGCGAAATATGCTCGAGCGTATTCAGCAGTCTGCCATCATTCTTACCTTTCCCACCCAGCTCACGCCTTTTTGTTTCCCGGTAAAAGTAGACAGCATGCGCGAAAACATGAGCAGCGAAAAGCTCGAAGACAGAATAAAGAAAATGCAGTCGCAGTTAGAGAAATGATGTAAAAGAAAGGCAGGTAGAAAGTAAACGACATACAGTTATACTACTCGCCGCATAAGAATGTGTAATAATTTTTTTTGAGCCCAGCAAAATTGCTGCTATGAGGCATCGTTGCGTCGCACTCGTGTACAATTTATTCGCTGTTCGGCAAGACCTCATCCTCCGTCTCCTTCTCCTCGTGGAGAAGGAGACGGAGGATGAGCATTGCATAACCTGACATTTTATCTACCACATCGTCTTTAATTTATGCCTGTGTTTTGCGCCGCTGTTGGTGTTCTTCACCAACAGCTCGTGCCGTTGAATGGTGTTATCACCTGCAACTGTAGCGTAGGCAGGAGGATAAGAAATTACAGCCGTTGGTAAAAAAGCCCCGCTGGTTTAAGTGTTCCCGAGGACACTTAAATCTTAAATGGGTGCAGGACTGTGTCCGGTAAATGTAGTGCTGTTTTCCGCCGCTGTTGGTGTTCTTCACCAACAGCTTATTTCTCATCTATATTTGCAGGTGAAGAACACCTGCAAGGGCAAAAAGATGATGAACAACTTAAAGAAAAGTCCAGTTATTACTTCAACTTATCCTCAATAGTAGATGATAGGTTATTTACTGCACTATTAAGGTAGCCATTTGATTTTATTAATTTTTCATTGACTTTCATAAATTCAGCGATTTGATTTTTAAGGTCATTGATAGCATCAATTAATTTTTGTTCCATATTAATATATTTTTTATGATAAATGAAGAAATAAAAGAAAATTAAGATGTTGTAAGCAGCCAAAGTCCTGTTTCACTCGAAACGACTTTGAGTAATTAGATAGAACCAAAACTTTTGTTTGTTATTAACGGTTGGAACTTTTATCAGGGGTCAAGGTTGTCAAAAGAAGATGTTGCCTACAAAATGTTAGAAGCGCAGCATGTTATGAAATTGGCTCAAAGACAAGTTTAGCTAAATCATGTTTTGTATTTTTAATCTTAAAAAACTCTTGCATGATTTTGTCTCTGTCTGACTTCGCCCAACCATGTTCCTTTAAAGACAAATATTCGTCAAGAGCAATGTCATTGTCATACTTAAAGTCAATAAATTTTAAGGTTATGCCTAAAAACGGAACATAGTTTAGATAGATAACAAATTGACAGAATGAACCAAAAGAATGAAATCCGTCTTTGCTATTGTTTTTGATACCATTTTCTAAATCTTGTCTGCCTTGTTCATCGAATATAATATTCATGTTTTTTGATAAGCACTTTTCAGAAGTACAAATCCCAAAACTTGAACCAGTATCATTGGAAATATAGTTTACAAAGAGTTCTGTCATTAAGGTTTGCTTTTAAAAATGATAAGAGATAAATAATAAATAATGGTTAAAGCACCACATTCTATGAAAAACTTAGTGTAAATGATCGGTCGGTCTATGACGAAAAAATTACCAAAATGAATATCATACGTATATTTTTGATATGGTGTCAAAGTAAGAAATATTAAAACAAGAAACAGGCAATACAAAATAGTTATTATTTTTTGAGACTTGTTGAATGTCATGTGTTACAAGTATTAGGGGTGTGTCCAAAATTGGTTGCCTACAACGTTGAGCGGTTTACGCAGGCGGGGCGGCGTTTTCTGTCCCCCGACTACCGCTGCTGAATTATTGTTGAAAGCTCATTGATTGATTTAATGTCCAGCTTTATTCGTCCGCCGGAACAAATGCTGATGTCTTGCAGAAGCTGGTGATTAACATTCCGTCCGCCCCGCTTGCGTAAAACGCCATGTTGTACTAAACCTGTCGGTAGTTTGTAA
>CAXUMK010000421.1:0-162 GCA_964251885.1 uncultured Segetibacter sp. | reverse complement strand
GAAAAACCTCCAGCCCGGACGACCGAAGTCAAATTGAAAAACTTTGATGAAGATAATAACTAAAAGCCAAATAGATAATGTCCAGCCGGAACCAAAGCCAAATAGCAAACTGCTGCCGATTGCTCCAACGTCCAGCCCCACTATTGGCAATACTCTTGTTGT
>CAXUMK010000420.1:0-3574 GCA_964251885.1 uncultured Segetibacter sp. | reverse complement strand
ATTACTCGCAATGACGGCTCTGTTTTGCCGAATAAAGAATGAAAAGTAAAAGAGTGCGACGCAACGATGTAAAAAAGTAGTAATGCAGCCCGGCTCCAAAAGAATCAAAATAAAAGGATCAAAAGAAACACGAATTATGTTTTCAGGAATAAAGTATGTCTGTCTTATTATCACCGCTTTGTTTGCCATCTCATGCCATCGGTCTGACACGATGTTTGAAAGCCTGTCTTCTTCCAAAACAAATATTCACTTTGAGAACAAGCTTGAGAAACACAAACTGTTTGGCATACTCTACTATCTCTATTACTATAACGGAGGAGGTGTTTCTATAGGCGACATCAACAATGATGGATTGCCTGATATTTATTTTACTGCAAACAGTTTTGGCAACAATAAGCTGTACCTGAACAAAGGAAATTTTGAATTTGAAGACATCACCGAAAAAGCAGGCGTAGAAGGAACTGCCGACTGGTGCACAGGAGCTACCATGGCTGATGTAAACGGAGATGGTTTCCTGGATATTTATGTTTCGGCTGTGAGCCAGGCTTATAATCTGCAAGGTCATAACCAGTTGTACATCAATAACGGCAACAATACTTTTACAGAAAGTGCCGCCCAATATGGATTGGATTTTTCGGGCTTCACTACTCAAACGGTTTTTTTTGATTACGATCACGATGGCGATCTTGATTGTTTCATTCTCAATCAATCTCACAAACCCAATGAGAATATAAGGGATACAAGCAACCGGCGGAAATACGATCCTCTTACCGGTGACCGGCTGTATCGTAACGATATGAACGGGCCGCAAAAGAGATTTACAGATGTTTCAGCCGAAGCAGGTATTTATCAAAGCAGCCTGGGGTATGGTTTAGGGATAGCCGTTTCTGACATAAACAACGACGGATGGGATGATATTTATGTAGGCAATGATTTTCATGAAAACGACTATTATTATGTAAATAATGGCAATGGAACCTTTACAGAGAGTGGCGCCAAACATTTTAATCATTACAGCCGGTTTAGTATGGGCAATGATGTAGCTGACTATAATAATGATGGTCAGTTAGATATTTTTACTGCTGATATGCTTCCGCAGGATGAGAAGGTGTTAAAGACTTACGGCAGTGATGAAAATGCGGACATTTACAAGTACAAACTGATAAAGAATGGCTTTCAATACCAGTATTCTAAAAATAGTTTACAGCGCAATAACGGTAATGGAAGCAGTTTCAGCGAAACAAGTTTATTAAGTGGTGTTTCGGCTACAGATTGGAGCTGGTGTCCTCTTTTTGCAGATTTTGATAACGACGGAAATAAAGATCTGTTTGTATCAGGTGGTATAGTGAAGCGGCCTGTTGATCTGGATTATATACGCTTTGTATCTAACCTCGCCGTGCATAAGACTTTGAATAGTTCTGACAAACTGGATGATGTGGCCTTAGAAAAAATGCCGGATGGGAGTTCGCATCCATACTTGTATAAAGGCGACGGAAAGTTGAGCTTTGCCGATGTAAGTGATAATTGGGGAACAGGAAGCATGAAGGGGTATTTTAATGGAGCAGCTTATGCCGATTTAGATAATGACGGGAATGTAGATTTGGTTATCAATTCAATAGATGCTCCTGCAATTATTTTGAAAAATAAAGCGCCACGAAAAAATTACATCTCTATCTCTTTTAAAGGTGAGGGTTTAAATAAAACAGGGATAGGGTGCAAAGCGTATATTTTTCAAAAACAAAAGATGCAGTACCAGGAATTGATGCTGACCAGAGGTTTTGAATCTTCATCAGATACCAGGCTGCATTTCGGTTTAGACTCTTTAGCCGCAATAGATAGTTTACTCATTGTTTGGCCTGATCAAAAATACCAGGTAATTAAAAACCCTTCGGTCAGTAAACAATTATTGGTAGCTCAAAAAGAAGCTTTTGGCAAATTTGATTACAACACTTTTTTCAAGCCTGCAGTTCCTTTTCTTACACCAATCAATAATATGAATGTCAATTGGAGCCATAAGGAGAACGATTTTATTGATTTCAATACACAATACCTGATACCGCATGAAGAGTCGACCCGCGGACCAAAAATAGCAGTTGGTGATGTAAACGGAGATGGGCTCGATGACTTTTATGCCTGCGGAGCTAAAGGACAGCCGGGGGCATTGATGATACAGCAACAAAATGGCGATTTTATAAATGCAGATGCCGCAGTCTTCAATGCAGACTTGAATTGTGAAGATGTGGATGCCACATTTTTTGATGCCAATGGCGATGGCAACCTGGATTTGTATGTTGTAAGCGGAGGGAATGAAGTAACCGGAAATGACAGCTCTTTATTAGACAGGTTGTATATAAATAATGGCAAAGGACATTTCTCAAAATCAACAAATGCTTTGCCTGCGATCTTTGAAAACAAATCCTGCGTAACTGTTGCTGATATTGATAACGATGGCGATAAAGATGTTTTTGTCGGAACTCTTGCAAATGCCAAAGCGTATGGGGTACCTCAATCTTCTTATCTGTTAGTGAATGATGGCAAGGGTCATTTTACCATAGCCGGGCAAAATGTTATTCCTCTTTTACATATCGGAATGGTTACTTCAGCATCGTTCAGTGATTTGAACAATGATGGTTTACCGGATTTAGTAGTTGCCGGCGAGTTTATGCCTGTAACTGTTTTTATAAATAGAAATGGAAAGTTTACACCTACAACTGTTCCCCACTCTTCGGGCTGGTGGCAAAGCCTGTTTATAGATGATGTAGATGGTGATGGAAACAAAGATATTCTGGCAGGCAACTGGGGTTGGAATAATAAGTTCTGGAGCGGTAAAAACGGACCAGTCAGGCTATATGTTTCTGACTATGACAAAAACGGGCAGATAGACCAGTTGCTTTCGTATACTTCGGGTGGAGAAGAATATCCTTTCCTGGCGAAAGATGAAGTTGAAAGAACTTTACCACTTTTAAAGAAACATTACCTGCTGTATTCAGAATATGCAGGAGTGCCAATGAAAGATGTGTTCTATGGGTGGATTGATACAATAAAACCTTTGTTAGCCGAAAGATTAGGTTCTGCCATTTGTTATGGAGATGGTAAAGGAAACTTTGCGGTAAAAGATTTACCGGCAGATCTGCAGTTAGCTCCCATTTTTTCTTTTCAGAAGATACATTCTTTGGGCACCGCTTCAAATGTGTATCTAAGTGGAGGAAACTTTTTTGATGTTATTCCTTACGAGGGGCGATACGATGCACAGCCTTTGGCTTTATTTACTATTGATCATCAAAAAGCCGTAAATTACCTGCCTCAACCAAATCTTTCTGAACTTAAAGATCAGATACGCGACTTAAAGTGGTTGCATACTGCAAAATACGGAGATGTTTTAGTTGTAGCCCGCAACAATAACGGCCTCCTGTTTTATACATTTAAAAACAATGTTCACTAAAAAAGCCGGCTATGTTTTTATACGGTAAGGGGATAAGATTCCTACTAAGGAGGAAAGTAGTGCATGGCTGAATAATAAACAAAAGTATAAGTGTGCGACGCAACGATGACTCATAGTAGTAATGCAGCCCGG
>CAXUMK010000419.1:0-3621 GCA_964251885.1 uncultured Segetibacter sp. | reverse complement strand
CCCGTTGCCTGTGAGGTAGCGAAGCTTTTTGTTCTACTCCTTGTTGAAACAAGAGTATTGCCAAGAGTGGGCTGGACAGCCTGTCCCGATTTTTTTGCGGGATTGAAGCGACTGCCCATATATCGCTTATCAGCTTTGGTTCGGGCTTGACGTCTGCTGTATGGCTTTTTGTTTTTATCTTCATCAAAAGTTTTCAATTGAACTTCGGTTGCCGGGCGAAAGTTTTTCAACTTCCTCATTATCGGCAATATTTGTTCGTTGGCAGAAATGCGCCGGCAACATCCCACGCTTTGCTATGATAGGCAAAATCTTTAAATTTGCGGTATAAAGACATCAATTAATGGGACAACTAATAAATATTGCAGACATTAAAGCCCTTTATCCAGATGAGTGGGTTTTACTCGGAAATCCGATCATGGACGATAGCAAAATTGATGTTCTATCGGGCATTCCTTTATTTCATAGCAAGGATAAAAAAGAAGTTTGTTATATCGGCAGGGACAAGACTTCAAACTTTGACAAAATAACCTTGATTTATACGGGCTCTTTCAGACCCACAAGGAAAATGACAGGCATTTTTAACCGGGTTAAAAAATGACCTATAAATTTAAAAGAGAACCTGAAAGCGGGTTGATACTTGTAAACGTGGAAATTGATAACAAGTATGAATTAAGAATGATTTTAGATACAGGAGCAACAAATACAACCATTGACAGCAATGCTTTGTACTTGCTTGGGCACGACCTAAAAGACAACATTGGAACTGTTGAAATTGAAACTGCAAATGGCATAATTGAAACAGAAGTTTTTGAAATTAATAGTTTCGCTTCACTTGGGTTGATAAAAGAAAAGTTTCAAATTCAAGTATATGATTTTTTAGCTCATGGTATTTTTTCCAACTACAACGGACTTCTTGGACTGGATTTTTTAGAAGGTTCAAAGTTTTGTATTGATACGAGAGAAAATATTATAACGCTCTCATGACGAATAGAACTTCTGCAACATTAAGTGGAGTAGACGAAAAGCCCCGTTGCCTGTGAGGTATCGGGGCTTTTTGGTCTACTTCCTGTTGACCGCAGCCTGAGCGTAGAGTACAAAGTAGCGCTCTTGTTCGAGGCTGCAAGGGTACGTTAGTACCCTTGCAGTGCAGCTAACTGCCCTTTTTGGCTGTTGTCTTTAATAAAACGGGAGTTGTACGCTCGTTGCATCCGGTTATTTTCCCGCCTTTGCAGGTGTTCTTCACCTGCAAATATAGATGAGCAAAAAGATGTTGGTGAAGAACACCAACATCGGCGTAATCACCTAATGACTTATTGACTTATTGACTTATTGACCCAATGACTTATGACTGACTTATTATTTACCAGATATAAGTTCTTTTATCTTTCGGAACGTACATTTTATCACCGGGTTGTATGTTGAATGCAGCATACCATGCATCAATATTCATAACAGCGCCATTTGCACGGTACATGCCTGGCGAGTGAGGATCGGTTTTTACCAACTGCTCCTGTGTTTCAGGAAGAGTATTATTTCTCCACACCTGTGCCCAGCTTACAAAAAAGCGTTGTGCCGGGGTAAATCCATCTATCTTTTTACCTTCTTTAAATTGTGGTGTTTTGGTAAAGGCATCGTACGCCATACTCAAACCACCCAGATCAGCAAGGTTTTCACCTAATGTCAGTCTTCCATTCAAATGCATGGTATCTAAAACAGTGAAGCTATTGTACAGGTTGGCTACCTGGTCTGCTTTTGTTTTAAATTTATCAGCATCTTCTTTCGTCCACCAGTCTTCCAGTTTTCCTGTTGAAGAATACTGGCGGCCCTGGTCATCAAAACCGTGTGTCATTTCGTGACCAATTACAGCCCCAATTCCGCCATAGTTTACTGCATCATCAGCGCCGAAGTCGAAGAAGGGAGATTGCAAAATAGCTGCGGGAAAAACAATTTCATTATTTACCGGACTGTAATAAGCATTGATAGTAGGGGGTGTCATACCCCAGCGTGTACGATCAACGGGCTTGCCCATGTGACTTACCATATCGTTGTATTCCCACATATCGGCTCTGTGTATGTTACCAATAAAATCGTCTTTTGCGATGGTAACCCCCTGGTAATCCTTCCACTTGTCAGGATAAGCAATTTTCTTAGTGAAGGCGTGTAATTTTTCAATACCTCTTTTCTTTGTTTCTTCACTCATCCAGTCGAGACGCTTAATTCTTTCTTCAAAAGTAGCCTGCAGGTTGCTAACCAGATCCTGCATTCTTTGTTTTGCCTCGGGTTTAAAATACCTTTCTACGTATAACTGCCCCAGCATTTCTCCCAATGAATTATCGATCAGTGAAGCAATACGCTGCCATCTTGGTGTTTGTTCTTTTTGGCCTGAAAGTACCTGGTTGTATTTAAAATTAGCATCCACAAAAGCCGTGGTTAAAAAAGGCGCACTGCTTTTTAGTACCGACCACTTTAAATAACTTTTCCAGTCGCTCAAAGGAAGTGCGCCCAATAATACATCTGCTGTTTTAAAAAAAGCAGGATTATCAACCAAAACACTGTCACCGGCCTGAACTTTCATTTGAACGAACAAGTTATTCCAGTTTATATCCGGTGTTGAAGCATTCAGGTCTTTGATCGCAAACTTATTGTATGTCTTATAAGGGTCGCGTTGTTCTACGCGGGTATATTGAACTTTTGCCAGCGCCGTCTCTATACGCATCACTGCATCGGCACTTGCAGCAGCAGAAGAACCGGCTTCACCGCTTAGCGAAAACAACTGCATCAGGTAATTTTTATACGCTTCCCTGATGCGCATACTGCGTGCATCATTTTTAAGGTAATAATCCCTGTCGGGTAATGTGGTTCCTCCCTGGTTCAATTGCGGGATGTACTGATCCACATTTTTTCTATCCTGTCCCACGCTCATGCGAAACAAAGGGCTGCTATAACCAAGAGTTCTAAGGGTAGCCACTTCGGTGAGGGCTGCCTGTATATTTTTTACATCCGAAATACGGTCAAGATCACCTTTAATTGGGGTTATTCCTGCTGACTGTACGGCTAAACTATCCATTCCACTAACATAAAAATCTCCAATCATCTGTGTTGTACGGTCTTTGCCTGTATTTTTAGAAGCTTCTTCCAAAATCGTTCTTAGCCTTTGTGAGCTTTCTTCGCGCAGAACAAGAAAACTTCCCCAACTTGTTTTACTGGCAGGTATCGGATTGTTTTTAATCCAGTTACCGTTTACATACAGGTAAAAGTTGTCGCCGGGCTTAAGCGACAAATTCATGTTCGACTTATCTATGTATAAAATTGACTTCGGGTCGTTTCCTCCCGGTCCGGCATGTACTGAATCTGCAGTTACTATAAAAGCTGCAAGCAGCATGAATAAACGGCTTATTTTCATTTGTAATATTTTTTGGCAAAAGTAATTCATGAATAAGCATTAAACTTCATGCAAAGTCATTGTGCTTGCTGAAAATTGAAAAAAGCGTATAAGTGTGATCCTTTTCTTATTAACTGAAGGTTTTTGGGGGACAAACATTTGTTCTTTCTTCTGCTCCGGTTGTGTCACTCTCTTGTACCTACCGTGTGGACACATCTTTATTTGGTTATTTTAGTAAT
>CAXUMK010000418.1:0-3684 GCA_964251885.1 uncultured Segetibacter sp. | reverse complement strand
CTCTGCAGAAACTGGATGTAACAAACATATCAAAATATCAACAGGAACTGAAATGAAAATTGCTTCCATTTTTTTTCTGTTAATGATTTTTATCGCTTGTTCTTCAAGCCCGGTTCCAAAAGGTATTCTTGCTCCGCAAAAAATGCAAAAGGTTGTTTATGATATGATAAGAACAGATGAATTTATTAATAATTTTGCTTCAAAAGATTCAACCACAAATATAAAAAAGAAGCGCAGCACCTTATACGAGCAGGTTTTTAAAGTAAACAATACCTCCAGGAAAGAGTTCTATTCAAGCTATAAATATTACCAGCAGCATCCTGATATTCAAAAACAACTGTACGACTCGCTGTATGAATTTATGAACCACAACAAAACAGAGAACGGCAGAATGCAGCCTCCTAAGCCAGTTTTATAACCTTATAAATCTTGCCGCCGATATGAACAAAGCAGTTGAAAATGCCGATGAAGCTATTTACGACATAAGAGATGGAAATACGATTATGCTTGGAGGATTCGGGCTTTGCGGCATACCTGAAAATTGTATAAATGCTCTTGTAAGAAAAAAGGTAAAGCAACTGACATGCATATCAAATAATGCAGGCGTTGACAACTTTGGGCTTGGCACCTTACTGCGTACCAGGCAGGTTAAAAAAATGATGAGCAGTTATGTGGGTGAAAATGCAGAGTTTGAAAGACAGCTTTTGTCAGGCGAATTAGAAGTTGATTTAATACCGCAGGGTACTTTGGCTACGCGTATTGAAATGGCTGCGATGGGAATACCGGCTTTTTATACACCCGCCGGATATGGAACCGAAATAGCTGTGGGAAAAGAAGCAAGAGAATTTAACGGCAAAATGTATTTGATGGAGCATGCCTTGCACGCAGATTTTGCAATAGTAAAAGCATGGAAAGGCGACACTTTAGGAAATCTTGTATTTCGCAAAACTACCCGCAATTTTTCTACGTCAATGGCAAAGGCAGGAACGATAACCATTGCTGAAGTGGAAGATCTTGTTTCGCCGGGCCAATTAGATCCTGATGAAATTCATGTTGCAGGTATATATGTTCATAGAATATGCAAGGGGCAAAATTATGAGAAGAGAATAGAGCGGCGAACAGTTCAGTTAAAACATTAATCACCATTCAGCATGTTTATTTCGGCAGATTATTTAGGTATCAATTACGGAGTAGACGATAAGATAGCTCATTTTTTCGTTGACAGAGAACCACCTGTTAATAATTTATACTGGCATGAGAAGCTGTTATATCTAAGACCTGCACCCGGATATTTATTTATCCCGCTTGTTGTTGATTTGCTATTTAGACTGGGCATTAACAAGCAAGATCTTTTGTCAGAAAAATTTATAGGTACAATGGAACAAATAGGTCATATAAGTGCGCTTGAAGAAACAAAGAAAATATCTTATCAGAATGCAATTGTGCAATGTTCAGAACTTGTAAGACCTGTTTCTGTAAACCACGCCTGGCTGCAAGAGGTAAATGATTATTTTAATGGCGGGAATGATAATATTCTTAATTCCTTAGCTACTCCATTTAAAGCTTTACATAGGGGTGATGTGTTTTTATATTCTTTATCTGCCATGCAATTTTCAGAATCTTTATTTAAAAAAATAGGTGAACAATGGTTTGCACTTATCAGCACCCTGCTGCTTTTAGATGATGCTGAAGATCTTCAGAGCGATATGAAAACAGGCGAGGAAAATGCCTATTTGGAAAGCGGATTAAACCAAGAAGGTATAGAGAAGGTAACAGCACTTGTAAAGTACAGTGTTAAAAAAATTTTTCCTTTAAATTCAGTATTGAGCTGGGAGTTAGACCGCCAGTTTACAGAGCTGATTAAAATGCCTCATATTCATAAACTGCTAAATCAGCCTTTATGAGTTTAGATAAATTTGGTATTGCTAAACGGATTGCAAAGGAGCTACACGATGGAATGTATGTAAATCTGGGCATCGGTATTCCTACTTTGGTTAGTAATTATATACCGGCAGGAATGACCATTATTTTTCAAAGTGAGAATGGAATATTGGGCATGGGACCTTACCCTGTAGAAGAGGAAATAGATGCAGACCTAATAAACGCGGGAAAGGAAACCGTAACTGTAATACCCGGCGGAGCTTTTTTTGACAGTGCAGAAAGCTTTGGAATGATAAGAGCAGGCAAAGTTGACCTGACTGTTTTGGGTGCAATGGAAGTAAGTGAAAAGGGTGATATAGCCAATTGGAAAATACCGGGCAAGATGGTTAAGGGAATGGGAGGCGCGATGGACCTGGTTGCCAGCGCAAAAAACATAATCGTTGCGATGCAGCATACCAATCCTAAAGGCGAAAGTAAATTGTTGCCAGCATGTACTCTTCCGCTTACAGGTGTTGGTTGCGTTAAAAAAATAGTTACCGATTTGGCTGTTATAGACGTAACTGCCGAAGGATTTTTATTAGTCGAAAGAGCTCCGGGAGTTTCGGTCGAGGAAATATCTTCTAAAACAATGGGTAGGTTAGTAGTGCCTGACACGGTTCCTGAAATGTAATTCTAATTTCACCAAAATAAAAAGTATTCTTTTCTCGTTTTACAATCATGAAATTCTTTTATAAATTGTAAAAGGTAAGTTTCCCTTTTTTAGAATAAGAATGCCATTTTAAGAACCTTTTAAGGTTAAAAAAGATATACCTGTCTTGCTTGTGCCTGTATATCAATTTGGCTTAATTTTTACTTTAGACCCTTAGCTAAAAGCAAATTAAAAATGGTACACATAATAAATGGTTCGGTTATCCTGTTGCTTTTTTTGTTTTTTTCTGTTCTTTCTATTGATGAAAATCATTCGGCAAAAAAAGGTCTCTCAAGTTTATTCTTCAACTGGAAATTGTTTTTAAAGCAGTTTCTTAGAAAATAAAAAGCCTGTCTGCAGGCAGACAGGCTTTTCAAAATGTAGAAACAGAAAGTTTCTTATATCAGTTCACTATGCAGCATCGGGTTTTTTAGCGATAATCTTTTCTCATTATATTTTTTTGAAGCAGCTATAAAATGAACGAAAAGAGGCGCAGGGTTTTCAACTGTGCTTTTCAATTCCGGGTGGTATTGAACACCAATAAAAAAAGGATGATTTGGGATCTCTATAATCTCTACCAAACCGGTTTCAGGATTGACTCCACTTGCCATCATACCAGCGTTCTCGTACTGCTCAAGGTAGTCGTTGTTAAATTCGTACCTGTGCCGGTGCCTTTCAGTAATAAGTGTATTGCAATATATTTCTGATGCAAGTGTGCCCTCTTTAATCCTGCAGGGATAAGCGCCGAGCCGCATAGTTCCGCCCATTTTGGTAATCTTTTTTTGTTCTTCCATCATGTTTATTACCGGGTTAGAAGTACGCGAATCCATTTCAGTACTATGAGCATCTGCAAGACCTAAAATGGTGCGGCCAAATTCAATCACCGCCATTTGCATTCCTAAACAAATTCCAAAAAAAGGAAGGCCATTTTCTCTTGCATATCTTACAGCAACTATTTTTCCTTCTATCCCCCGATGACCAAATCCCGGCGCTACTAACAGGCCGTCCAGCCCATCCAGTTTCTCAGAAACGTTTTCTTCGTTTATAAATTCGCTGTGCACATTTACTACCTGCACTTTACATTCGTTCATTGCACCGGAATGAATGAAGCTTTC
>CAXUMK010000417.1:0-3700 GCA_964251885.1 uncultured Segetibacter sp. | reverse complement strand
GTCTTCCTGATTAAACTTTAACACTACGGGGCTTTCGTATTTTGGTTTCATGGTTGTTCTTCAAGTCCCCTTCTGGGGTTTAGGGGGCTACTTTTATTGCTGCTTGTTGCACTGAAGATGAAGTGTGCGACGCAACAAATGACAAATCAGGGATTCTAAAGATGACTGACAAAAAAGAAAAAAACCTGCGGATATTGATGATTGTGAAAATGAGAAAAGCAACACATCATTTTCTCTTCGTTTATTCCTGCTTCTCAATGACCAAAGCAGCGACGCTGATGGCTACTCCAAAAAGAGAAAGTATAAGAAATGAAATTTTGAGGCTAGTAACGCCTGCGATAAAACCGATTATTGGCGGGCCGATCAAAAGGCCGATCATTCCAACAGACGAAACAGCAGCAATGGCAACTGAAGGAGGGAGCGTTTTGGATTTTCCGGCAGCGCTGAAAACTAACGGAATAGCCGGCGACACGCCGATGCCAACCAAAAATAATCCGAAGGTTGCAGGAATTAGATAAGGGAAAAATACGGCGATCAACAAGCCGGTAAAAGAACAGATACCGCAGCAGGTAATGATTTTTGTGAAGCCGATTTTTTGCGTGAGCCAGTCAGTTATGAACCGGATGAAAGTCATTGAGATCATAAAGGCTGTATAACCAAAACCGATATACGCCTTGTCGGTTGCAATTACTTTTTTAAAATACACTCCGCTCCAGTCAAACATGGCTCCCTGGCAGATCATAGAACAAAAGGCGATAATGCCGAGACCTAAAAAAGCTTTATCGGGTTTAGTGAAAAAAGGACGTTTCTGATATTGTTTAACGTCATCAGTTAAAAGGTAAGGTATCGATATGATTAAGAAAGAAAGTGCGATTACGGTATTCAATAAAAAATGAGATCTTACGGGGAAGCCTCTTCCGATAAAATAAGTACCTAAAGATGCCGCAGCAAGCCCGGCAACGCTCCACATACCATGAAAGGAAGAGATGATTGTTTTTTTGTACAATCCCTCTAATGCAATGGCTTGCGTGTTGACGGAAATATTAAACATATTACCGGCGGAGCCAAAAAGAAAAAGACAAGCAGTCAGTTGTAAAACAGATGCTGAAAAGCCAATTCCCGTTAACAGCAAAGCATAGATAACAGAGGCGATAATAACGACTTTACGGCTTCCAAACTTTGAAGTAAAATGACCCGAAAAAGGTACGGTTATAAATGAGCCAACGGGCATGGCTAAAAGAACCGCTCCTAATTGAGTTTCGGATAGGTTGAGGTGCTGCTGTATATTGGGAATACGTGAAGCCCAGGTAGCGAAGATAAATCCATAAAAAAAGAAATACAGGCTGATGCAAATGCGTCTTGACAGAAGCGTTTTTTCTTTTATCATTTTTAAGTTGCGGATAAATAAGCATGAATTACATGACATCATCATGCCTTATGCGTCAACTACATCATATACGATCACCTTCTCCCATAAGTGTGAGCAATTCTCTACAAACTTCAGATGCACCGGGTGAGTCTGGTAAGTTTTCTGTCCGGCGAGGTCGTCAAAAAATAAAAGTTCAGAGGCGCTGAAAGTTGCATCTACCACGGAACGTTGCTCTGTTGCAGCAGGAATGCCGATGTGAATTTTTCTGACGGTTTCAATTTTTTCGAGTGTGCGCAATCCTTCAATCAGTTTATTCAAATCATCTTTAGAACCCGGATTCTTTAACCAAAAGAAAACGTGGTGAATAACCTTGTTTGTCATTTTCTTGCCTGTTTCGGTTTGAGCGGCAGCGGTTAAACCAGCGCCAATGAGTGATGTAGTTGCAATAAATTTTCTGCGGCTTTGTTTGTTCATAGTTGCACAAGTATATGGGATGAAAGTATCTAAAATGTTTCAGAACGTCAAATGCAACTCAAGATGCTAATGAAGGATTGTTTTATTATATTTCCTGTCGCATAAGAATGTGCAGTAATTTTTTGGAGCCAGTCTGCACTACTACTATGAGTCATCGTTGCGTCGCACACTTGTACTTTTTTTCATTATTCAGCAATGCACAATCTTATCCCGCGAGCAGTATCAAAAACTATTGAATTATTGTAAGTCACCCACCATATTTCCCGGAACAACCCACTGGTCAAACTCTTCGGATGTAACATATCCCAGCTTTACGGCCATATCTTTTAGAGTGGTTCCTTCTTTGTGTGCTTTTTGTGTAATTTCGGCAGCTTTGTAATAGCCAATTTTTGTGTTTAACGCAGTTACCAGCATCAGGCTGTTGTCTACATGCTTTTTGATGTTTGCTTCAATTGCTGCTATGCCAACGGCACATTTATCGTTGAAGCTTACGCAGCCGTCGCCTATCAATCTTGCACTATGCAGGAAGTTGTAGATCATAACCGGCTTAAAAACATTGAGCTCGAAATGCCCCATTGCTCCGCCAACATTTATAGATACATCATTTCCTAAAACCTGTGCAGCGATCATGGTAAGCGCTTCGCTTTGTGTAGGGTTTACTTTGCCCGGCATGATGGAAGAACCGGGTTCATTGTCAGGAATAAAAATTTCACCAATGCCGCTGCGTGGTCCCGAAGACAGCATCCGCACGTCATTGGCAATTTTCATCAGGCTGGCAGCAACCGTTTTAAGTGCACCATGCGCTTCTACAATGGCATCGTGTGCAGCAAGAGCTTCGAACTTATTTTCAGCAGTTACAAAAGGCAATCCGGTTAACGCAGCAATGTGCTTTGCCACATTTTCTGAATATCCTTCCGGCGTGTTGATGCCGGTGCCAACTGCAGTGCCGCCCAGGGCAAGTTCTGTTAAATGAGTTAAGCTGTTATTGATAGCTCTTAATCCATGGTCTAACTGGCTTACGTATCCGCTGATCTCCTGGCCGAGAGTAAGAGGGGTGGCATCCATAAAGTGAGTGCGGCCAATCTTAACTACGTGCATAAATTCTTTGCTTTTTGCTGCAAGCGTATCCCTTAATTTTTGTATGCCGGGAATAGTCACTTCTGCAAGAATTTTATAAGCTGCAATGTGCATTGCGGTTGGAAAAGTATCGTTTGAAGATTGTGATTTGTTCACATCATCATTTGGGTGCAAAAATTTTTCTTTGTCGCTTAGTTGTCCGCCTTTTATAACATGACCGCGATAGGCAATTACTTCATTTGCATTCATATTGCTTTGGGTGCCGCTTCCGGTTTGCCATACTACGAGAGGGAACTGGTCATCGAGTTCACCTTCAAGAATTTCGTCGCACACCTGACCGATCAAATCCGCCTTTTCTTTTGGCAAAACACCGGCGTCAAGGTTGGTAAGAGCGGCTGCTTTTTTAAGGTAAGCAAATGCCTTGATGATTTCTTTGGGCATCCGGTTTATATCCTGCGCTATCTTAAAATTTTCGATGCTGCGTTGTGTTTGGGCTCCCCAGTAAACATGTGAAGGAACCTTTACTTCGCCCATTGTATCTTTTTCTATGCGGTAGTCCATAATACGGTTTTTGATTTTTTTTTTAATGGCCACGCAAAGGTAGTACACATAATCACTCTGGAAAATTGAAACAGGTGTCATTTTTTGGTCTTATGCTTCTATGCTTTACGCAAAGAGTAAGGGTTGCATATCAGAATGTATCTTTTTTGGAAGCCAACAAAAAATCTTTGTGGAACTTCTGTTGTGTCACTCACTTGTACGATATCTTTTCATGGAGCT